>JBAQHW010000493.1:0-20023 GCA_049288525.1 Xanthobacteraceae bacterium
AGCTTCTCGTGGACCGCGCCCGACGCCAGCACGCGCCCGGTGACCTCCCGGGTGAGATGCCGCGGCACCAGCGGACGATGGCGATGAAAGAAAAGATTGTACGCCTCCGGACGGTTGCCGCGACCAATGATGTAAACGTCGCGGGTTCCATTGGTGACGATCAGCCCGGTCTTGGCTCCGGTGCGTTCAATGAGCGTATTGATGGCGATCGTCGAACCGTGGATGAGTTCATCGATGGCGCCTGCGGTCAGGCCACTCTTCTGCAGGCAATCGATGATGCCCTGCACGAGATTGGCCGGCGTGGTGAGGCTCTTGGCGTCGACGAAGCGCCCGGCGCGGTCGTCAAATCCAACCAAATCGGTAAAGGTGCCGCCGATATCGATGGCAACGGCAATCACGCAGCAGCCTCCTGGTTGGTTGCGGGGATGACGTGGTGTGGGGTGCCTCTTTCTTCAGACCCACCGACTGATCGGCCAAGGTTTATTCTCTATCTGGGCGCTCTTAAAGCCGCGTAGTGGCCACCATATCCACTTTGCGTTACCACTGGCTGCCCCGATAGTCCTGGCGCAAGCCGCGGAGATGGGAAAGAGGCGCGAAGAATTTCCGCCGCGACGAGAACAAGTATAACGCATTTGGTGCGATAACCGAATTCACCGACGCACCGGTGACAGCGTTGACGAAGTAATGAGTTCACGATAATGCCCGCCGCTGATGACCCGCAACGGGCTTTCAGAAAAAAGATGGAAGCCCAAAAGCAGCCAACGGCGGCCGAAACGGTTTTAAGCGCCGAGTCACACTCTGAGCGGTCCGCTGACAACACCGCGCGTGGCCCGGCCTCGGAAGTGCTGCAGCAGCTGCTTGATAACCTGCCGCCCGACCATTTTACGTTGGGTTGGCTTTCAGGACAGCTGCATCGGCGGTCGTTCGGCGTCATCGTTCTGGTCCTGGCGCTGATCTCGATAGTGCCGGGCATTTCTTACATAGCAGGTTTGCTGCTCTTGGCTCCGGCGATTGATATGATCGCTGGTCGTAGTGCGCCGACCTTTCCGCACCAAATTGCCAGCCGGCCGCTACCGACCCGTCACTTGGCCGGCGTGGTCCGGCGTGCAGTCCCAGCCTTGCGTTATCTCGAAAGGATCATTCGTCCGCGCTGGCAAATATCCTCGGGAGCTCCAAAGCGGCTGGTTGGTGTCGCCGTCATATTTCTAACCGCGGTGCTGTTGCTCACGCCGCTGCCCCTGGCCCAAGTCGTGCCGGCGCTAATTATCGTCGTGCTGTCGGTTGCCTATGTTGAGGACGACGGCCTTCTACTCTCCCTCGGGCTTCTTGCCACGCTCGTCGTTGTGGCGGTTTCGGCGGGAGCCGTTTGGGGAATGATCGCCGGGGCCAAGCGGCTCGGCTTATAGCGATGGGTGGCGAGGGGCAACTCTACCATTGATTTTATTCCTACGATCTCGCTTCCGACGTTGCCAGCTCCCGGCGTTGCTTCCAAGCGCGCTCACCGATCCCGCTCGATCGCCGAATTTCATAGTTTCGCAAGGCCGCGGCGTAGCTCGCCGCATCGATCTCGGAAATACGCGGCTATCACCGATCTTATAGGGGCGTCTCTTTCGGCTTGAGGTTACGAATAGCGGTATCGGTCAAGGCCAAGGTTCGTCTTGCGTACCGTTCGTGATCGCTTGTTCTTAGCATACCGGCAAAAAAAGCTGGCCGCTGCTGGACGGCGATGACCCGCTGTGAACGCAGAATCCAACTACAGGTCTGAAAAATCTAGAGATTTCAGACCGAAATGGGCACCCGCGAACAAAAGTTGGCTGGCTGTTGGCTCCCCGGGCCGGATTCGAACCAGCGACCAACCGGTTAACAGCCGGTTGCTCTACCACTGAGCTACCGGGGAAAAGCCTGCTCACGTGTAGGAAGCGGCATATAACAAAGCCGGCCGGGGTTTGAAAGCGTTTGCGCGTATCGAACTGCTGGCTTGCCAGCCGGGACAAGCGCGATAGGTCCATCTTCACCCAAAGTGGCTACGGCGCACGGCTTTCGCGGCGTTGCGCGTGCGAAGGCTGGAGGCCACGCCCGGAATTGAACCGGGGTAAACGGTTTTGCAGACCGCTGCGTAACCACTCCGCCACGTGGCCATCGGGGCGCATGGGTAACTGCCCCCTATGGATTAAGCAATGCCTGGACGAAATTATGCCGAATCCAGGTCCGCGGTAGTGTTTCGATGGAACCGAGGATGGGAACTTTGGCTTGCCGGCCGAGTTACACTCCCGCGCAAAAACATTGGCGCGACAAAATGGGTACCCCGGAGGACAGGAATGGCCATTTTTAAAACTGTGACGATTGCCGCCGCTCTGATTGCGGGCGCGACTTCGCTGGCGCTTGCGCAAAACGGCCCAGCAACGGGCGGCGAGCCGCCGGTTGCCGGTGGGGCGGGTGGCAGTGCGATGAGCCATAGCTCCATGAGCAAGGGCTCCATGAGCAAGGGCTCCATGAGCAAGGGCACCATGAGCAAGAGCATGGGCCACAAGACGATGAAGAAGAAAAAAATGATGAAATCAAAATCGGAGTAACGACGCGTCAGCTGCCCCCGGGCGCGCTCGGTCAAGCGGGCTCGATACTGGTGGCTTATCCCGGTCATGGCACACCATGGCCGGGATTTTTATGACCAGGGTTTTTATGGCGGGATTTCGTCAGCTGGATTTCGTCAGCTGAATTTTGTCCGGCGGGGTTTTATTTGGCCGGAATTCTGGGCTGATTTTTCAATAGCCAGGGTTTGGCTTCACCGCGCCGTGCGCCCGGCAGACCGCTTGCGTTTTCGCCGAAGCTGCCGCAAAAACATAAAGTTCAGCGATGCGCGGGGATTCAATCATGTTCGACACTGCCATGGCGCGGCGCATGATGGTGGACGGGCAGGTTCGTACCGCCGATGTCACCAATCTCGATCTGATTGCCGCTATGTTGGCCATCCCGCGCGAAATATTCGCGCCGCCGGGCCTGGCCGATCAAGCCTACCTCGACAGCGACATTGCGCTTGGCGGCGGCCGCGTGCTGCTCAAGCCCATGATTCTCGCCAAACTCATTCAGGGGGCAAAGGCCGGTCCGAAAGACCACGTACTCGATGTCGGCTGTGGCACCGGCTATTCCTCTGCAGTGCTGTCGCGGATCACCGGTTCGGTGGTGGCGCTTGAGGCGGATGTCGGCCTGGCGAAGCTGGCGCAAGAGGCGTTCAAAGCGGCCGGCGTCGTCAAGGTAACACTTGCCACCGGTCCTCTGGCCGGAGGATGGCCAAGCGCTGCACCTTATGATCTCATCTTGCTCAATGGCGCGACGGAAATCGTGCCGGAGGCCTTGGGCAGCCAATTAAAGCCGAACGGCCGCCTGGCATGCATTTTCGGTGGTGGTCCTGCAAATAAGGCTATCATTTACCGCGTGGTAGAGGGACACCTTGTCGGCCGGCCGATCTTTGACGCTGCCGCGCCCGTTCTGCCGGGCTTTGCGGCGCCGCCGGCCTTCGTATTTTAGGCGCTGAACCTCTCTCAATTCCCGATCTGTGCTCGTCCGCGAACCTGTGGCGCGGAAACGCCTATGCTCAGATTTTTGCATTTCATCCCCAGGTGCGGGGTTTCACCTTGCTCGCCAGCAGCTTAAGGTTAGCCCTTCGGCATCTTCGGCCAGCCATTGGCCGAAGCGTAAAGCGTTGCCGTTCGAGGGGTTCCGCCGCAGGGAGCTGGCGGAGGGAGTGGGAGCTGTGTCTACGTCATGAGTCGACGCGGGCTGCGCGCGCATATTCGGATCGCGAGCCTCGCGTTGGGCGGGCTCGCTGCAGTCGCGTACAGCACCGTCGCTGGGGCTGACACGCTGGAGTGGGCGCTCGTCCAAGCGTACCAGAACAATCCGTCGCTCAATGCGCAACGCGCCTCCTTGCGTGCTACCGACGAGAACGTGCCGCAGGCGCTGTCGGGCTACCGGCCCAAAGTGAGCATCACCGCGGGTGGCGGCTACAATTACAGCAGCACACTTTCCGAGAGCGTCAATCAGGCCGTTTTTCCCAATACCGTCTCCTACTCGGATATTGGCAGGGATTTCGGCAGCCGAGGGGCAGGCTTGACCGCGACGCAGACACTGTTCAACGGATTTCAGACGGCCAACAAGACGCGCCAAGCTGAGAGCCAGGTGATGGGCGCGCGCGAGACTTTGCGGGTCACCGAGCAACAGGTGCTGCTCGATGCCGCCACCGCCTACATGAATTTGCTGCGTGACGAAGCGATTCTCGATCTCAATCGCAGCAACGTCGAAGTGCTCACCGAACAGCTCAAGCAGACGCGCGATCGCTTTAATGTCGGCGAGGTGACGCGCACCGACGTCGCGCAAGCGGAATCGCGGCTGGCGGCGGGCCGTTCGGCCTTGCTCGGCGCGCAGTCGAACTACGTGACGTCGCAGGCCAATTATCGCCGCGTCATCGGTGTCGATCCCGGGCGGCTCGCTCCCGGCACGCCGGTCGACCGGTTCTCGCCGCCGACCCTTCCCGGCGCGATCACCGCAGGCGCGACGCAAAGTCCGTCGGTGCTCGCGGCCGCCTACGGCGTCGATATCGCCGTGCTGGCAGTGAAAATCAGCGAGGGAGCGCTTTATCCGAATCTGTCGCTCACAGCGAGCGCCGCGAAGGAATACGATCCGCTATACAACGTGCGCAAACAAACGACTGCTTCCGTGCTCACCTCCCTGACCATCCCGCTCTATCAGGGCGGCGCGGAATATTCGGCAATCCGTCAATCCAAAGAGACCGTTGGTCAGCAACGGCTTAATCTCGACGTCAACCGCGACCAGGCGCGCGCGACGGTGGTGCAGAGCTGGGGCCAACTCGACGCCGCCAAAGCTCAGATCGAAGCCACGACGGCGCAAGTCAACGCGGCCGAGATCGCGCTCAACGGCGTCCGCGAGGAAGCGCGCGTCGGCCAGCGTACGACGCTTGACGTCCTCAACGCGCAACAGGAACTGGTCAATGCCCGCGTCGCGCTGGTGACTGCGCAGCATGATCGCGTCGTCGCCTCGTATACGCTGCTGGCTGCGGTCGGCGGCCTGTCGATGCAGCACATCGGCCTTAATGTGCTGATCTACGATCCGCAGGTGCACTATCAGCAGGTGCGCGACGCCTGGGTCGGCGTACGGACGCCAGACGGCAGATAGACGGATCGCGGCGAATCTGCTCCGAGTATCCGGGCGGGCGTGTCCACAGTGCGTCCCTTGGGGTCGCGACTTTCGCGGTGACAAATCTGCCCTGTCGACGGCATAGTTGCAGCGGGTGATTCGGCGGCGCTGCACGTTCGACGGCTGCCGGGTGGAGAAACGGGGCAGGCGCGGGGTTAGGCCACACAAAGATCGGGTCGGCCAAGCCAGGCGAGGAATTGTGTATGACGCAACCGGCGAAATCGCAGGAACCCTCGATGGAGGAAATTCTTGCCTCCATCCGTCGCATTATCGCCGACGACGATGCCACTAAAATCCCGGTTCGGGGCGCCGATCCGCCGAGAGTGGAAGCTCAGCCGGCGCCACCGCACCCGGCCGCGCCGCCAATCAATTCGGCGCCCGCTGTCTCGCCGCTTGCGCGTGCGCAGCCGTTCGAAGCCCAGCCGGCAATGCTGCCGGACCCGCCCGAACCCGAATCGGTGGCGGATCAGTCCTCCGACATTCTCGACCTCACCGAGTCGATGGCCGCGCCGATGACGCAGCCGCCGGCCGCAGCCCCTCCGGCCAGTGTCATGCCCAATCCGCAATTTCGCACGATCGATGGCAGTTCCGACGTCGGTTTTGATGAGGACGGCGAGGCGCCGGCGGCTCCGATGGTAGCCCCGATGGCGGCGCGCGGCGGGGGAGAGCGCGGCTCCCTGATTTCCCAAGAGGCAAGTAGCGCGGTCGACTCCGCCTTTAATGCGCTGGCCCAAACGGTGCTGGCGCAGAATGCCCGTACCCTGGAAGACCTGGTGCGCGAAATGCTCCGGCCGATGCTGAAAACCTGGCTCGACGACAATCTGCCGGGGATGGTGGAGCGGCTGGTGCGGGCCGAGATCGAGCGCGTTTCGCGCGGGCGCGCCGGCTGAGCGTCACCGCTCGGGGCCGCGCTTTTCGCTCGCGGTCTGCGATGCCGCTTGGCGCCTTTATCCTGATTGGCAGATTTGTTTGCTCTATCCTTTCAGAGCGGACGCCAATTTCCGCGCCTGATCCGCCAATATCGCGGGATCTTCCTTGATGGTGGCGGCCGGCTTCAACGGCACGCCGGGTTTTCTCGGAATGACGTGAAAGTGCAAGTGAAACACGGTTTGCCCGGCGGCCGGCTCGTTGAATTGAAATATATTGACGCCGTCGGCGGCGAAAACCGAAACGGCCGTTTTGGCGATGCGCTGCGTTACCATGATGAGGTTGGCGAGTTCGTCCGGCGCGATATCGAGAATGTTGCGCGCCTCGATTTTTGGAATCACCAGAGTGTGGCCCGGTGCCTGCGGCATGATGTCGAGAAAGGCGAAGGTCCGCTCGTCCTCGAAGACCTTGTAGGCCGGCACTTCGCCGCGCAGGATTTTGGCGAAAATATTGTTCGAATCGTAACTCTGCATCGCGCGTTCCTCTCACGCCGTGAGCTGCCTTAGTCGACCTCTTGCTCGGCGGCCAAATCCTTGCGGTAAGGTGCAAAGCTGGCCAGTTCGGCGCCGGCCGCTGCAACGTAAGCGCGTTCCCGGACAAGATAATCGGCGATGGCCCGGCGCAGCGCTGGGTCAGCAATATAGTGCGCCGAATAGGTTGTCGTCGGCATATAGCCGCGGGAAATCTTGTGCTCGCCCTGGGCGCCGGCCTCGACGCGGGCGAGGCGGTGCGCGATGGCGTAATCGATCGCCTGATAGTAGCACAGCTCGAAATGGAGGAACGGATGGTGCTCGATGGCGCCCCAATGGCGGCCGAACAGTGAATGCGAGCCTGCAAAATTGATGGCGCCGGCGATCCAGCGTCCGGCGCGCTTGGCCATGATCAGCACAATGCGCTCGCGCATGGCCTCGCCGATCAAGGAATAGAACGAGCGGGTCAGGTAGGGCCGGCCCCATTTGCGTGAGCCGGTCTCCATATAGAACTCGAAGAAGGCGTCCCAGACGTCCTCGGTGAGATCGTTGCCGGTGAGCCAGTGCGCGGTGATGCCATTAGCCAGCGCGTCCTGCCGCTCGCGTCGGATGGTTTTGCGCTTGCGCGAGCTCATGGCGGCGAGAAACTCATCGAAATTCGCATAATCCCGGTTTTCCCAGTGGAATTGCTGGTCGGTGCGCTGCAGATAACCGTACTCACCGAGCAGGCGATATTGCGTCTCCGGCGCGAAGGTCACATGCACCCCCGAGGCGCCACATTGCTCGCATAGTTCGGTGAGCCCACCGGCAAGCGCGCGGGCCACCGCCTCGGAATTTGGCCCCGGCCGCAGCAAAAGCCGCGGGCCTGAGGCGGGCGTGAACGGCACCGCAATTTGCAGTTTCGGATAATAGCTGCCGCCGGCGCGCTCGTAAGCCTCGGCCCAGCCACGGTCGAACACGTATTCGCCGCGCGAATGGCTCTTGAGATAGCAGGGCGCGGCGGCGACCAACTCGCCATCCGCGGTGCGCGCCAGCACATGCTGGGGCTGCCAGCCGGTGCGGCCGCCAACCGATTTTGACGCTTCCAGAACTGATAGAAAAGCATGAGAAACGAAAGGATTATACTGGGTTGCCTCATCTACAGCATGAATACTCGCTCCAGGAGACGCGCAGGCGTCCCACTCGGTGGCGCCGACCTCGTCGATGGCGCCGATCACGCTGATGCGCAGCTCTTGCCGCTGATCATTCGGCACCGGCTTCATGGCCGAAAACCCTCGAAAATCATCTGGTCCGCCCAGCGCTTGGCAACGCTACGCTCCGCCGCGGTTCGCACCGCCCAGGTCAACAGCGGCAAGCCAAAAACGTGCCGCGCAACGAGCGGCGCCAACGCCGGCAGGTCGGCGACCGCGTAAGCCACGAATTGTGCCCGCGCCGGCAGCTCGGTGATGAGATACCCCATCCCATATCGCATCCAGAATGGCATCTGGTCCCAATATGGATGCGGCCGGTACTTGGCGGCAATGATCCCGCAAACGAGCTGCGGCGCTTTATGCCGCAGCGCTGCGATTTGCCAGGGATCGAACGACATCGGCGCCGCCGGCCCGCGATAGGCCGCAAGGACGTCGGCGACGCGCGCGGGCAGTCGGTCGTCGCCGTCAAACCGGCTTTTGAGCTCGATCAGGAGCGTGGCGCGGCGATCCACGAGGTCGCATAGTTCGCCGAGCGTCAGCATGCGCTCGGGGCTGCCGCGGAATGGTGCGTCCCTGAGCGCGGCGGCGCTGCAGCGATCAAGCCGGCCGCCGCCCTCGGCAAGCCGGCCCAGCACGTCGTCGTGGTGGACCATGGCTTCGCCATCGGCGCTCACTTGAACATCGATTTCGATGCCATAGCCGGCGTCGATGGCGGCGCGCATGGCGGCGGCGGTATTCTCGATCACGCCTTGCGCTGCGTCATGCAGCCCGCGGTGGGCGATCGGTCTTGCAGTGAGCCAGTCGAGCCCGGTCGCCACCGTCGGCGTGCCCCGTTCAAGCAACTTCGAACAGACCCTCGACCTCGACCGCGGCGTCCGCCGGCAGCGCCGCCACGCCGACCGTCGAACGCGCGTGCTTTCCCTTGTCGCCGAAGACCGCGACCATGATATCGGAAGCGCCGTTCATCACCTTCGGACCCTCGGTGAAGCTCGGCGCCGAATTGATAAATCCGCCCAGCCGCACCACGCGAACGACCTTGTCGAGATCGCCGACGGCGGCTTTGACCTGGGCCAAAAGATTGATGGCGCAAGCGCGCGCCGCCTTCTGGCCGTCCTCGATGGCGACACCGTCGCCCAGGCGGCCTTTGGCGACGAGCTTGCCGTCGCCGCCGAGGCAGATTTGGCCTGAAACGGTGAGGAGATTGCCGGTGCGCACGTAAGGCACGTAGTTGGCCATTGGCGCACGAGGCTCTTGCAGCGTGATGCCGAGCTCCTGCAGCTTCTTCTCTACCAGTCCGGCCATGGGCTTCTCCCGCGTGCTAGGCGACGCGAACTTGCGACGCGTCTTCTTCGCCGATCGTTCCGCGGCGTGCAAGCATCCCGGCATTCCGGTACGGTTGCGACCGGCGCACGGACTGGCCTATCTTCGCCGCAATTGCGGCGACTAAGAAGCACACGACTGAACGGGGGAATGGCAGGCGGGGGCCCATCTCCGAAGCGAGTTGAGCGGGATAGGCCCATGGTCGTGGACGATACACTGACATCGCGCGGCGCCAGCCTCGTGATCGCACTATTCTTGGGCCTGTTGCTTGCCCTGTTTTTCCTGATGTCGCCCCCTTCGGTAGCGGCGCAAAGCGCGGCGCCGGATCTGATGCCGGATCTGCAGAAACCGGCGCCCGTCGTTCTGCTGCCGCATCGGGCCGTTTACGATCTGTCGCTCGGTCAGACGCGAGGGGATTCCCAGATTGCCGGCGTCAGCGGCCGTATCGTTTACGATTTCGGCGGCAGTGCCTGCCGAGGCTATTCGCTGGACTTCCGCCAGGTTTCCGAACTCGATACCGGCGAGGGCAAGGTCTCGATCAGCGACTTGCGCTCGACGACCTGGGAAGGCGCCGATGCCAAAGACTTCAAATTCAAGTCGCAGAATTACGTCGATGACAAACTGCTCGATACCGTCGACGGCCATGCCGAGCACGACGCCACCGAGACCGCTGTCGACCTCGACAAGCCCGAGCAGAAGAATCTTAAACTCGACCCTGGCGTGGTGTTTCCGACCGAGCACATGGTCCGCGCCATCCAAGCCGCCCGGGCCGGCAAAACCCTTCTGCATTTTCCGGTCTATGACGGCTCGGATTCCGGCGACAAGGTCTTCAATACGCTGACCGTGATCGGCAAAAAGCTGGCGCCCGACGAGCGCAATCACGACGACGCCGCGGCCCATGAGCCGAAGCTTGCCGCGGTGCCGCGCTGGCCCGTGACCATCAGCTATTTTGACAAGAGCAAAGCGGATGATTCCGGTGAAGAAACACCGGCTTATTCGATAGGCTTTGAGCTTTACGAAAACGGCATTTCGCGTGCCCTGACGCTCGACTACAACGACTTTGTCGTTGACGGAAAGTTGACGTCACTCGAAATCAAAGACCAGAAACCGTGCCCGTGAGGGCCTAGGCGTCCTCCTTGCCATCGAACGCCAAGCCCCTGATGACCGCGGTTTCGCCGAAGCGGGCGCGCACATCGTCCACGGCGTGTTCGGCCAAAGCCGCCCGGCCGTCGAGCAAGTCCCCGGGGTCGGCTTCCTCGCCGTCGGTGAGCATGCTCATGCCGACGCCGAGCAGGCGGAAGCGGGTGCCGTCGATCTCATGTTCGAGCATGCGGCGGGCGGCGGTGAAAATGCGCTGCGCCAACTGCGTCGGCGCGTCGACCGTCACCGCGCGGGTACGAATTTTAAAGTCAGCCGATTTTAGCTTTAGGTTCACGGTTGAGCCGGCAAGGTTCTTGCTCTTGAGTCGCGCCGAAACGTCTTCCGTCAGATTCCAGAGAATTTTCTCCAGCGAACGAAAATCAGAGGTGTCCTGCTCGAACGTTGTTTCCGAGGATACGCTCTTGGTTTCGCGCTCGGCGCTCACCAGCCGCTCATCGATGCCGCGCGACAGGCGCGACAAACGGCGGCCTTCCTCGCCATAGCGGCGCGTCAATTCGATCTCGCTGACGCGCTGCAGATCGGCGATGCGATGAAACCCGTCGCGGGCGAAGCGTGCGGCGCCGACTTTACCGACGCCGAAAATGAAGCTTACCGGCTTGCCCGCGAGAAATGCCGGGGCGTCGCTCCGGCTCAACACGGCGAAGCCGCGCGGCTTATCGATATCCGACGCGACTTTTGCCAGAAATTTATTGCAAGACAAGCCGATAGAGAGGGTTATCTCTAGCTGTTTCTCAACAGTGGCGGCAAACCGCGCCAGAACCTTGGCGGGCGTCATGCCGTGCAGCCTTGCAGTGCCGGAAAGATCGAGAAATGCTTCGTCGATCGACAGCGGCTCGACC
The DNA here is from genome assembly GCA_049288525.1 of Xanthobacteraceae bacterium. Classification (GTDB taxonomy): domain Bacteria; phylum Pseudomonadota; class Alphaproteobacteria; order Rhizobiales; family Xanthobacteraceae; genus BOG-931. The sequence continues at coordinate 11,119 of JBAQHW010000493.1, forward strand.
AGCGGGGTGAGCTCAAGCATCATCTGGCGCACTTCGCGGCCGACTTTGACGTACTTCTCCATATTGGGTCGAACCACTTTGGCTTGCGGACACAGCCGCAAAGCCTCGAACATCGGCATCGCGGATTTGACGCCGAAGGTGCGCGCCACATAACACGCCGTGGCGACGACGCCGCGTTTGCCGCCGCCGACGATCACCGGCTCGGCGGCAAGGGTGGGATCGTCGCGTTTTTCGACCGTGGCGTAGAACGCGTCGCAGTCGATATGGGCGATGGCAAGCGCGTCGAGTTCGTCATGCCGGACGAGCCGCGGCGAGCCGCAGGCGGCGCAGCGCAAGGCTTGGGGCGGCGCGTCGGCCAGACAATCGCGGCAGAAGCCCGTGCTCACTGCACATCGTGCTCCCAGGGGGCGCCGAGAGCCTTACGCGCCCGCGCAATATCCGCCGGATCGAGGCCGGCGGCCTCAGCGAAGGCAAGCAACAGCGGCTCGTTGTCGAGCATATGCTCCAGCACGCCGGCCAGAAAGCCCGGTTCGCGGGCGGCGTCGCGAATAGCGTCCGGCCCGATCCCGGTCATGGATAGGAAGGCGCCCAGCCGCTCGGGATCCGCGGCGAGGAAGGAAAGCGCCTGAACGGCCATCATTTCCGCACTTTCACGCGTGTTCGGGGCAGGCCTCTTCATGCGGTTCCATTTGCCTTTCCGTAAGATATCGGGACTAGCTTCGCCATGCTGCCCCGTGTGCCTTGGGGGCAGGCGATTCTCGCGCCTTTTGGCAGCATCGTGCCGGGGACCGGCAAAAGGAATGGGGGGGATGGCGAAAACCGTCCTGATTGTGGAAGACAACGAGCTCAACATGAAGCTCTTCCACGATCTGTTGGAGGCGCATGGCTATTCTACGGTCGGTACTCGTAACGGCATCGAGGCGCTTGACCTCGCGCGCAAGCATCGCCCCGATCTGATCCTGATGGATATTCAATTGCCGGAGGTGTCCGGCCTGGAAGTCACCAAGTGGCTCAAAGACGATCAGGAGCTGAAGAAAATTCCGGTGGTTGCCGTCACCGCTTTCGCCATGAAGGGCGACGAGGAGCGCATTCGCGAGGGCGGCTGCGAGGCCTACCTGTCTAAACCGATCTCGGTGGGCAAGTTCATCGAGACGATCCGCCACTTTCTTGGCAACCCGTAAAGGTTCGCGATGACTGCCCGAATCCTGGTCGTTGACGACGTACCCGCCAACGTCAAATTGCTCGAAGCGCGGCTGTCGGCCGAGTATTTCGACGTCGTCACGGCGATGAGCGGACGCGAGGGGCTGGCGATCTGCGAGCGCGCCGAGTGCGATGTCGTGCTGCTCGACGTGATGATGCCGGACATGGACGGCTTCGAGGTCTGCCGGCGGCTGAAACGCAATCCGAAAACCCACCACATCCCGGTGGTCATGGTGACCGCGCTCGATCAGCCCTCCGACAAAGTGCGTGGGCTCGATGCCGGCGCCGATGATTTTCTGACCAAGCCGATTGCCGAATTGGCCTTGATCGCGCGCGTGCGTTCGCTGGCGCGGCTCAAAATGGTGACTGACGAGCTGCGCATGCGGGTTTTGACGTCGCACGAGATCGGCATCGAATCGCCGGAACGCGAAGCGTTGGCCGACACCGGCCGCGGCGGCCGGGTGCTGATCGTCGACGATCGTCCTTCTTCTTATGAGCGCATCGCGACGATGCTTGGCGCCGAGCATGCGGTCGAGGTGGAAGCCGAGCCTAACCAGGCGCTGTTTCATGCCGCTGAGGGCAATTTCGACTTGCTCATCGCTTCGCTCGGTTTGGAAAACTACGATGCGCTGCGGCTATGCAGCCAGGTCCGCTCGCTCGACCGCACCCGCAATCTGCCGATACTCGCGATCACCGAGCCCGACAACAATGCGCGCATGTTGCGCGGGCTCGAGATCGGCGTGAACGACTTTCTGATCCGGCCGATCGACAAGAACGAGCTATTGGCGCGGGCGCGCAGCCAGGTGCGCAAGCGCCGCTATACCGAGCGGTTGCGCGACAATGTGCAAATGTCGATAGAAATGGCGATCACCGACGCGCTGACCGGGTTGTTCAATCGGCGCTACATGGAAAGCCATCTCGCCACGCTGCTCGAGCAGGCGGCGTCGCGCGGCAAGCCGCTGGCCGCGCTGATCATCGACATCGATTATTTCAAGGCGATCAACGACAGCCACGGCCACGATGCCGGCGACGACGTGCTGCGCGATTTCGCGCTGCGCATCAAACGCTCGATCCGCGGTATCGATCTGGCGTGCCGCTACGGCGGCGAGGAATTCGTCGTGATCATGCCGGAGACCGACATGGCGGTCGCGGCCATGGTTGCCGAGCGGCTGCGCCGGCGCATTGCCGCCGAGCCGTTCGCGATCGCCCAAGGCTCCGGTCACATTCCGGTGACGATTTCCATCGGGATTGCCGGCTTGCGCGGCAAGGACGACACCGCCCCGCAACTCTTAAAGCGCGCCGACCAGGCGCTCTATCAGGCCAAGCGCGACGGCCGCAACCGGGTCGTGCCCGACGCCGCCTGACCAGGAGTGCCAGCGCCGCGCCGGGCGATGCCGCCAGCATGCGAATTCATCGATAGCCCTACGGCAATGCTTAGGTCCGCATCAAAGGAAGGATTTGCACTCGCCGACGCGATGGGAGCCGCCGGCGATTAGCCATGAAGCGGCGGTGAAACGTCGCTCTCGCGCGTGCGGTCCTGTCGCAGAAGTGCCGAAACAGCGACATGGCCAATCAACGAGGCCGCATTCACCACGTATAGCGCAGCGTGCCGCTGCCGGCGTAGGTCTGCGATCCGGGGGCGAACTCGCCGTCGAATTTGGCGAGGACCTGCCAGTTGGCGGTGAGGAAATATTGCAGGCCGGCGGTGGTGAGTGCGGAGTCATGCGGGATCGGGGCGCCGAAGACGGTGAAGCTCGAGCCCGGCAGCGCTTCGAAGGCGGCACTGAGCGAAGGATTGCTGACGAAATCGTGCGCCCAGGCGAGGCGGCCGAATAGGATCAGTGGCTTGCCGTAGAGCAGCGTCGGGTCGTCGAAGCGGGCGCCGAGTTCGGTGCGCATGTCGGTGGCGTTCATCGCATTGTAGGAAAGCCCGAAGCCGCCGCCGGTGAGATCGTTCTCGCTATAGCTCGGCGTGTGGAAATCCTGGAACTGTACCGCGCCGTAGGGCGTGACACCGAGCGTCGGCAGCACGGCATAGCGATAGCCGCCCTCCAAGCGGGCGCCGTAGGTCTGGCCCGCGAAGTTCGCTCGCAGCTGATCGCCGAGCGCCGTGCGGTTGGTCGTAAACCAGTTGTTGGTGAAGGAGACGGCGCCGGCGAAATAAGCGGGGCCGAACCACTCGATGCCGTAGCCGCCGAACTGGAAGGCTTGGCTGTAGCCCGAGCCGAGCGCGTTCGACAGCCCCCAACTGGTGCCGCCGCCGGCCACGGCGAAGCCGGCCGTGGCATAGGGCGTAAAGTGATAATCCATGCCGGCGGCAAAGCCGTAGGTCTGCGCCGAGGCATCGTGCGAACCGACACTCGGATCGCCGCTGGTATTGTTGGCACCTCCATACGCCGCACCCCATGCGCCCCAGCGCTGATCGAAGTTCGTCTTCGGCGGGCCGTTCAGCATTTCGGCGTAAGCCTGCGCAATATCGGGCGGCAGGTTCGCCTGCTGACCGGGCGCGAAGCCGAGCGCCGGTCCGCCGCCGCCCGCCCCGCCGCCATTGCCGCGGCCGTTGACGAAGGGATCGAGCAAAAGGTCCAGAAACTCGGTGGTCAACTGAAACGCGCCCTGCTCGGCGCCAGTCGCCGCTTCGCCGTCGACCTGCGAAAGGCCCGAGGGAGAGAGAGCGAAGAACTGTCCAGGAATGCCGCCGGTGCTATTGAAGTAATTGCTCAGCGCGTTGGCGACGTTCTGCTGGTTGGTGGTGAGACCGGTGTATGACGTAAAGCCCGGCACAAGATTGAGATACACATCGTCGGCGCTATAGCTCAGCGTATCTGCCGTACCCGCCGGCAGATTGACATTGCTGATTCCTGAAAACGTTCCGTTCACTCCGCCGGCTGCGGTCAAGATCGTATACTGCTTGGAAACGTAGCCGCCCAACGCGAAATTCGCCTGCACAGTACCAGCGAGCGACGCGGTGCCGGAGACGGTCGCGAGCGTTGATGTGGTTGGATTGAGATAAATTACATAGAGCGCAGCGGACTGGAAGGCGAGATTGCCGGAGACGGTCATGAAGGTGCCGGGTACGCCGGGCGCACCGGGGGCGAAAGCGCCGCCCGCATCAATCTGCGTCATGCCCACCGTCCCGGTGCCGCCGAGCGTGCCGCCGGTCACCAGCAGGTCTGAGGCCTGCGACAGATTTCCGTTCACCAGCAGCGTGCCGCCCTCCACGGTCACGGGCGTCGTCTGGCTGTAGGTGCCGGTTGCCATCCAGGTACCCGACACCACGTTGAAGGTCGTGAAGCCGGTATATTGCGTCCCGAAGGTGCCGAGATCGTAGCTCCCGTTGCCGCTGCCGCCGAGCTGGAACGTGTCGCTGCCCTGTCCGAGCACGCTGCCGGTGATGCTGTAGCCGGGGCCGAGCGTAAAGGTGTTGCCGGCGGCATTGCCGGACAGGTCCACCGCCGTGCCGCCGGTGCCCACGATCGCGCCGGAATCGAATACGCTGGCCGGGCCGGAGCCGGAGACCGAGATCCCGGTGAAGCCGCTGATCGTTCCCGTATTGCTGATCCCACCCGTGAAAACCGGTATCGTGGAGATGCTGATCGCCGCCGCCATGGCGCCGGTGGCGACGATCGTGCCGCTGTTGCTGATGCCGCCCGTGAAGGTCGAAATGCTGTTTGCGGCGGTTCCGGAACCGAGCACGATGCCGCTGACTCCCGTGATCGTCCCGCCATTCGTGATGCCGCCGGCGAAGACCGATGATCCGTAGACGTACAGACCGTCGCCGCCCGATGCCGAGATCGTGCCGGAATTGCTGATCCCGCCCGAAAAGTTGGTGACATCCCGGACATCGATACCGGTGCCGCCGGCCGAGATCGTACCGCTGTTGACGATGCCGCCGCCGGCGCTGCCGCTGCCGAACACAGCGACCTCACTGACCAAAATGCCTTTGCCGGCCGAAATCGTGCCGCTGTTGCTGATGCCGCCGGAGAAGGTCGATACGGTCTTGACGAAAATGCCGCTGCCGCCTGCCGAGATCGTGCCGCTGTTGCTGATGCCACCGTAGAAGCTCGTCACATTCGACAGAGAGATGGCGTCGCCGCCGGCAGAGATCGTGCCGCTGTTGACGATGCCGCCGCCGGCGCTGCTGCTGCCGAACCGGGCGACGCTGGAAACGCTGATGCCCGAACCGACCGATGCCGAGATCGTCCCGCTGTTGACGATGCCGCCCGAGACGGTGGCGTTGCTGTTGATGGCAATGCCGATGCCGCTGCTGGCGGTGATCGTTCCGGCATTGCTGACGCTGCCACCGATTGTGCTGTTGTTGATGGTGATGCCGGTCGGAACGTTGGAGGGCGAGGGCGTAATCATGCCAGTGGCGGTGTTGGTGACACTGCCGCTGACCGTCGAATTCTGGACGTAAATGCATGTGATGGCGCCGGAATTACTTATGGCGCCGACCGTCTGGTTGATAAAACTGTAACCGCTCGGCGTGCAGGGACCGCTGGCGAACGCCGACGGCGCGCCGCCGCCGGTCAGCAGCGCCGCTACCGACGTCGATGCCAGCAGGCGCAGCGCGCTGTCGCGACCGATACGCCCGCGCATGCGATGCTTCCCCGTCCGCCCCCGCAGGGCTCCGACGCAAATCTCAACTGATCCCGGCAAAAAGACAATAAGGTTTGACCGGATTGTCGTGAGTTCCACTGCCGCTTCAATAGATTGGCGGCCGTCGTTGCAAATAGGCAACACGCTTATGAGCCGTCATCCTGATGCGGCTTTTAAGCTTATCGGAACATCGGCAGTACATTATGAAATTGTTGTCTATACCAACGGTCGTTGAGCGCGACCCATCCACTCGTCATGGCCGGGCTTGTCCAGGCTTGTCCCGGCCAGCCACGTCTTTGAGTTGATTCGGCTGTTAAGTCGTGCATGCCCGCGACAAGCGCAGGCATGGGGATTCAAAATCTGCGGCAGTTGGTATTACGGTCGGTTTTGCGCAAGCCGCGCGTCGGCGAGAATGCGCAGCCGCGGCCGTTCGACCTTGCCGGCGGCATTGCGCGGCAGCACGTCGATGTAGAACACGTGATCCGGCCAGCGATCCGGCGCCAGGGCGGCGCGGCAATGATTGGCGATATCCTCGTGCTGCGGTGCGCCGCTCGGCACCAGGAAGGCGACGATCTCCTCGCCGCGCTTTTGCGACGGACGGCCGATGACGGCTGCGTCGCGCACGCTGGGATGAGCCATCAGCGCCGCCTCGATGTCGGCGGTAAAGACGTCCACGCCCTGCCGGCGCACGACGTCGGCGCCGCGCCCCTTCAGGATCAGATAGCCGTCGTCGTCCTGACTGCAGAGGTCGCCGGGATAATACCAGCCGTCACGAAAATATTCGGGACCCGTCGTTGCCGCATCTTCAGGACACGGTCCGCTCGCGAGCGAGGCGGCCCGGCAGCGCAAACGCCCGACCTCGCCACGCCCGACCGGAATCCCCGCAGGATCGACGATCTGCACTTCCATGCCGGGAAGCGGGCGGCCGACGGTGTGGGCCTTATGGGCGAACTCCTCCCGCTGCAGGTTCGAGATCCTGCCGGCGCCGGCCGACCCATAATTCTCGCCGACATGCGGCGTCACGCGCTGCGTCACCGCCCGCTTCTCCTCGGGCATCAGCGGCTGCCCAGACCATTCCAGGAGGCGCAAACGCGGCAGCAGAAGTTTGCCAGGTGTGGCGGCCGCGAGAAAAAAGCGGCAGATGTTCGCGGTCACGAAGCAGAACGCGTCTGGATACGCGGCGATGGCGCGGAGAAGATCGATGCCGCGGGCGAACTCCGGCATCAGCACCAGCGTTCCGCCGGTGCAGAGATAAGCCAAGAGCCCGAAGAAGAAGTAGGCATAGCGCGCTGGTGCGGTCAAAAGCACGAGCGGCGGACCATCAAGCCCATGGGTGAACGGCCGCAGCCCTTCTACCCAAACATCGACGCGCCGCAGCAGCTGCCGATGCGTGTTGACGACGCCGGTCGGGATGCCGGTGCTGCCGCCGGTCAGGGTGATGAGGTTTAGGGTGTCGAGCCCGGCGGCCGCGCCCGCATCGGGCGGCAACGCGGCGATCTCCGTGCGCCAGTCGAGATTGATCCGGACCTGCGTCACCGCGGCATCGCCGCCGCCAGTGCCGTCCGCTGGGCCGCCGCCCCCTGGGCCAGCCGGGTCCAGGTTCAGGTCCGGGTCGGTCAGGACGATGCCGATGCGATATTTGTGCGCCACCTGCAGGACGGACGGCGTACCGCTTTCCGCCGGCAACTCGACCGGCACGGCGCCCATCCGCATGAGCGCGAGCAGCACAATGATGTGGTCGATACCGTTCATCATCGCGATGCCGGTGCGCTCGCCAGGCGCGACGCCGCAGCGACGCAGATACGTCGTGGCGCGCACCAGGAGAGCACCGAGGTCACCATAGGTCAGCGATTGCGGCCCCTCGACCAGCGCCACGGCATGCGGGCGCGCGGCGGCGTGGACCATCACGGCATCGGTAAGATTGGCTTCGGGCACGCTCGGCATCCGTCAGAGTAAACCAACGCGCTGGTCACGGGGCAAGCGGGGCAGGGTCCCGCACCATTCCGGCTGGCCACCTATTCGCCGCCGGGAAATGTTTTTTTGACCGCAAAAAGGGCGCCCCAGGGGCGCCCTTTTTGTTTGCAGGCGTGGATAAAGCCCGCTGATCTTGAACGACCTGATCCTCGATTACTTGATCTTGGACTCGGTGAACTCGACGTGCTTCTTCGCCACCGGGTCGTATTTCTTCATTTTCAGCTTCTCGGTCATGGTGCGCGAGTTCTTGCGCGTGACGTAATAGAAGCCGGTGTCGGCGCTCGAAACGAGCTTAACCTTGATGGTGGCGCTCTTGGCCATGATCGAACCTCAGTGATTATTGGGGGGGAACCTAGTCGGCGGGCTGTGAAAGTCAACCATCACAGGATTTCCCGCACAAAACGCTTATGGCGCATGCGGTAGAGCGGCACCGGGTGGTCGAGACCCATGCCGGCGGCGATGCGGTCGGCCAGTTCCTCGAGGACGACCGCGGTAATGCCGGGCATATCGAGCTGCCGCGCCTCGGTGATCGGCAGCCAGACCAGTTCCACAAGTTCCTTGTCCGGTCCGACGAAGCCGTCGTCGCGCCGCGCAATCGCCGAAACCTCGGCGGCGAAGAAACGGCTGTCGAACCGCAACGGCCGCTTCGGCGGCGTGATCGCCCGCGCCACGAAATGGACCGCGCGGAGATCCGGCACGATACCGGCCTTGGCGAAAGCTTCCCAAGGGCCGGGCGGTGCCGCCATGGTGTCATTCGTGGGCACGCCCAGCATCAGGCCGGTCTCTTCATAGGTTTCGCGCACGGCGGCAAGCGCAAAGGCCAGGGCCTTGGCTTCGCTCGGCCGCTTCATGCGCAGCATCAACTTGGCGACATGGCGCTCATGCAGTGCCGCCGATACCGCCATCAGCCGATCGGTCGGCTCGATACGCCCGCCCGGAAAGACAAATTTGCCCGGCAGAAATCGGTGACGTTGATGACGGCGGCCGAGCAGCACCTTGGGTACTGCGTGCGCGCGATCGATCAAGATCAGCGTCGCCGAATCCCGCGGCGTTACATTCGGAAACGACTGATCGCGCATGGTGCGCGTCAGCCGCTCGGCGCGGTCGGTCGCCGTGCCCGCTTCAGTTATAT
>JBAQHW010000494.1:0-5697 GCA_049288525.1 Xanthobacteraceae bacterium
CCGGTGGGAAAGCGGTTGACGAGCTCGATGCAGCCGATCTCCACCAACCGATCGCCCTGCAGCGGGTCCAGTCCCGTAGTCTCGGTATCGAAAACGATCTCGCGCATGGCAATGCCTGGTGGTCCGGTCCCTTAGAACGCAGCCGCATTATGCTCTGGCGAATCAGCGTCGCCGTCGCGGCATTGTAGCCACGCGTTGCAAAATGTCGCCAATTTGCGTGCGGGTATGATCGAAACTCTGTGAACTATCGAGGATGAAATCGGCCCGCCGCCGCTTTTCCGCGTCCGGCGTCTGCTTGCGCAGGATTGCCGCGAACTTCTCTTCATTCATGCTCGGCCGCTCCAAAGCCCGCCGGCGCTGAACCTCAAGCGGCGCCGAGACGACGACGACGGCATCGCAGTGGCAATCGGCGCCGGTTTCGAACAGCAGCGGCACGTCGAGCAGCACCACCGGAACCCCGCGGCTACGGGCTTGCGCGAGGAACCGTTCGCGCGAAGCGAACACCAGGGGATGAACGATCGCTTCAAGCCGCTCGAGCGCGGCACTGTCATTGAGCACCATGGCGGCGAGTTTGGACCGGTCGACCTTGCCGTTCACGCACGAGCCTGGAAATGCCCGTTCGACCAAAGCCACGGCGTCGCCCTCGTACAGCGCGTGCACCGCGGCATCCGAATCATGCACCGGAACGCCGGCCGCGGCGAAAAACTTGGCCGCTGTCGATTTGCCCATGCCGAGCGAGCCGGTCAGGCACAGCACGAAAGGTCCATCGCCGCTCATGACGCAAGACAGCCCTGGCGGCGCAGGAAATCGAGCGCCGGAAACAGCGGCAATCCCAGCACCGTGAAATAGTCGCCGTCGACGCGCTCGAACAATTGCGCGCCAAGACCTTCAATCTGGTAGCCGCCGACGCTCGTTGTCGCCGCGTTGCCGACCGTAGCGAGGTAATGGTCGAGAAACCGGTCTGAGAACGTCCGCATCGTCAGCCGCGCAACACCGACGTCCTCGAAAAGAACCGTGCCGTCCTTCACGAAGGCTATCGCCGAATGAAGCTCATGCGTTCGGCCGCGCAATGCGCAAAGCTGCGCGCGCGCCCCCGCCAGGTCGGCGGGTTTGGCAAAACACGCCGTGCCAAGCGCAAGGGTCTGATCGGCGCCAAGCGTCAGGCGGCCGGGGCAAATCGCGGCAGTCGCGGATGCCTTCGCCCGCGCCAGAAGTCCGGCGATCGCGCCGGGCTGCGACAACGAGGCAGCAGCCTCCAGGCCACGTTCGTCAATATCGGCAGGTCTTACCTCGACCGGCACGCCGGCGGCGCTCAGCAGCATTTGCCGGGCCTTGCTGCGCGAGGCCAGGACCAGCGGTTGGCGGGCAAGCCACAGCGCCATCGTCGGCGCTCACAAGGCGCGTTGTCGGCGGCGCTCGCCGAGATGCGCGAGAACCGCGGCAGCGGTTTCTTCGATCGAACGCCGCGTCACGTCGATCAACGGCCAATTATGCCTGGCGCAGAGCTTGCGCGAAGCGGCAATCTCCTCGGTGACCGCGGCGCGGTTGATATATTGGTCGTCGTCGCGATGGGCTTTGAGCCCGAGCAGGCGGTTCTGCCGAATCTGCACGATCCGCTCCGGCGTGGCGTACAGACCGACGATCAGCGGATGCATCAAGCGCTCGACCTGCGGCGGCAACGGCACACCGGGCACCAGCGGCACGTTTGCGGTCTTTACGCCGCGATTGGCGAGGTAGATCGAGGTTGGTGTCTTCGAGGTTCGCGACACGCCGACCAGCACCACGTCGGCCTCTTCAAGGTCGTCCCCCTGCTGGCCGTCGTCATGCAGCATCGTATAATTCAACGCGTCGATCCGGCGGAAATACTCGGCGTTCAGCGTATGCTGAGCGCCGACCTTATGGGTCGATTCAGCGCCAAGATAGGCCTGGAACAAGTGCAGCACCGGCCCGAGGATCGACAGGTAGGGCAGACCGAGCTCGCGGCATTTGACCTCGAGCCTTCGGACCAGATTCTCCTCCAGCAAGGTGTAGAGCACGATCCCCGGCGCTTCCTCGATTTCGGCCAGCACCCGGTCGAGCTGTTTCTGGGTGCGAACCAGCGGATGCACGTGCTCGACCGGCATCGCTTTGGTGTATTGCGCCGCCACGGCCCGAGCGACCGTGATCAGAGTTTCGCCGGTGGCATCCGAAATAAGATGAAGGTGAAAATAGCCGACGGCTTGCGCCATGGAATCACCGAAACTCGACGGGATAACCTGTCGATGTTTGTGGAGAAGGCCATGCCTTGCGGTGCTGTGCAAGCACCATGGCTGGATACCCGTTCCGCCGTCCACACCCCTGCGTTTCCATGCCGAAAATGGGCAGCGTCCTGGAGCAGCGGTGAAATGTGGAAAGCGCCGGTAAAATTATCGCGAAAACAGCCATAGCATACGGCAAACCGGTACTACCGATCATTCGCGATATTGGCACAGCGAGATGAGGACATGTGGGTAAGTCGTGGATGAAATGTGAATGCAGATGTATGAGTCTAATCAACTGTCCAAGCACTACAACAGATTCTAAGAGTCTATTTGAGTAGGGATTAAAGCGTGCTGGATATCTCCGTGATCAAACCTCTCATGCAGGCATTGGCAGGCGAGCGAACCGCGATCCCACCGATCTGGCTGATGCGCCAAGCGGGAAGGTACCTTCCCGAATATCGGGCAATTCGCCAAACCGCGGATAGTTTCCTCGATCTGTGCTTTAATCCGAAGCTGGCCGCCGAGATAACGTTGCAGCCGGTACGGCGTTTTGGATTCGATGCCGCGATTTTATTCTCGGATATCCTGGTAGTGCCGCATGCGCTCGACCGGCGTGTAAGCTTCGTGGAGGGTGAGGGTCCGCGGCTGGATGCGCTCGACGAATCGGCGGTGGCTGGGCTACGACCGGAGCTTGACCAGGAGAAGCTCGCGCCGGTCTACGAGACCATCGAGCGGGTCAAGACCGAGCTTCCGCCCGCCGTTGCGCTGCTCGGCTTCTGTGGCGCGCCCTGGACGGTTGCGACCTACATGATTGCAGGAGGTGGCAGCGCCGACCAGAATGCGGCGCGCAAGTTCGCCTATTGTCACCCACAGGCATTCGGCCGGCTGATCGAGATATTGATTGCGGCATCGGCGAGTTACTTGACGCGGCAATTCGAGGCTGGCGTCGACGCCGTGCAGATATTCGATACCTGGGCCGGCGTATTGCCGCCGGAGGAATTTCGCCAATGGTGCATTGAGCCTTGCGCGAGGATAGCAGCCATGGTGCGGGCCAAAATTCCGGGAGCGAAGATTATCGGCTTTCCGCGCGGCGCCGGAACCAAGCTCGAACAATACGTGGCTAATGTTCCTGTCGATGCCATTGGGCTTGATTGGATGATCGATTTTGCTTTCGCCCGCGAGCGCATTCAAAAAAAGCGCCCAGTGCAGGGCAACCTCGATCCGTTGGCGCTGCTGGTCGGGGGAGCGGCGCTGGATCGGTCGGTCGATGCCGTGGTGGAAGCGTTTTCGAACGGGCCGTTTATTTTCAATCTTGGCCATGGCGTGCTGCCGGAAACGCCGATCGCGCATGTCGAGCAAATGATCGCGCGGGTTCGTGGGCATGCGTAAATAGGGAGGCAGCAGCCGCGATGTATCAGTGGGTCAAAGCTTTCCACATCATCGCCGTCATCGCCTGGATGGCGGGCATGCTCTATCTGCCGCGGCTGTTCGTCTATCACTGCGTGGCGGAAAAGGGCTCGGTCCAGTCGGAGACTTTCAAGGTCATGGAGCGGCGACTGCTGCGCGGCATCATCAATCCGGCGATGATCGCGACCTGGCTGCTCGGGCTCTGGCTTGCCTGGAACGGGCCTGATTCTCGCTATGGCTGGTTCGCGTCGGGCTGGCTCGGGGCCAAATTGGTGCTGGTACTTGGCCTTACTGTCCTGCACGGATTTCTGGCCCGTTGGCGCAAGGATTTTGCCGCCGACAACAACCGGCATTCGCAGAGAGTCTATAGGATAATCAATGAGGTGCCGACTGTATTGATGATCGCGATTGTCCTCCTGGCGGTGGTGAAACCGTTCTGATTCTGGCGCGTTGCCGGTGCAAAATTTGCTTTAGTTTCCTGACCGCTCTTGCTTGAAGTGCGGACTTTTCATATCTTGTTGCCATCCCACCCAACGTAGGCGGATGCAGTTGCGTTCTGGCTCCGGTGAATCGGAGCCGTCAGGTGCATCAGGGCCAGGGCCTCAAGTCCTTCACTTCCTAAGACCTGACCGCCCCAAGACCTGACGCCCTGAGACCTGGCCAAACCTGACTAGCCAAGACCTGACTGGTCAAGACCTGCGATCTTCCTTTCGCCAGCGACACCACAAAATAATCCCACCGCTGGCCCCCATTCCCATTAGGACATTCTGCATATGCAGGAAATGAAACTCCAAGAACTCAAGGGCAAGACTCCGGCGGAACTCGTCTCCTTCGCCGAGGAGCTTGAGGTCGAGAACGCCCCGACCATGCGCAAGCAGGAGCTGCTGTTCGCCATCCTCAAGCAGCTCTCCGCCCGCGAGACCGACATCGTTGGTGAAGGCGTCGTCGAGGTATTGCCCGACGGCTTCGGCTTTCTGCGCTCGCCGGAAGCGAACTACCTGCCCGGCCCGGACGATATCTACGTCTCGCCATCGCAAATCCGCCGCTTCGGCCTGCGCACCGGCGATACCATCGACGGTCACATCCGCAGCCCCAAGGAAGGCGAGCGGTACTTTGCGCTGCTCAAGGTCAATTCGCTCAACTTCGAGGACCCTGAAAAGGCGCGCCATAAGGTCAATTTCGACAATCTGACGCCGCTGTATCCCGACGAGTGGCTGAAGATGGAATACGACGATCCGACCAAGAAGGACCTTTCCGCGCGCGTCATCGACATCGTCGCGCCGGTCGGCAAGGGCCAGCGTGCACTGATCGTGTCGCCGCCGCGTACCGGCAAGACCGTGCTGCTGCAGAACATCGCCCACTCGATCACGCACAACCATCCCGAATGCTATCTGATCGTGCTGTTGATCGACGAGCGTCCGGAAGAAGTCACCGACATGCAGCGCTCGGTGAAGGGCGAGGTGGTGTCCTCGACCTTCGATGAGCCGGCGGTGCGCCACGTGCAGGTCGCCGAGATGGTGATCGAGAAGGCCAAGCGCCTGGTCGAGCACGGCCGCGACGTGGTCATCCTGCTTGATTCGATCACGCGGCTCGGCCGCGCCTACAACACCGTCGTCCCCTCCTCCGGCAAGGTCTTGACCGGCGGCGTCGACGCCAACGCGCTGCAGCGGCCGAAGCGTTTCTTCGGCGCCGCGCGCAATATCGAGGAAGGCGGCTCGCTGACCATCATCGCCACCGCGCTGATCGATACCGGCAGCCGCATGGACGAGGTGATCTTCGAAGAGTTCAAGGGCACCGGTAACTCCGAACTCATCCTCGACCGCAAGGTGGCTGACAAGCGCACCTTCCCGTCCATGGACATCACCCGGTCCGGCACGCGCAAGGAAGAGCTCCTGGTGCCGCCCGATCAGCTCAAAAAGATGTACGTGCTGCGCCGCATCCTCAACCCGATGGGCACCATGGATGCCATCGACTTCCTGCTCGACAAGCTGCGCAACACCAAGGGCAACAGCGAGTTCTTCGACTCGATGAATACGTAAATGCCGCCTAG
>JBAQHW010000495.1:0-7415 GCA_049288525.1 Xanthobacteraceae bacterium
GCATCGAGCGGCGCGGCGACGTCTGCCGTTCCGCCGAAAAAGCCCGCCCAAAAGCGCAAATTCTCGGCCACCGAAAGCGAGCCTTTCAGTGCGTCCTGATGGCCGAGATAATGGGCCTGTTCGGCGATCGAGAGCTCGGGATCGCCGCCCTCTAGCGCGAGCCGGCCCGCTGCCACGCGGACAAGGCCGACCAGCATACGCAAAAGCGACGATTTTCCCGCGCCATTGCGGCCGCTGACGATCATGGCTTCGCCGCCAGCCACCGTAAAGCTGACGCCGGCAAAGACCTCGCGTCCGCCGCGGTGACACACCAGGTCGACGGCGGTGAGACGCATCAGCAACGATCCCGCCGCGATTTTTGACGCGATGTCGCGGTCCCTTTGGTCATGCACGCCATGTTAGCCGACCATTTCTTGCCGAACTGGCACAACCGCCGAAAAGACCCTATAAGCCGCAAGTCGGACTGTGGCGTGCCGGTGACGCCCCAGTGCCCGGCTGCCCCTGCTCCTCGGAGCCCGTTTCGGCAATCCATTGCCTCCGATTTACCCCGGCCCCCCGCCGGCGGCATAGGAAAAAAGTCATGGAATCGCTCGATAGTTTCAAGTGTCTGCGGCCTCTCAAGGTCGGCTCCAAAACCTACGCCTATTACAGCCTGCCGGCGGCCGAGAAAAACGGCCTGAAAGGTATTTCCCGGCTGCCTTTTTCGCTGAAGGTGCTGCTGGAAAATCTGCTGCGCAACGAGGACGGCCGTTCGGTTTCCAAAGAGGATATCCAGGCCGTCGCGCGGTGGTTGAAAAACAAGACTTCGGAGCGCGAGATCGCATTCCGGCCGGCGCGGGTGCTGATGCAGGATTTCACCGGCGTGCCGGCGGTCGTCGATCTGGCGGCCATGCGCGACGCCATGCAGCATCTCGGCGGCGACGCGAAGAAGATTAATCCGCTGGTTCCGGTCGATCTCGTTATCGACCATTCCGTCGCGGTCAATCATTTCGGCAACGCGCTGGCGTTCAAGCAGAACGTCGAGGACGAATACAAGCAGAATCAGGAGCGCTACCGCTTCCTGAAATGGGCACAGCGCTCGTTCGAAGACTTCCGCGTCGTGCCGCCCGGCACCGGCATCTGCCATCAGGTCAATCTTGAATATCTGTCGCAGACGGTGTGGACGTCCAAGGCCAAGATTCAGTTTCCGGACAAGAAGACCGTCGCCACCGAGCTTGCCTATCCGGACACGCTGGTCGGCACCGATTCGCACACCACCATGGTCAATGGACTGTCGGTGCTCGGCTGGGGCGTCGGCGGCATCGAGGCGGAAGCCGCCATGCTCGGCCAGCCCTATTCGATGCTGCTGCCCGAAGTGATCGGCGTGCGGCTCAACGGCAAGCTCAAGGAAGGCATGACCGCGACCGACCTGGTGCTCACCGTGACACAGATGCTGCGCAAGCGCGGCGTGGTCGGCAAGTTCGTCGAATATTTCGGTCCCGGCCTCGCCAATCTGTCGATCGCCGATCGCGCCACGCTCGGCAACATGTCGCCGGAATACGGCGCGACCTGCGGCTTCTTCCCGATCGACGACGACACTATCGGGTATCTGCGCGATACCGGCCGTTCCGCCGAGCGCATCGCTCTGGTCGTCGCCTATGCCAAGGCGCAGGGCATGTACCGCACCAAAAACACGCCGGATCCGATGTTCACCGAAGTGCTCAAGCTCGAATTGGGCTCGATCGAGCCGTCGCTGGCCGGGCCGAAGCGCCCGCAAGACCGCATCGCGCTCAAGGAGGTCAAGAACGGCTTCGCCTGGTCGATGGACAAGGAATTCAACAAAGCCGCCGAGCTCGACAAGCGCGTGCCGGTGGAAGGCCGCAAGCATACGCTCGGTCACGGCGACGTGGTCATCGCGGCGATCACCTCCTGCACCAACACCTCCAATCCGAGCGTGATGGTCGCGGCCGGGCTGTTGGCCCGCAAGGCGGCGGCCAAGGGGCTCACCGTCAAACCGTGGGTGAAGACCTCGCTGGCGCCCGGTTCGCAGGTCGTCGCCGAATATCTGGCGAAATCCGGCCTGCAAAAGGATCTCGACGCGCTCGGCTTCAATCTGGTCGGTTTCGGCTGCACCACCTGCATCGGTAATTCCGGCCCGCTGCCGGAGGAGATTTCTGAGGCGATCAACAAGAACGATCTGGTCGCGGCCGCGGTGCTGTCCGGCAACCGCAACTTCGAAGGCCGCGTCAACGCCGACGTGCGCGCCAACTATCTGGCCTCGCCGCCGCTGGTGGTGGCCTACGCGATCGCCGGCTCGATGCAGATCGACGTCGCCAAGCAGCCGCTCGGCACCGATCAGAAAGGCCGCAAAGTCTACCTGCGCGACATTTGGCCGTCGAACCGCGAGATCACCGACGTCATTCGCAAGAACATCAACAGGCAGATGTTCGCCAAGAAATACGGCGACGTATTCAAGGGCGACGCCAACTGGCGCAAGATCAGCGTTGCCGGCGGGTTGACATTCAAGTGGGATGACCGTTCCACTTACGTGCAGAATCCGCCCTATTTTGAAGACATGCCGAAGCGCAGCCGGCCGATCGAGGATATCGTCGACGCGCGTGTGCTTGGGCTGTTCCTCGATTCGATAACCACCGACCACATCTCGCCCGCCGGCTCGATCAAAGAGGAGAGTCCGGCAGGCGAATATCTGCGCGATCACCAGGTCCGGCCGCGGGATTTCAACCAATACGGAACGCGGCGCGGCAATCATCAGGTGATGATGCGCGGCACCTTTGCCAATGTCCGCATCAAGAACCAGATGGTGCCTGGCGTCGAAGGCGGCTACACCATTCACTATCCCTCCAAGCAGCGCATGACGATTTATGACGCAGCCATGCGTTACAAATCCGAGAACGTGCCGCTGGTGCTGTTCGCCGGCAAGGAATATGGCACCGGCTCGTCGCGCGATTGGGCGGCCAAGGGCTCCGTATTGCTCGGCGTGCGCGCTGTCGTCGCGCAAAGCTTCGAACGCATCCACCGCTCCAACCTCGTCGGCATGGGCGTGGTGCCTTTGGTGTTCGAGGAAGGCACGTCGTGGCAAACGCTCGGCTTGAAGGGCGACGAGCAGGTCACCATCCGCGGCCTGCATGGCGATCTCAAGCCGCACCAGCGTTTGATGGCGGAGATCATTGCTTCCGACGGCGGCCTCAAGCGGGTGCCGCTGCTCTGCCGCATCGATACCGCCGATGAACTCGACTACTACCGCAACGGCGGCATTCTGCAGTATGTGCTGCGGCACCTTGCGGCGTGACCCGGCGGCGGGTCGCGCGAGCGAAACTACCTCACCGCGAATTGAGTAGCGGGTGACTGGCGCCGGCGCTAAAAACGCCGGCGTCACGAAATGGTCACCAAGCGGCAAATTACCGTTGCGGGACCGGAGGTTTTCGAATGCTGCGTCGCCGCCGAATCTTTTTACGACAAATTTCGTCGGCATCGCTGATCGCAGGCTTTCTGATCGCGACATTCGTTCCGGTGGCGACGCGCGCCGCCGAGCCGCGGGCGCTGCTTGAACTCTTCACCAGTCAGGGCTGCTCGTCCTGTCCCGCCGCCGACAAGCTGCTTGGCGAATTGACGGCCGATCCGTCGCTCATCGCGCTGAGCCTGCCGATTGATTACTGGGATTATCTGGGCTGGAAAGACACCCTGGCGAGCCCGGCGCATTCGGCGCTGCAACGCGCTTATGCGCGGGTGCGCGGCGATCGTCAGGTCTATACGCCGCAGATCGTCGTCAACGGGGCGATGCACGTGCTTGGCAGCGATCGGGCGGCCATCGAGCACACCATCGCGCTGACCGACCAAAGATCGGGCGTCATGTCGGTGCCGGTAG
Source organism: Xanthobacteraceae bacterium (assembly GCA_049288525.1). Classification (GTDB taxonomy): domain Bacteria; phylum Pseudomonadota; class Alphaproteobacteria; order Rhizobiales; family Xanthobacteraceae; genus BOG-931. Next base: position 3,866 of record JBAQHW010000495.1, read on the forward strand.
CGCTGACGGTCGGCGACAAGGGCCTGAACGTCAAAGTGGAGTCGGCGAAAAGCGCGCATAATACCGGTGAAGTCTGGCTGTGCCCGGTGGCAAAGGCCATCTCCGTCGCGATCGGCCGCGGCGAGAACCGCGGCCGTACTCTCACCTATCACAACGTGGTGCGCGGCTGGCTCAAGCTCGGTGAATGGACCGGTGCGGCCGCCTCATGGAACGTGCCGCTGACGGAACTCAAGACCGGCGGCGCGGATGCGGCGGCAGTAATGGTGCAGGAGGGGTCGCGCGACAAACCCGGCATTATCCTCGGCGCGGCTTACACGCCACTTCAGTAACGAAATCGCAGCTTCGTCCCTCGTTTCTTCGCCTATAAAAACATTCGCCAATAAAAAAGGCCGGCTGTGCGCCGGCCGAGGGGATTGGGGAATGAACCATACAGTGCATTCTGTTGCCCTCCGGCCCGATCCGTCCGCACCCCGGGGGGCTGGGGGGCTGAGGAATCCGGAACACGATCCGAATCGGGCCTTGAGGCAACAGGGGGTATTTTGCAACCCAGCTTGGCGTGTGGTTGTCCGAAATAGGGCCGTATTATGATCCGCTTAACGAACGCGTGATGTCGGCAACCCAGCCTGCCACTGCTGGTATTGCTCCGGCGGCACCGCAGCGGATTGCCACGCCGCAAGCCCCCTTGCCCGTCGTTCGTTCTGGCGCGATCATAAAGGGCGGATGACAAGGGCGATGAGAACTTAAGGAGGCGCCGATGGACTTCGGCGAAACCGATCCAAGCGCGTGGCGCGGGGGCGAGTCTCGTCCGCCCGCCCCCGCAACCGAAGTCAGATTTAGCCGGCGCGAGCTTGACCGTATTCTCAGGCTCTATGGCCGCAAGGTCGCCGACGGCGAATGGCGCGATTACGCGATCGATTTTCTCAAAGATCGCGCGGTGTTTTCGGTGTTCCGCCGGGCTTCGGAAGTCCCGATCTACCGCATTGAAAAGAACCCGAAATTGGGCCGCCGCCAGGGCGCCTATAGCGTGATTTCAGCGACCGGACATATCGTCCGGCGCGGTCCCGAGCTTGATCGCGTGCTCGGCGTCCTCGACCGCTCGTTACGGGTGGTGGCCGGCTAGCGGAAATACAGGCGGTTACGGCGGCGAGGCGTCGCCGTCACCCAGCGCGAGCTGCATCAGCGGCGTATCGAGCCATTGGCCATGCTTATAGCCGACCGCGCGCAGCGTGCCGACAAACTCGAAAGCCGCGGCCTTGTGCAGCGCTATCGAGGCGGCCTGCGCCGAATCGCCGATCACGGCGATCATCTGGCGAAAGCCGCGCGCTGCCGTCTCTTCGACCAACCGGGTCATCAAATCCATGCCGATGCCGCGGCGGTGGAATTGCGGATCGACATAGATCGAATTTTCCACGCACCATCGATAGGCCGGCCGCGCGCGGTAAGGTCCGCAATAGGCATAGCCGACCACGCCGGCGCCGATCTCGGCCACGAGATAGGGATAATTGCCGGCCAATAGCGCCGCCATACGGCGCGTCATTTCCGCTTCGTCCGGCGGCTCGATTTCGAAAGTCGCCGTGCCGTGGCGGACGGCGTCGGCATAGATGCGGGTAATGGCGGCACTATCGCCGGGGTCCGCGGGTCGGAGGACAATTGGCATCGCAACCTTCAATCGTCATGCCCCGGCTTTATGCCGGGCATCCACGTCTTTCATGTAAGCAAGACGTGGATGGCCGGGACAAGCCCGGCCATGACCAGAAGACAAAACGCCCCGGGGTTTGAACCCCGAGGCGCTTTGGCTTGCGTTACCGTGGAAAAGCTATTTTGTTTTAGCAAGTCCTTTTCGCAAAACCGGTTTCCACTTTGTTTTGCGGAACTTGCTTTAGCGGCGGTCGCCGAACAGCCGCAGCAGCATCAGGAACAGGTTGATGAAGTCGAGATAGAGCCGAAGCGCGCCCATCACCGCCTTGCGGCCGGCGACGGTGCCGTCGTCCATCGGGGAGTACATTTCTTTGATAGATTGCGTGTCGTAGGCGGTGAGCCCGACGAAGATCAGCACGCCAATGACCGAGATCGCCCAATCGAGCCCGCTCGAGCGCAAGAACACGTTCACCAGCATGGCGACGACGATACCGATCAGACCCATGAACATGAACGAGCCGAGGCCGGTGAGATCGCGCTGCGTGGTGTAGCCATACAGGCTCATCGCCCCGAACGTGGCCGCCGAGATGAAGAACACCCGCGTGATCGAATCGCCCGTGTAGACCAGGAAAATCGACGCTAGCGACAGGCCGAGCAACCCGGCATAGACAAAGAACATCGTCAATGCCGCGGACGCCGAAATCCGGTTGATGCGATAGCTCATGAAGAAGACCATCCCGAGCGGCGCCAGGACCAGCACCCACATCAGCGGGCCCTGTAATACGGCTTGTCCGAATGCGGTCAATCCGGTGAACCGCCCACCGACCACTTGAATGGCGTCGCCACCGGCAGCTTGATAAGTCAGCCAGGCGACCACGCCGGTCAGTGCGACGCCGGCCGCCATATAGTTGTAGACGCGGATCATGTACGCGCGCAGGCCCGCATCGATCGTCACTTGGTCGGTGCGATAGCCGGGCTTCGCGGCCGCGTAATTCCGATCAAAGTCGGACATGAAATTACCCCTGGGTTGTCCCGGGCCTGCCGGGTTTGGCGGCCGGCGGAAGTCGGCTGCCACTTGCGGCAAATCTAATGCCAAAGGCCCGGCCGCGCCAGATGGGTGTGACGCCATATTTCTCAGAGTGTTACCAACTGTTCATGGTGCTTAATGGCGCCTTGGCGCCGCCAACTTCATAGATTCCGCAGCACCTCTGCGGGTTTGCGGCCGAGCGCCGCCACGGTGCCGGCAAGCCCGATGCCGACCGTGACAAAAAGCGCCAGGATGGCGGTGACGGCCGCCGTGCCCGGAACGAAGACAAAGTGGAATTCCATCAGCCGCGTCACCACGAGATCGGCGGCCAATGCACCGGCGGCAACCGCGAACACGACGGTGACAAGACCGATCAACAGATATTCCAGCGCGTAAGCGGCCATCAGCCGTGCGCGCGTGGCGCCGAGCGTCTTGAGCACCACGGCGTCGTAGACGCGGAATTGCTGGCTTGCCGCCAGGGCGCCGCCGAGGACGAGCGCTGCGGCGGCAAGCGTGATCAGGCTCGCCCCACGCACCGCGAGGATGAGCTTGCCGACTAGGCCCGCCACGGCGTTGAGCGCGTCTTTGATGCGTAGCGCCGTAACGGTCGGGAACGCTTGTGCAAGCCCCTTGATGAGAGCGGTGTCTTCGACCGTGGAGCCGCCGTCGGCAAAGGTCAATGTGGCGATGTCGCTATGCGGTGCGCCGGCGAAGGACCCGGGTGAATAAACCAGGACGAAATTGATACCGAGGCTCTGCCAATCGACGGCGCGGAGGTTGGCGATCCGCGCGGTGATATCGCGGCCCAGCACGTTGACCGTGATCGTATCGCCGATCTTGAGATTCAAATTCTGCGCCGTCCGGTTCTCGAGCGAAACCAGCGGC
>JBAQHW010000496.1:0-2194 GCA_049288525.1 Xanthobacteraceae bacterium
CGGCGGGCCCGACCGCCGCCGCGATCGGCAATGCCGTCGCGCGCGCGCTCGGCGCCAGGCTGCGCGACCTGCCGCTGACCCGCGAGCGCGTGATGGCGGCGCTATTGGCCGATGCTAAATCTTAGCGGCAACTGCGTCTCAGACGTAAACGCTCTTCATCTGGCCTTCGGGATAGCGCAGACCGGCAACGGCGCCGGCCGGAACCGCGCTTGAAATCTGCGCCAAATCGTCAGCGCTGAGCTTCACCGACAGCGCCCCGATATTCTCGACCAGCCGGTCCTTATGCTTGGTGCCGGGGATCGGCACGATGTCGTCGCCTTGCGCCAGGAGCCAGGCAAGCGCGAGCTGACCCGCTGTGCAGTTTTTCTTCCGCGCCATGTTGGCGATTTTTTGCACCAGGCCCTTATTGTGATCGATGTTTTCCGCCGCAAATCGCGGATGCCGCTTGCGGGCGTCGTTGTCGGCGAGCGTCTTGGGATCCTCGACGACGCCGGTGAGGAGCCCCCGGCCGAGCGGCGAGTAAGCGACGAAGGCGATGCCGAGCTGCCGGGTGGTTTGCAGCGTTTCTTCGCCCTCAGTGCGATACAGCAGGGAATATTCGTTCTGCACCGCCGCGATCTTATGCACCGCGTGGCCGCGGCGAATGGTTTGCGGGCTGGCCTCGCTCAGGCCCAATGCGCGCACCTTGCCCTGCTGGACGAGCTTGGCCATGGCGCCGACCGTGTCCTCGGTCGGCACCGTCGGATCGATGCGGTGCTGGTAATACAGATCGATCACATCGACGCCGAGGCGTTTGAGGCTCGCCTCGCAGGAGCTGATGACGAATTCGGGCCGGCCGTCGGCGGTCTTGCCGCCGCGTCCGCCGAGATTGCCGAACTTGGTCGCCAGCACCACTTGCGAGCGGCGGCCCTTGATCGCCTTGCCGACCAGTTCCTCGTTGTGACCGGCGCCGTAGGCGTCCGAGGTATCGAGCATGGTGATGCCGCGATCCAAAGCTTCGTGGATCACCGCGATGGCATTGGCGTCATCGCTGGCGCCGTAAACGCCGGATAGCGACATGCAGCCTAAGCCGATCGCCGACGATACGATCTCGGACGAACCGAGCTTGCGTGTGGGAAGCTGTGCCGTCATTGCAGTGATCTCCCTGTGGCTGCAGTTTCGCTGATTTGAGAGTATTTATGCGCATAAAGCCGATCTTGCACTATGCCCGGCCGGCGATCTTGGCCATGACCGCGGCGGCGTCGGCCGGCGCCCGGTCGTCGGTCCAGGCGACATAACGGTCGGGCCGAACCAGAATGAGCTTCGCCTCATAGGCGGTTCGCCCATCGGCATAACTGTCGCACACGATTTTCAGCGGCACGCCCGACAGGCGAGCCGCCTTGTCGAACGCTGCCGCGGTCTGGTCGTCGCCGTCGAATGCGAGCAAGGTAAAATCCACGCCGAGTTCCTCGAAAACGTTGCGCCCGGACGATAAAAGTTGCGGCGGCAGGTGATGTCCGGCGCGCGCCTCGAAGCTGTGCGAGCCGCTCGCGCTCGAGGCGGCGCCTTGCCGACCATAGACGATCGGCGAACCCTCGTAGTGCGGTTCATAGGTCAGCACGCGCGGCGCCGCGGCGCCGGCCTGCTCCTTCCAGCCCTGCTCGAATTCCGCGCGATCGCGGTCGGGATCGTAGCGATCGAGAAATTTTCGGTCGCGCTCGATTCCCGCCTCGATGAAGTCGCGGCCGGTTTCCATGAAAATCGGCTGACGCTCCGCGCCATAGCTGTGCAGCAAGGCCTCATTGCCCCAGCCTTGCAATGTGGCGGCAAGCTTCCAGCCCAGATTGGCGACGTCATCCAGCCCGTTATTGAGGCCGTAGCCGCCATAGGGCGGATGCGAATGCGCCGCGTCGCCGGCGATAAAGATGCGGCCTACTTGGTATCGGTCGGCGACCGCGATGCGCAGGTCCCAAAACCCGACATAATCGAAATCGCAGGTAAAGGGGAAGCCAGCCGCGTTCTGTAGCAGCGCCAGAAAATCGTAGTTGTCCTTCGTCGTGTCGGCCGGCACCGGCGAGTGAAAAAACCAGCTCTCGCCGACGTCGACGCGGCCGAAGAACTGCCAATAACCCTTGAGCGCGGGGTGCAGCACGCGATAGGTGGAACGCGGCGGAAAGCGCTTGAGCTTCTCGTGCAGATCGCGCGAGCGGAACAG
>JBAQHW010000497.1:0-3309 GCA_049288525.1 Xanthobacteraceae bacterium
AAGCCCGGTCAGCAGCAGCAGGGCGGTCAGAATAAGCCGGGTCAGCAGCAAGGCGGCGAGAACCGGCCCGGACAAGGCGGTCAGCACGGTGGCGGCCAGGATAGCAGCCAAGGCGGCAACCGCTAGAACACGACGTTTCGGAAAAGCGGCAGCCCTCGGGCTGCCGCTTTTTGTTGTTACTGATTGCCAATCGCGGTCCCCAACCAGCCGCTTCTGCACTATGCTTGCGCCATGTCGAGGGTCCTGTCTCACACCGCGACGAGCGCGCTGCCGCTTTTCCATCTTTACGGCGATCCGCCGGACGATGCCGCTTTCGACTTCGTTCACGTCGAGACCATTGCATCGCGCTCATCGATCCACGATTGGGCCATACGCGCGCATCGGCATCGCAATCTGTTTCAGATTCTCTTGCTCGAGCACGGCGGCGGTGAAATGACCTTCGATGCCGCAAAGCTCACTTTTGCCGCGCCGGCGGCGATCCTGGTTCCGGCGGCCATCGCGCACGGCTTTCGTTTCGAACCGAATACGACTCAAGGCTGGGTGGTGAGCTTTACCGAGGACGCCGCCGGCGCCCTGACCGACCGCGAAGCGATGGCGCGGCTGCGGATGCTGGCGCGCCAGCCGATCGTACCGATCGGCGAGACAGCCGAGTTGGCGCGGCTGTCGGCGCTGTGCAGGGATCTTTTCGAGGAACACGGACTGGCGCGCGAAGGCTACCGGCTGGCGATGCGCGGGCTGCTGGTTTTGATCGCGGTCGGTGTGGCGAGACTTGCGGCGAGCCGTGCACGATCCGGCACGGTCACTTTGCACCCCGCCGACGCCACGGTGGCGCAATTGCGCGCGCTGGTCGATGAGTTTTTCCGCCGGGAACGCCTGCTCGGTTTCTACGCCGAAAAGCTTGGCTTGACGGTCGACCGGCTCAACGACCACGTCAAGCGCTCGACCGGCGTGACAGCCGGTCACCTCATTCGTCAGCGTGTGCTGACCGAAGCCAAGCGCCAGCTCATCTTCACGACGCAACCGATCCACGATATTGCCGCGGAGCTCGCTTTCGCCGATCCGTCGCATTTTGCGCGGTTTTTTCGCAAGCAAACCGGCACGACCCCGCACGAGTTCCGCGATCAGGGGGGCGGGTAAGATGGGGCAGAGGTGAGATTTGTCTGTGGCAATACGCCAAATAGGCTAATTTGGCCGTGACATAGATGCGCCTCACCGGGGCTATAAAGGACGCTTATTCGGGGCGCGAAGGACGGGGAACTTCAATTGTCGCTAATGCGCCGGTTCGGGTTTCCTGCGACGGCATTGCCGCTGATCGCAGCCATTTTGGCCTTTATTCTTCCTGCGGCGGCTACACGGGCGCAAGCGGCTGTTGACGGTTGCGGCGACGCTATCGGCTTCGCCGTCATGCCGGCGCCCCTGGCACCGTGGTCCGGCGCCCCGCTGCGCGTCCTCATCGCCACGGAAAAGCCGGTTGATGGCAACCTGACGCTGGTCGCGCCGGATGGCAGCGTAGCGGCCACGGCAGACGGCCGGCATGGCGGGCCGCCGTATTACTGGTATGCCGACGTGGCGTCGCCTGCCGCCGGAACATGGCGCATGACGCTGACCTTGAGCGGGACATCGGCTCCCTGTACGGCGATTACGCGCGACATTACGGTGAGGGCCGGCCGACCGCCCGGTCTGCAGGCGTCCCCGGGAAGCCTCTGGCCCATACGGGCATCATGGAATCGGGCGACGGAAAATCTCTTTTCGGCGTGGATTGCGAAACTGTTCGACGGACCGCTCAACCAGGAACTGTCGTGGAAGACCTGGGTCGAAGTGTTGCAAGATCACTCGCGCAATATGCTGTTCGATTATTTGGGTCTCAGCGAAGACAACCTCCTTAAAGCTACGCGCCCCGACTGCGCCGATTTCGTTTACTTTTTGCGCGCCTATTTTTCTTTCAAGATGGGCCTGCCATTCGGCTATTCGAATTGTTCGCGCGGGAATAATGGCGCGCCGCCGAAATGCTACCAGTGGTTTGACATCGAGCATCCCGAGCTTACGCGCCCGGCACCGCCCCCTGAGCAAGCTGCCGAACCGGTCACTGCCTCCGCTGCGCCCGAGCCGGCGCCTGCGCCCAATCTTTTGCAGCAGATGTTTGCTCCGCCGGCTCCGCCTCCGGCGCCGGCGGCATCCCCGCCGGTGGCAGCCGCGAAACCGGTTGCCCCGAAGCGGCTTCCGCTTGCCGCGTCGTTCGCCCGATATCTGCCGGCGGTCGCCGACGTCGTTCAAACCGGAGCGGTGCGCGTGTCGGGCAACGACGACCGCACCGACTTTTACATGGTGCCGTTGACGCAAGCGACGCTGCGTCCCGGTACCGTCTATGCCGACCCCTACGGCCACGTGCTGATGCTGGTGAAACGCGTGCCGGAAGTGAACGGCGCTCCGGGGGTATTCCTCTCCGTCGACGCCGAGCCCGACGGTACGGTTACGCGCAAACGGTTTTGGCGCGGCAATTTTCTGTTCGTGCATGCCCCCGCGCTCGGCAGTCCCGGCTTCAAGCGCTTCCGCCCGATCGTGCGCGAGAAGAACGGCGGCTTGCGGCGGCTCACCAACGCCGAAATCGCCAAGGACCCGCAATATGGCGATTTCTCGCTCGAACAGACGCAGATGAGCGTCCAGGACTTCTACGATCGGATGGATGATGTCATGTCGCCCAACCCGGTCGATCCGGTGCGGGCCATGGAGGATGCCATCACCGATCTCGACGAGCAGGTGCAGACGCGCGTCACCGCGGTCGATAACGGGCGGCAATATCAGAACAAAGCGCACGGCGATGTCGACATGCCGTCGGGCCCGTCGATCTTCGAGACCACCGGCGCCTGGGAGGATTATTCGACGCCGGCGCGCGATTTCCGGCTGCTGATCGCCATCGACGTGGTGCGCGGCTTTCCGGACCATGTCGCGCGGCGGTCCGAACGCTATGCAATTCCGGCCGGCAAAAGCATCGCCGACGTCAAGGCGCAATTGCAGACCGTGCTGACCCAGGAACTCGCCGCCCGCAAGTTCACCTATACCCGTAGCGACGGTTCGCAGTGGACGCTCTCTTTAAAAGACGTGATCGACCGCGCCGGCGACCTGGAGATGGCCTACAATCCGAACGATTGCGTCGAGGTGCGCTGGGGTGCGCCGCAAGGCAGCGAGGAGGCGTCAACGTGCAAGCGCCACGCGCCACCGGCGCAGCGCGCCAAGATGACGGGCTATCGCAGTTGGTTCCACGAGCGCCACTGGCCGACGGCTTCGGGGGCGTAACGCCTTACGCTCGGC
>JBAQHW010000498.1:0-10040 GCA_049288525.1 Xanthobacteraceae bacterium
GTCGGCAAGGCATGCGGCTTTGCGTGAGGCTTGGCGCTCTTGCCGACTTCCTTGACCAGTTCGGGAACGACCAAGTCGGGGTCGGCCGAAAGCAGCAAATCGACCGCCGGCAGGGCCTGATGGTCCATGCTCCAGCCGTTGTGGATGCGGTGGTCGAGCGATATCTGGATCACTTTGACCGACGGCGTCGGCCCGAAATAGCGCAGCGCGCCGGCGAGATCGACCCAATCGAGCGACAGCACGACGTCGACATTCTTCAAGCCTTCGACGCTCTCGGGATTGATGGCGCGCGGCGAGCCGACGTAAAGCGGATGGTCGGTCGGGAAGGTCGCGCCGATTTTCAGATCCGTGACGACGCGCGCATTGAGCGCTTCGGCCAGCGCGACACGGGCGTTCCATGCCGCCTCGTCGCGCGAGGCGCGGCCGGCCAGGATCAAAACCTGCTTGGCATCCTTAAGAACGGCAGCCGCTTCGCGGATGAGCTCGGCCGGCGCCGCGGTCGATACCTTCGGCATGTAGCGCGCGATGTCGATTGGCGGCAATTGCTCGGAGACTTTGCCTTCCTGCAGCTCGGCATCGAAGTTGATATAGACCGGGCCCTGCGGCACGGTATTGGCGATCCAGGTACCGCGCAGGATCGCTTCGCGTGCGGCGCCCGGCGACGCCGGCTGGTCGTCCCATTTGGTGTATTCGCGAACCAGCGCGCCCTGATCGCGGGAGGTATGAATCCAGTCGATCCACGGCCGGCGCTTGGCCGCGTCGACCGGCCCGGTGGCGCCGAGCACGATGACCGGCATGCGGTCGCACCAGGCATTGAACATCGCCATGGTGGCATGCATCAGCCCGACATTCGAATGCACCGCGGTGACCATCGCCTTGCCGGTCACTTTCGCATAGCCATGGGCGATGGCGACGGCCGCCTCCTCGTGCAGGCAAAGCAGCATCTGCGGCTTGGTATTGCCGAGGTAATTGACGATCGAATCGTGCAGGCCGCGATAGCTCGCCCCCGGGGTCAGCGCGATATACGGGATATCGAGCGCGCGCAGCGCGTCCGCGATCACGTCCGAGCCGAAACCGGGCGCATTGGCCCCGGTCGGCGTCGGCCGTTCTATCTTGGCGACTGCCGGGTCGGCATCGGTGATGGCGCGTGCGGTCGCGGATTGTGACGGCGTCATGGCGGGCATTTCCTCAAGTTTCAAGGTTGGGGCTTGTCACCCCCATCCAACCTGATCGGCAAGCGTGGCGCAACCGGGCCAAATGGCTCACGCCGGCATAGCCGTTATCCGGTTCGATGCGGGCTGCATGCAGGCCGTTGTGCGGCCTGTCGGCGGCTCAATGACAAAGAACTTCAAATCCACCGCACTAATGAGCGGCTTGGACCACCACCGGCTGCCCCAGTTTTTCGGCCAGCCCCTCCAGGCTTGCGGCAAAATTGTCGATATCGAAATGCAGGGGATCGTCGTGGCCGTTGGGAATGTCGGCATCGATGGCGGCGTGGAAAGCGGGAACAAGCCATTTGCCTTTGCGCACAGCGGCGATGGTGTACAGGAGCGCCAGCCGGTCGTACTGGGCTTGCGTGAAAGCGGGGTTCGGGGTTTGCGCGTCATTGCGCCAACCGTGGCCGGCCGCGCTTTTGCGCGGCTGCACAAGCTCATTGTGCAAAAACAACCCTCGCAGCGCCCCGCCGAACTCGGCGGCCTGCTCGAACTTGGTCTCGCGCCATGGTATGGAATAATCGTGCGCCAAGAGCATTTCGCCGGTGCGATTGATAAAGACGTGCGCGCGCCCCCAGCCGTCGGAACAGGCGTAGTCCGCGAGATTTTCGTAATGCGCATCGGTGTCGATGTCGTCCGGGAAGGCGCGATGGCCGTAATTCGGCCCGCTGGTATCGTGGATGACGAAATAGCGTGCCGTCGGCGAATCCGGATCGTTATCGTGTGCGCGCGACAACGGCTCCCACAGATGAGCGGCAAAATCGGTTTCGAGATTTTCTTTGGACAGATAGCTCGACAGGACTTCGCGCGCCGGCACACCGGTGGTTTCGCCGATACGGCTCGCGAGCGCCGACGGCAACGAGGTCAGCGGCGGTCCGAGATTGCGCGTCGCATCCATGCCGCGCATCAAACACATGGCCTGTTCGACCGGCGCCCCGGCGTAACTCAAGGCCTCGGCATCGAAGGCGCAAGCGCCCATGTCTTTGATGAAAAATGGCGCGCGAAAGTGGTGCGGTTTGCAATTGGTGGCAAAGGCGGCCTGCGGGGAGCCAAGGCAGATCGCGCCGCAAATCCCTGTTGTCAGAAGACTGATCGTTACGGCAGCGCGCACGCGTCAAATCCCCGATGCGAGACTTGCCACTATCGCCAGCAAGGCGGCCGCTGCCAAGCCTTATGCCCGGTCATGCCGGCGCTGGTTCGTCGCCCAGCGCAACAAACCTGAACAAATATTCAGATTAAGGTAGCTTACCGCATCAATCTTTGGACCGTTCGACGTAGCTGCCGTCGGTGGTCATCACCACGATCTTGGTGCCGGTGGTGATGAAGGGCGGCACCATGGTGCGAACGCCGTTGGAGAGGACCGCCGGTTTGTAGGAGGAGGATGCGGTTTGGCCCTTCATTGCCGGCTCGGTCTCGACCACTTCCAGTGTTGCCCGCGGCGGCAGCTCGATGGCGACCGGGTTGCCTTCATGCAGGCTCAACGTCACCTCCATTTCGGGCTGCAAATACGCGGTCTGGTCGCCGATGATATCGGCAGGTACGGCGACCTGATCATAGCTCTCCATATTCATGAAGTGATAGCCGTCGCTGTCCTGATACATATATTGATGCTTGCGATCCTCGACGAAGGCGCGCTCGACCTGGTCGGTGGTCTTGTAACGCAGCGCGACCTTCACCCCGTCGGCAATTCGGCGCACGTCCATTTGGGTCACCGGCGTGCCCTTGCCGGGGTGAATATTCTCGGTAGCCATAATGACTGCGAGTCTGCCGTCGATTTCGACAATATTGCCTTTGCGCAACGAACTGGCGATGACTTTCACGGGTTCCTCAATGCTAATAAGCAGGTTTCGAGCGCACCATACCGATCCTGAGCCAGACCGCTAGTTATTTCCTCGAGGCTGCGTAAGCAAGGTTATGTCGACCCCTCCGCCGGATTCCTCGCCTTTTTGGGCGCCGCATGTTCATGCCGATCGCCGGCCGGTGCTGTTGGCGCGCGGGCGCATCGTGGCGGCGCTGCGCGCATTGTTCACGGAAGCAGATTTCGTCGAAGTGGATACCGCGGCGCTGCAGGTCTCGCCGGGCAACGAACTTCACCTACATGCCTTCGGCGCGACGCTTAACGGTCCCGACGGCACTGCCTCGCCGCGGTATTTGCGCACGTCGCCGGAGTTCGCCTGCAAAAAGCTTATCGCCGCCGGCGAGCGCCGCATCGTCGAATTCGCCAAAGTGTTCCGCGATCGCGAGCGCGGCGTATTGCATCATCCCGAATTCACGCTGGTCGAATGGTATCGCGTCGGCGAGGCATATCCGGTGCTGATGACCGATTGTGCAGCGGTCCTCGCTACAGCGGCGCGCGCCGCACAGACGCGGCGGCTTTCGTTTCGCGGCCGTTCGGCCGACGCTTTCGCCGAGCCCGAGCGGCTCAGCGTGGCGGAGGCCTTCGCCCGCTTCGCCGGCATTGATTTGCTGGCGACCATGCCCGGCGGGGAGGCGGACAGCGCGCTATTTGCGGAAGCCGCGCGATCCGCCGGCATCCGCGTCGCCGGTGACGATACGTGGGGCGATATCTTCAGCCGGGTGCTGATCGAACGCATCGAAACCAATCTCGGCATCGGCCGCGCCACCATCCTCGACCGCTACCCGACGGTGCTGTCGGCTCTGGCGCGCCCGACGTCCGATCCGCGCGTCGCCGAACGGTTCGAGCTTTACGTCTGCGGTGTCGAGCTGGCCAACGGCTTCGGCGAACTCAACGACGCCGCCGAGCAGCGCCGCCGTTTCGAGGAGCAGATGGCGGAGCGCCAGCGCATCTATGGCGAGCGCTATCCGATCGATGAGGATTTTATTGCCGCGCTGGCGCACATGCCGCAAGCCTCGGGTATCGCACTCGGGCTCGATCGCCTGGTGATGCTGGCGACCGGCGCCGCGCGCCTCGATCAAGTGCTATGGACCCCCGTTCAGGAATGATTGCCAAAAGTGGTTGGTAGGAGTGATGCGATGACAGCGATACGCACGGCATCCGAACTTGTTGCCGCACGTTTGGTGGGCGAGGATCGGCGCGCGGCTCTGGAAAAGGTCGCCGCGCGCTATGCGGTGGCGATCACGCCGGCGATCGCCGAACTGATCGACCCGGCCGATCCGGACGATCCGATCGCTCGGCAATTCGTTCCGGACGCCCGCGAGCTCAACTCGCAGCCAGTGGAATTGAGCGATCCCATCGGCGACGACGCGCACAGCCCGGTCGAAGGCATCGTTCACCGCTATCCGGATCGCGTGCTGCTCAAGCTCGTCGGTGTTTGTGCGGTGTATTGCCGCTTTTGTTTCCGCCGCGAAATGGTCGGGCCGGGGCGGGCGACGCTGTCGCGCAGCGCGCTTGCCGCCGCGCTCGACTACATCCGATCAAAGCCGCAAATCTGGGAGGTGATCCTGACCGGCGGCGATCCGCTGGTTTTGTCGTCCAGGCGGCTGAGGAATATCGTGGCGGAACTTGCGGCGATCGACCACGTCAAGGTAATCCGGGTACACACCCGGCTCCCCATTGCAGCGCCGGATCGGGTTACGCTGGCACTTGCGCGCGCGTTACGCTGCGACAAAGCAAGCTTCGTCGTCCTCCATGCGAATCATCCAAGCGAATTGACTGTGACGGCGCGCGCGGCAATCGCGCGCTTCGTCGATGCCGGTATTCCCGTGCTCAGCCAGTCCGTGCTGCTGCGCGGCGTCAACGACGATGTCGAAACGCTCGGCGCGCTGATGCGAGCGCTGGTCGAGTGCCGGGTCAAGCCATACTACCTGCATCATGCTGATCTCGCGCCTGGAACGGCGCATCTGCGTACGACGATCACCGAGGGCCAAGATCTGATGCGCGCGCTGCACGGACGCTACTCGGGTCTGTGCCAGCCGACCTACGTTCTCGATATCCCCGGCGGCTACGGGAAATCGCCGATCGGACCGCGCTATCTCAATGCGGAATGCACGTCAGTCGAGGATTTCAATGGCCGGCGCCATACCTATCCGCCACATTTGCCTGGCGATCAGGCCGCTTGCGCAAAGAACACCGCGGTTTCGAACTGATAGCCGCAGGAGTCACACGACCATGTATGCCGCACGCAGCGGTCGTTGAGATATTCCGACCATTCGGGCGCGAGCAGCCATTCGCTGCATTGCGGGCAACTGTTCTTGCCGTTGATCGCCAAGCGAGCTTGCGCCGCCGTATCGGTTCGCGGAAGCATGATCCTTCCTCCCTGAATCATTTCCTCACCGTGCCATCGAGGGTGTAGGGGCACTCTGTGGCCTCGCCGTGACGGACATGGGTCGCTGGGGTGAACGCCGCGGGGAAAAATTCCGGTCGCGTTGCATCAATTCGATGAATTGTGCGGTGCACCCGCCGGGAACTTGCGGGTTCCATGCGCTTTTCCCAGCGTTCACTTTGCCTGTGACCTTCCGGCAGGGTGGGCACCTCTCAGGGATGAGGGGCATCAAGAGGGAAGAGATATTGCCATGCGGGCGCGGCGCCTCGAACAAACGGTATTGACGGTCTTTATGCTCGGCGCCTGCGCGCTGTTGTTTGTTGCAGCCTATGCGGCGGTGGCGCATGCGCAAAATCCGTCAAGCTCGCTGACCATTCCGCAGCAGCAGGAGGTCCCGGTGTCGCCGACGACGCCGGGAACGTTGCCCGGTACCGAATCCGGGCCGGGCACAGCCGTCGGGACCAATCCGATCACAGGATAGCCGTGCGTCGGTGGTGGCTCCTCGGCGCTGACCGGCGGCCTGTCGACCGCGTCGGCGCCGTCCGATCAGCCCGGCGAGCCGGGCAATTCCACCGCCGGCTTGCCCCCCGATAACAGTATTTATGGGCTCGGCAACACCCAGAACGCCGGCGCCTGCTGAACGCTCCCCGGCCGCTACCTTGGCGCCGTGGCAGATTTTTTGCTCGCGGTATTGTGAGCCATTTCTGACTAAATAGGTAACCCGGATACAAAAAATGGACGGCAGTTAATTGGCCGGCCGTCCGTGCGCAATCCGCGCGAATTCGATTCATCATGGCGTTCAGGGGACGTTGCACGGCTTCGGCCGATTCCCAAAGGAGCGTGCCATGACGTCCTATGACTTGCCCGCGGTCGATGTGGATAACAGTCGGCACAGGCGGCCATCGACGCGTCGGACCAGGCCACAGCAGCAGGACCAGTCGCTGACCGCCCTCGACGCCTCGGTCGTGGCGTCCGAATCATAAAACGATGCTGCGAACGCCGCGGCAGAGCAGACCTTGATCAACAACGGCATTAGTCAGTGAGCGTGAACGTAGCGTGAGAGCGCCGGCTTTAGTCGGCGCCCCTTTTATTGGCCGCCCGTGTGGTGCCTTAGGTAGAGAACCGGGTGGCAATTTCGCTTAAGGGCGGCCGCGGCCGGTCTTCCGGTGGACCTGGCGGGCGGCCGATGTGAACAAAGCCGGCGATCCGCTCGTGGGGCGCGAGGCCGAAGGCAGCGAGCACGTTGCGGTCATAGGCATACCACTCGGTGATCCAACTCGCGCCGAAGCCCAGCGCATGCGCTGCCAGAACCAGATTCATCGCGGCGGCGCCGGCGGACAGGACCTGCTCCCATTCCGGGATTTTCACATGGGCCGCGGCGCGGCTCACCACCGCCACGACCAAAGGCGCGCGCGCCAGGCGCGTGCGTTCAGCGCCGACATGCTCAGGCTTGGCGTCCGGATATTTGGCGGCAAACGCCGTGGCGATTGCGTCACCGGCGGCCAATCGTGCGTCGCCTTCGAACACGACGAAACGCCACGGCGCGAGCTTGCCGTGGTCTGGCACTCGCGACGCTACGGTCAAAAGCGTGTCGAGCTCGGCCGGGGAGGGTGCGGGCCCGGCAAGTTCGCCAGGTTTGAACGAGCGGCGGGTAGTTAGAAGTTTGAGCGCGTCGGACATGGTGCGGTAGAGTTGGGTGTTGGACTTTGGGCGTGATGAATCCGGTTGGCGCGCCCTACGGGACTCGAACCCGTGTTACCGCCGTGAAAGGGCGGTGTCCTAGACCGCTAGACGAAGGGCGCAAATCGAGCGCGAAGGTGCGCTCGATACCGAGGGCCGGCGACATATAGAGAGATTTGCCGTGGCCGGCAAGAAAGCGAGAAGGCCTACCATTTCCCGATATTTGGCATGGAAGTCCAGGGTTCCTTGGGCGGCAGGGCTGCGCCCTTTTGCAGGAGTTCGATCGACTGCTTGTCGGGCGAACGGACGAAGGCCATGGAGCCGTCGCGGGGCGGGCGGTTGATAGTCACGCCGGCCTTCATCAAGCGCTCGCACAGCGCGTAGATATCGTCCACCTCATAGGCGAGGTGGCCGAAATAGCGGGCTTCGCCATAGTCCTCGCTGTCCCAGTTATAGGTCAGCTCGACGAGCGGTGCCTGGCGGGTCGCCGGTCCCTTGGCGATCAGATCGTCGTCCTGGGGCGCGCTCAGGAAGACCAGCGTAAATTTGGCCTTCTCGTCGACCCGGCGGCGGACTTCCTTGAGGCCGAGCTTGTTGCAATAGAAATCGAGCGCGTCGTCGAGATTGCGTACGCGCAGCATTGTGTGCAGATACCGCATAATGGAACCTCCGCTGGGTCGAAATGGCAGGAGACAAGGCTGTTAACGAGGCCGCTAATGTAAGACGACGGCCGGCGGCTATGAAGCGTGGCTTTGCCGAATGAATGCGCCCGACCCCGACACTGCCATCGCCCGGCTGCGGGACCTGGTCCAGGAGGCCGGTGCGATCGTGCCGTTCACCGGGGCCGGGATATCGACCGAATCGGGAATTCCAGATTTTCGTTCGCCGGGCGGTCTGTGGACCAAGTACCGGCCCATTCCCTTTGACGAGTTCCTGCGGAGCCAGGAGGCTCGCAACGAGTCGTGGCGGCGCCGCTTCGCCATGGAGCAGCAGTTCGGCGGAGCTAAGCCCAGCCGCGGCCACCGCGCCCTCGCCAGCCTCTATCGAGTGGGCAAAGTGCCGGGCCTAATCACGCAAAACATCGATAATCTCCATCAGGCTTCGGGAATTGCCGCGAAACATGTCGTGGAATTGCACGGCAATACCACCTTCGCCACCTGTCTTGACTGCATCGCACGCTACGAATTGTCATGGGTGCGCGGGCGGATGGAGGCTGGCAACGGTTGCGCCCCGGATTGCCCGGCCTGCGGCGGCTTCATCAAGACTGCGACGGTATCGTTCGGCCAAGCCATGCCCGATGCGGCAATGCGGCGCGCCCAAGACCTCGCACAATCTTGCGATCTGTTTCTGGCCATCGGCTCTTCGCTCGTGGTCTGGCCGGCCGCCGGCTTCCCCTTGATGGCGAAGCGAAACGGGGCGCTCCTCGTCATCCTCAATCGCGAACCGACCGAGTTTGACGAGATCGCCGACCTTGTGGTGCACCAGGACATTGGCACGGCTCTCGAACCCCTCATCGTGCACTGAATAAAATCCGCCTTGTGCACAGGCATGACGCTTTTGCGCCAGTGTTGCATTTTTACCCTTTCGCGTCGGACTGCCGGTGTTATCTTCGATTCAACAGATTCGCGATGCGCCCCGTCGGGCGTCAGCAGAAAAGCGGCAGCCGCGCGTCATGGCGTCGGACGGGATCGAATCAAAGTCGGCTCAATCGGGTCTCGGGCCCGACGTGGCGCTTCCCAACGAAGCGGCGCGTATCATTGAGGTCGCCGGCGTTATCAAGTGGTTTGATGTCGCCAAGGGTTATGGCTTCATCGTTTCGGACAGCGGTATGGGCGACGTGCTCTTGCATGTGACCTGCCTGCGCCGCGACGGCTTTCAAACCGCCTATGAGGGCTCCCGGATCGTCTGCGAGGTTTTGCCCGGGCCCAAGGGCCTTCAGGCATTCCGCATTCTGTCCATGGACGAGTCGACGGCGATCCACCCGGCCCAGATGCCGCCGCCGCGTACTCATGTTACTGTCACGCCCACCAGCGGTCTCGAACGGGCACAGGTCAAATGGTTCAATCGTTTGCGCGGCTTCGGTTTTGTGACTCGGGGCGACGGAACACCGGACATCTTCGTCCACATGGAGACGTTGCGCCGGTTCGGCATGACCGAACTGCGGCCCGGCCAATTCGTCCTGGTTCGCTTTGGGCCCGGCCCAAAGGGGCTGATGGCGGCGGAGGTTCAGCCCGAAACCGGTTCGCTCGGTCCCGCCTCGCATTAGCGGCGCACGTCCTTCAGCGCTCACGGCTATGCCTGCGGACGCTCGGTTTAGCAGCAATCGTGTTTGTCGCCGGCTGCGCGCTTCCGATCGCCCAAAGCCCCGCCCGCGCCGCCGGCCAGGACACGATCGAGATCGTGACCAGTTCCGGCGTGCATGCATTTTCCGTCGATCTCGCGACCAACGATGCGGAGCGGGCGCTCGGCCTGATGTTCCGCAAATCGCTGCCCGAAGGTCATGGCATGCTGTTTGATTTCAAGACCGACCAGCCGGTGCAGTTCTGGATGCACAACACCTATATCTCGCTCGACATGATCTTCATCCGCGGCGACGGGCGCATTCTGCGGGTCGCCGAAAACGCCAAGCCGATGTCGGATGATCTTATCCCCTCCGGCGGTCCGGTACGGGCGGTTCTGGAGGTTATCGCCGGCACGGCCCGCAAGCTCCACATCGCGCCGGGCGACCGGGTCACGGGCTCGATTTTCGGTAATCACTGACCGGCGGCTCGCGACCGTCTGGCTTGCTGGGGGCGGGCGAAACAGCTATCCAATGCCGCACCGGGCGGGGTATAGCGCAGCCTGGTAGCGCGGCAGTTTTGGGTACTGCAGGTCGCAGGTTCAAATCCTGCTGCCCCGACCA
>JBAQHW010000499.1:0-2985 GCA_049288525.1 Xanthobacteraceae bacterium
GATCTCAAGGTGCCAGCCGTCGAGGGCTCCGTCTTCGATTTCGGCGCGCGTATGATACGGCACGATCTTGCGGCGCCCGACGCGGCGGCCGACGAACACTCCCTTGCTCGGAAAAACATTCTTGCCGAGCCGGCGCCAGCCCGACACGACGAGATTGGGCGGGCGGCGGTAGAGCGGCGCGGTGAACTGCCCGGTCGGCACCCGCGAGCCGTCTATGATCGGCTCATAATAGCCGGTGAGGAAGCCCGTGGTGTCGCCGAGCTTGTTGATCAGGATCGGCCGGAAATTGTCTTCAAAGAATTGGCGCGCACCGGCTTCATCAAGCGGAACGGCCAGCTTGGCGCGCTGGCAAATATCCTTGAGCGCCAGGGGGATCGGAGTGAGCTCACGCTCCCGATTATGATGCTTGGTGTCGAGCGTGCGGCAGCTTGTGACAAAGGCGGCAAACGCCGCCACATGATCGTCGCTGTTCCAGCCATCGAGATCGGCCCAGTCGACCGGCTCGTATTGCGTATCCCGGAATTCGATCGGCCATTTCTTTGGCGCAACAGTCTTGGGCGCAACAGTCTGTTGGGCAACGGCCGGCCATGGCAGCCAAAGAAGAACGATGAACAGACCAAGCAGAAGCAGGCTTCGATGCGGTGCCGAGGGCGACCTCATGTCGGCCTCATTGCCCGGCTTCGGTAGCGACCACTTTCCAGTTTGGATCGCGCGAAGCGACATCGCGCGCAAAGGTCCATATATCGGTGACGTCCGTGACCCTTTCGGCATTGCCGTCGATCACGCTGCCGGCACGATCCCGGGTGGCTGAAACCAGCTTCGACACAAAGCGGATCGTGATCTGAGCGGTGGTACGGTTTCGCAGCTCGGCCGCGGTGATGGTTGAAGCGTCGATCGAAACAAACCGAGTCTCGAGAGTTTCGCTGCGGCGCTCGCGCTCGGTGAGCGCGGCGTCGAAGCCGTCGAAAACCTCCTTCGATAGCAGGCTGCGCAACTGCCGGCGGTCGGCGCCGGCGAAGGCGGTAACGATCATTTCGTAGGCGGCGCGGGCGCCGGCGATGAAGTGCTTGGCGTCGAAGCTCGGATCGGCGGCGACGATGGCGTCCAGGCCGGCAGCCACGGTCGAGCCGGTCTCGGCAATATCCTTCCAGCGGTCCGCGGGCGCCGGCGCGGTTTCGACCGGGCGCGCGGCCGGTTCGGCCGGCCGCTGCGGCAGTGTCACCACTTTGTCGTTCGCCGGACTGCGCACGGGCTCGCGCGCCGAATAGGGGTCATAGGGCGGCCGCTCCCGTCCGGTGCGCTGGCCCAAGACGCTGCGCAGGCGCAGGAAAATGAAAACCGCCAGCGCCAGGAATATGATGGTGTAGATGTCAAACACGTCGGGCATTCTTTCGGCGCATTCCTTCGGCCGCGCTTGATCAAAACGGCATCTTGCAATGACTTGAGCCGACCAGCGCTTTAAGCTGACCCGGGGGTTTCCCGTACTATGTAGGCATGCCGCGGAAGCCATCCAGTAGCAGCCGGCCATGATTAGAGCGTGCCACCGGCCAAGACTAGACGATCATCCCCGTTGCGCCAACAACCGAAGCTTGCCCGCGTGACAAGCTTTTAGGCAAATCCATCGCAATCGACGCCGACTGGGGGCGCCGCAGTTCGGGGGGCTGCAGTTCCCCGGTCGCAGTTACCGGGGCCGCAGGTACTGGCCGCGCGGCGCCACCGGCATTGTTCGGCCCCCTGCCCTATGTTAGCCAAGCCCGAAGTCTAGCGGAGATAAGGATGTCATCGACCAATGGCGGCCCCGCGCCGCAGCCGGACGTGCCGCAAACGCCAGCGCCGCAGATCGGCATTCTGGTGCAGTACGTGAAGGATTTTTCGTTCGAAAATCCGAACGCGCCGCGCTCGATGGCACCGAGTGCGCAGCCACCCAGCATCAACGTCAATGTCGGCGTAGATGCCGCGCCGCTCAGTCAGACCGACGTGGAAGTAACGCTGCGCCTGGAAGGCAAGGCCGAAGCGCAGGGCATGCTGCTGTTCGGTTTCGAGCTGATGTATTGCGGCGTATTCCGCATCGTCAATGTGCCGCCGGAAAGCATGCAGCCGATGGTCATGATCGAGTGCCCACGTCTGATTTTTCCGTTCGCGCGCGAAATCGTCGCTACCGCCACACGCAACGGCGGTTTTCCGCCGCTGTTGCTCGAACCGATAGACTTCGTGGCTTTGTACCGGCAGCGGATGGCATCCGGTCAACCCTCGGGGCCCGGTCAACCCATCAATCTAAGCTGACGTAATCGCGCCATACGGCGTTTTCGCCGAGGCTGGCGATGAAGCGGCGATGCGCGGCGCGCTCGTCTTCGCTCAGTCGCGGAGCAAGCGGCACCGGACGCTGGCGCAGCACGATGGGTTCGGGCCCGCCGGCGACGGGCGCCGCCGCCTGCGAGAGAATAAGCTGCGCCTGGCGCGCGCCGATCAGCTCGATATAGACCTCGGCCAGAAGCTCGGCATCGAGCAGCGCCCCGTGTTTGGTGCGTCGCGAATTATCGATCGCGTAGCGCACGCATAGATCGTCGAGCCGGTTTGAGCCGCCGGGATGCTTGCGCCGCGCGATGAGAAGCGTGTCGATCATGCGCTCGCGGGCGACCGCGACATGACCGGCCCGCTCCATTTCGGCATTCAGAAATGACAGATCGAACATCGCATTGTGGGCGATCAATTGCGCATCGCCCAGGAAGTCGATGAGTTCCGCTACTTTGTGGGCGAACAGCGGCTTGTCACTGAGAAATACGCTGGTCAGGCCGTGAATCTTCATGGCCTGCTCCGGCATGTCGCGCTCGGGATTGAAATAGCAATGAAATATCTGGCCGGTGGGAAAGCGGTTGACGAGCTCGATGCAGCCGATCTCCACCAACCGATCGCCCTGCAGCGGGTCCAGTCCCGTAGTCTCGGTATCGAAAACGATCTCGCGCATGGCAATGCCTGGTGGTCCGG
>JBAQHW010000500.1:0-2960 GCA_049288525.1 Xanthobacteraceae bacterium
GCCATCGGGGCCGGCAAGGCCCGAGGAGCCCGAGCCGATCACGGTGATGGCGATCCGATGCTCGGTCTTGAAAACCTTCAGAACGCGGCTGAAATCGGCATCGGTGTCGAGCAGCGACTGCGGAACCTGGCACTGCTCTGGCGGCGCCGCGGTGGCAACGCCGGCCAGACAGGCAGCCAGCGTCGCCAGCGTCGCAATGACTGCGGCGTCAAGCTTCATACGTCTCCCCCCGCGAGGTCGGCGTCCGGCGGTTTGGCCCGCGTTGTGGCGCCTCGCCCTTCCATGTGCTTGTACCATGATATCAGGTATGCCACGGCAATCATGATGAGGATGCCGGTTAGGCTAATAGCAACCTGGATCAAAGGGCCGCCGGACCATTCGCTGATGATGAATTGCCCGGCAAAGGCCAGAAATACCCCCAAACAGAAGATTTCCAGCGAGTGCTGGCCGCAGCGGATGGCTGGCGCCCAATAGGGCGACCGCAGCGCCGGCCAATCGCGCGGCACGAAGCGGACGGTGATCGCCGCCAGAGCCAGGAAATGGGCGAAGCGCAGCACGTCGAGATTAGTCTTATCGATCGGATACATCCACGCGCTCAGCCAGCCCGGCACGAAGCGGGCAAGCGGCTCGTCGTACCAGGTGAGCGTGATGGCGAAGGCAAACAACAAATAGGCGATGGCGATGCCGAGCACGATGCGCGAGCGCAGCAGGCCCGACAGCCGCTGGGCGCCGCCGAGCGCGCACCAGGCGCCGAAGACGAACAATAATTGCCAGGCGAACGGATTGAAGAACCAGACGCCGTTCGGGTAGGCCGGCAAGTTCCAATCGAAATTCCACGCCAGCACGTAGACCAGCGCCGAGCCGGCGAGCGCAAAAGCCGGCTGCCGCAGAAGCAGCCACAGCATCGGCGGGAAGAACAGCAGCAGCACGATGTAAAGCGGCAGCACGTCCATGTTGACGGGCTTGAATTTCAACAACAGCGCCTGAAAGATCGTAACGTCGGGTTGTTTGAGGAAATTGAGGATATTCATTTCCTCGGCGTAAAGCGGGTTATCGAAGGTCGCCGCCACATAGGCGATCTCGGCCATGAAGATGGTGAAGAGAAAGATATGCGCCACGTAGATCTGCCAGGCCCGGCGCAGCACGCGCGCGCTCGCGATAATGATGCCGCGCTCGCGCATGGCGCGGCCGTAGACAAACGCGGCGGTATAGCCGGAAATGAAAATGAAGATCTCGGTGGCGTCGGAAAAGCCGTAATTGCGAATGGTGAACCAGTTCACGACGTTCTGCGGAATATGGTCGAGAAAGATCAGCCATAGCGCCACGCCGCGGAATAGATCGAGCCGCAGGTCGCGCTCGGTCGAACTTGGCAGCACCGCCGCCACCGGCGAGGACTGCGAGACCATTTGCTTGCCGAGGATGATCGTCACGACCGCTTCATTTTCCCTGCAAAAACAGTCTCCTGCAAAAGCTCCTGCAAAGGCTTCTCGCAAAACAGGACGGCGCGCCCGATATTGGCGGCTTCAACCGGTTGGGGCAATTTAGTCCAGCCAATGCGGCTTGAGAAAGCGCATCCACTTCCTTATTGCAACGCCGGATGCAACGTTGTTCACTTTTTCAAGCTATCGCTTGGATGCGTTGAGAATGAGGCTGGCGCCGCGGGCGGCTTGCGGAGCGAAGCGCCGGCAATGGGCAGGGACGACACCATGTATCGCGCGGTGACTCGCAACATTGAAGTCGTGGTAACCCCGCGCTTTGTCGCCGACCGATCCTCGCCGGAGAACAGCTATTTCTTCTGGGCCTACACCATCGCGATCACCAACAATGGCGTCGAAACCGTGCAACTGAAGACCCGTCATTGGCGCATCACCGACGCCAACGGCCGCCGTCAGGAGGTGCGCGGGGCCGGCGTCGTCGGCGAGGAGCCGGTGCTCAAATCCGGTGAAGCCTTCGAATATACCAGCGGCGTGCCGCTGCAGACGCCGTCGGGGTTTATGGTCGGCACCTACGGCATGGTGAGCGCCTCGGGAGAACACTTCGACATCGAAGTGCCCGCGTTTTCACTCGACAGCGTGGAAAACCGGCGGACGATCAACTGACGAAAGCGGATATCGGGGTCGTTAAAGTGCGGATCGTTGCACGAGCCGCACTTGTCGATGCAGGTCCGGATGATCGACGCACTTCGACACGCAAGTGCCGGCGTTGCATGCCTGCCCGCACATCTGCTCCGCATTTGCCGCGTGCGACAGCACGAACCACAGAGCGGCCGTCGCCACGCCAATCAGGAATTTACCCATTATTGGCCTCCGCTGTGCTTGCGCTGTCAATTTCGTCGCACCCGGTTTGGTTCCCAGCAGCGTTTAAAATGAGCTGGACATGCCAAGGCCGTGCGGCAGGGCATAAGCTTTGTAATTCAAGAGGTTATTGAAAGGCCCGGGTTATTTGATTTGCGGCCATGGATTTGAGCGAAGCAAATCCCGGCGGCGATCGCGCTTCAAGACGGCGTCGGGCCCGGGATCACGATGTCCTGCGGGGCAAACTCATAGGTGGAACTGCAAAACTCGCAGGTCACGATGATGCGCCCGTTCTCGACCATGTCATCGCGATCCTCCTGCGGAAAGCTTTTGAGCATGGTCTCGACGCTGTCGCGCGAGCACGAGCAGCGCGCATTGACCGGCGCGGCGCGAAACACGCGGACGCCACGCTCGTGAAAAAGCCGGTAGGCGAGCCGCTCGCTCGACAGGTCGGGATCGAGCAGCTCAAGATCGTCCACGGTATCGATCAGCGCACGGCCTTCGACCCAAGCGTCGTCCTCCGGCAAAGCATGCGGCACGGTGCCGGGCGGCGCGTCACCGGGATGCAGATCGGCCACGCGCGCGCGCTCCGGCGACGCCGGCAGAAACTGCAGTAATATACCGCCGGCGCGCCAATGCCGGCGCGCACCACCTTCGCCGCTGCGG
>JBAQHW010000501.1:0-3616 GCA_049288525.1 Xanthobacteraceae bacterium
CGTTCCAGCAATTCTCGACGATCAGCGAAGAAGCCTCGGTCTGCGCGTAATCGGCGTTGCGGTCTTCGATCAGTTCGAACGCCGCCATGGCGCCTGTCGCCGCCGGCGCGACCCGCTCGCGCGTCCATGGCGCGCCCGACGCCGGCAAATCCGCAGCGAGCATCAGCGCGATTTCGCTTTCGATGCGCAAATTGACGAAATCGGCGGTGTGTAATGTGGCCGGCGAGGCATGGATGGTGCGGGCGAAGACCGCGCCCCCGCAAGGGTGCGTGATGCCCATCAACTGCTGCATCACCTTGGTGGTGGTGGCAATCTTGGCGCCGGCCACCGCGCCATAGACGGGCTCGGCCAAACGGTAATAGGCCTCCTGCGCCGCATAGGCCTCGGCGATCGACGCCGGGCGCAATTCGTCCGGCAAATTGCGATAGGGTAGGCGCTGTCGCCGCGCGTCCCACATCCATTGCGCCATGGCGTTGAGGCGATCGCTGGTGTTCATGATCTTTTTTTCCGGCTCGGGATGGTCAAGCATGGGAGAGGGAAGCAGCGGGCGCAAGACCGCTCGAAAGCTCACAGCACGCCGCTCATGCCGATCACGGCGGCGATGGCGAACATCCACAGCGGATGCACGGGGACGAAATAGGCGGTCAGCGCCGTGCCGAGGGTGATACCGAGCGCCATCCAATTATAACCGGCCGTCGCCGCGATGATGGCGGCGCTGGCGGCCGTCAGCCCGATCGTCACCGGCACCAGCGCGCGGCTGAGCACGTTGTGCCAGGTTTTGCCTTTGAAACGGTCCGACGCGGTGCCGACGAAAAAAGCGAACAAAGCCGGCGGCCCGCACATCGCCAGCGTCGTGATCAGCGCGCCGACGATGCCGGCGACGTGATAGCCGATCAGCGTGACGATGATGATGTTCGGGCCCGGCGTGAGCTGCGCCAGTGCAAAGCTATCGGCGAAGTGCCGGTCAGTGAGCCAATGCTGCACGTCGACGACGAAGCGATGCATTTCCGGCACCGCCGAATTGCCGCCGCCGACGGCAAATAGCGACAGCACGCCGAAAAAGCCGGCGAGCGTCAACAGCGTGCCGTGCCCGGACTTCACAGCCGCAGCCATGCGAGCGCGATGCTCACCGGCACGATGACCGCCAAAACGAGCGGCAGCGGCCATTGCAGGACGCCGATCGCGGCGAAGGTGACCAGCGCGATCAGCGGGTGCGTGACGGCGCTGCGCTGAAATAACGGCCGCGCCATCTTGGCGACCGTCGCTATCATCAGTCCGGCGGCCGCCGAGGCGACGCCGGTCAGCGCGTGGCGCAGCACCGGCAGGTCGCCGTAATGCGCATAGACGCCGGCAATGACCAAGACCAGACACAGCGGCGGCCCCATCAGCCCGGCTGCGGCAACGGCGGCGCCGCGGGCGCCGCGAAAGCGCGCGCCCAAGATGACCGAGAAGTTGAGAATATTGCCGCCGGGCAGGAACGAGCACACCGCATAGGTTTCGTTGAACTGCTCGGCGGTGATCCATTGCCGCTCTTCGACCATCATGCGGCGCGACCACGCCAGCACGCCGCCGAAGCCGGACAGTGAAATCGTGGCAAAGGCGACAAACAGCTCGGTGAGACTCGGCGGTTGTTGGGGCGCTGCCGCGGTCGCCGGCGAGGGCGAGGCCGGCGGCTCGGCGGAACCGGGAATCGGCGGCGGCGAATCCATGCCGTTCGTTTAGCGCCACGCGGCGGCAACGGCCATACGGTTGCGCGCAGACAAGCGATACCGTCTCCGCTATTCAAGGAATGCGCGGATGAAGCCCGCGGCGCGCGCGTAAATTCCCGGCGCTTCGCTCTCGCGCGGCCCGCCGATGGCGAGCGTCAGCCCGGTTCCATGCCGCGCCTTCTGCACGCGCAGCCACAGCGCGGCGTGCTTGACCATGTCGGGTTTGCTCAGATCTGCGACGAACACCGGCTTGCGGTCGCGGTGCGCCAGTTCTTGCGCCAGCGCCGTACCGGCGGAGACGGCAAGCCCGCCGGCATCGGCGACGATCATGCAGGCGTTGGCATCGCGTACGTTCCACTCGGTGCGCTGCGCCGGATCGGCGAGTGGCGTTGCCGCAAGTGCCGGATAGCGGGCCAGCAGGCCAGGCGGCTGCGGAAAGTCCTCGGCCCAGCCGCCTTTCGGGCACCAGCCGCCATAATCGATGCCCTGCTCGATGGCGACGTCGAGCACGGCACGGTCGACGCCGCTCTGCCCCCCGCAAATGAGCTTCACGACCAACTCCTAGTGGTCCGATTCTAACATTCGCATACCGGTTCCGGAGGCCATTATGCGAATGTTAGAATCAGAACCACTAGCAAGTATCAGTCCTAGTGGAGCTTTTGGATTTGACATTCGCTTCACGAGTTTGCGGCTGGGTGGGTAGCGAATGTCAAATCCGCTCCACTAGCGTCGTTTCCTGCCATCGGTTCTGCGCTCTTTTTTCGGCAACCTTTAGGGCCTATATTGCACGGTGCCGGCGCAAGCCGGATATGGCGATAAATGGCCGTCGTAATAAACCTTTCGGACCCGGGGGCAGTACCCGGCGCCTCCACCCGTGCAGCTTGCGACACTTTCTTTCGGGCGGGCTGCATCGGCGGGGGCGAACTAGGATCGACGAGGGCGTAAAGGGCGTGCTTTTGCTCGGCATGGTTCCGCCGTTATCGGGCCAATTTCATAGTTGCAAACGACAACTATGCTCCGGTTGCTCTGGCTGCGTAAGCAGTCCGAAAGACCGACTTAAAGCCCTGACGGGTTAAGCTCCGTCAGGCGGGGTTCGGAGGCACCTGGCAACAGAAGCCTCCACTTTCCAGTCATCAGGGATCGGTAACCAGTCATCAGTGATCGGTAACCAGTAATCAGCGGCCGGAGCGATCTGGACCTCTATCAATCTTGCACTATGTGATGTCTGATGAGCGACCACTGATTACTGATTCTTGACATGCCCGCAGATCACATCCGCTACGACATTCTGGCCCAGCAAGCGCTGCGCGGCGTGGTGCGCACCGTGCTTGCCGACGCGGCGACGAACGGCCTGCCCGGCGAGCATCATTTCAAGATCACTTTTGCCACCGCGGCGCCCGGCGTCCGGCTGTCCGAGCGCATGCGGTCGCAATATCCGGAAGCGATGACCATCGTCCTGCAGCATCAATTCTGGGATATGGTCGTCGGCGACGAGGCCTTTGAAGTCGGCTTGTCGTTCGGCGGCGTGGCCGAGCGCCTGGTGGTGCCGTTCGAGGCCATCACCGCGTTCTTCGACCCGGCCGTGCAATTCGGTTTTCAATTCGAAACCATCGAGGGCGAGGCGTCGCGCGAGCCGGCCGCCGCGCCGAAATCGCCGCATTCACCTTCGCTGCGCCTGCCGGCCGAGGCGCCCGATGCGCCGCCAACCCCGGCTCCAGCCACGGCCGCCGTGTCGAAATCCCCGCCGCCGCCCCCGGCGCCGGACAATGGCGGCGGCGGCGCGGAAGTCGTGCGGCTCGACCGGTTTCGAAAAAAATAAGACGCCCCTCGTGTGATGGATGTCCGTAATCCGCTCATTCCCACGAAGACGGAAATCCAGTTTCCGGGTCCACGCCTGCGCGGGGACG
>JBAQHW010000502.1:0-7971 GCA_049288525.1 Xanthobacteraceae bacterium
CGGTTTTCCGAAAAGATCATGCTCCATCGAATAATTCCAGAAAAAGATCGTGCTTCAGTGCAATAATGGTCCAGGCGGATTCTTGACGTAAATTCGCCATTTGCCGGCGCGCGTTTCCGCCAAACGATAATCCGGGCTTGCGGCGAACGGATCGTGGTCCCAGGCCTTGTCCTGGGGCACGACGACGACGACATCGCAGCCATATTTGTCGGCCATGTCGTCGACATCGGCGGCCGTACCCTGCCCGGCAAATACGCGGATGAATTGGGCGTTGATGGCCTCGCGGCGATCCGGCGCCAAAGGCGCGAATGCCAGCGCCATTTCGCGGCCGGCAAAACATGAGCTGCGATTGGCCAGCAGCGCCCAGGAGATATTGACCGGCCACGGCGTGAGGTCCTGCAGATAGAGCGGATTGTTGGCGACGCGTGCCGTCCGCGCCGCATAGCGGCGGACGGCGGCCCACAAGGCGGGCGCCTCGGCAAAGATCTGCGCATCCGCGGCGTTAGTTCCGACAATGTTGGAGCGAATCATCACGGCGGTGTCCGGCAGGCTGAGCAAGAGGCCGCCAAGTGCCAGAACCGCGATCAAGAGGCGGTTCGGCGCGCGCATCATGCCGGCGGCAGCGCCGACGATCAGGATCATGACGGCCGGCAATACCGCGCGCAAAGCGAGGTCGTTGTTGTCGCCCACCGTCGAGACCAGGAGCCAGGACATGACGAGGCCGGCGCCGGCGAGGCCGATGAAGATCGCGGTCGCGGTTTTTTGTAGTCCGGGCGGGAAGGTCCGCTGCATCCCGACAAGCCCGATCAGTCCGGCGATAAAGGCGGCCGGAAACTCGATCGGCAGCAGAAAAACCCAATAGGCGGGCCAATCGAGCACGCGGCGAAGCACCGGCGAAAACATGTCGCCGAGCACGGCGAAATGATCGAGCACGATGGGCGTGCCGTCGCCGCGCGCTGCAACCGCGGCCAATTGATCGCGAATGAACGGTGCGGCAATCAACCCGGCAAGGACGGCCGCGCCGGCCAATCCGCCGGCGACAACGACACGGCGTGCCGGGTGCACCGCGGTAAACAAAATCGGCGCCGCGACTGCTACAGCGGCGGCGAAGGTCAGCCCGCCGACATAGGACGAGCTCTCGAAGCCGGCGACGACAGTCAGCACCAGCACCACGAACCGCGCCGCGCTCGGCCGTGCCGCGTAATGGACGATGAGGACGAGGGCGGCAAGCACGCAGGACGCCGCCATCAGATGCTGCGGCACCCAGGCAGATTGAAACAGCCAGCCGGCAAAGCCGGTCGGCGATGCCATGAACGGCGTGAGCGCGTAACTGCCGGATATGAAGCTCAACGTTTGGCGCAGCGAAGCCGCGGCGGCGAGGGCGACAACCAGGATCGCGGCGCCCGACCGCTGGCTGAGCCACACCGCGATGCCCATCATCGCCATCAGCGATGCCAGGGCGGTGAACCAGGTCAGACCGATATCGGCTTCCCAGCCGCTGATGCGCAGCGGCATCGCCAATTCCGCCGCGCTGAAATGCCAGAGATAATAATAGACCAGCCGCGCCGATGCGCCCGCGGCGCCGAACACCGGGTCGACCGGCGGCAAACCCTGCCGCATCATCGCATCGATGGCGGATATTTTGGCATGATCGAAAATCGGATCGGCGAGGTGCACGCCACCAGCGGAAAATTTCGGCACGATTGCGCTGGCGGGAACGAGCGCGAGCAGCCCGGCAGCCGGATAGCACCATAATGGAATAGCCGGCTGCGACGGCGGTTCGCCATCGGCACTGGCCGTCATCAGCGCGCCGCCCGCGGTGACGAGAAAAAGCGCAGCCAAGCCGGCGACCGACGGCGGCGAAAATCCCAGCAAGGTCAGCACCGGCAACGATGTGGCGCTGACGACCGCCCATCCGAGCACCGGCGCCGTTCCGAGCGCCAGTACGCGCGGCAACAGGTGACGGCCGACCGCATAACCAAACGCGGTGTAGAACGCCGCCGCTACCAGCGCACACAGGACAGCATTAACGGTCGATGCCATGGGAAAGCCGAGCCCGAGCTATGACGCCGGCGAGACGTTGCGCCGGCGGCCGGCGCTTATGCCGCCTGCAAAAGCGCTTCCAGTTTCGGTCAGTAATAGAGAATCTGCAAAGACTTGATCAAGCCGAGGCACCGTCGATTTGACTGACGATGTCGGTCCATTGTTCGACGGTCTGCCGCGCTTTCCGCACGGCTTCGGCGAACGCCTCTTCTTTTTTGTAGTAATGGCGCCATTGACCGTTGTCGTACATCTCGATGAGATGCGCCAATGCCCGCCTGGCGCCGAACAGCTGCCGTTCGGCGTTGCTGCGCTGGGCTTCCGCGGTCGGGGCCTTGGTCATAAGCCCGGGATTGTGACGCCGAGACGTAAAGATAAAATCAAGGCGACATTTGCACAGAAGCGGTGCGTATTGTTCGCGATAGGTGATAACCAATACTTGCCGGCTGGCCAAAGGCCGGTTGATGAATAAATTGTAAATTTTGGCGCCTTGCTAAAGCGGCGAGGATCGGACCCGCAAACGCTACGGAGCCTCAGGCTTGAGCCGGGGCAGTCTCCGTCAGCTGGAGGTCAATCGATGAGCAACTTTCAAAGATGGGGAATCGCGTTGCCGAGGGCGATCACGCGGTGGGCGGGATGTATCGGCATGGCAGCGGCGGGATTGCTCGCCGGCGACGGCGTCGCCTTTAGCGGTCCCTGCACTGCTCAGATCGCCGCGCTGGCACAGCAGATCAAGGCGTTACCGGCCGGCCCGAAAACCGGCCCGACTTTTTCGCAGTCACTTGGGGCGCAATTGCACCAACAGCCCACGCCCGAAGACGTCGCGCACGCTCAGAAAGCCGGCCGGAAAGAGGCGGACGCGGCGCTCAAGGCGGCTCGTAAGGCCGACGACGCCGGTAATGCGTCGGCGTGCAGCGCGGCACTTAAAGAGGCCAAGCGTCTGTATGACATCGAGCAGTAACCTGTATCGAGCGGTGCAATTATCGGCAGCAGGGCAAGAAGCCCGAAAGCGGCAGCAGCCGCGCGCTTTCAATAAGCTTCCTCGGCATAGATCGGATCGACCGAACCGCCCCACACCGTATTATATTTTTCGAGCAGTTGCTGCGCCGACGTGGTGCCGCGCGCCAGCCGGTCCTCGAGAACTTCAAGATAGCGCGCCTCGTCCTGCCCGTCGGCATCGAGACATTTGCGGGCCACCAGTCCGGCCCGCGAAAGCTTGAGGATCTCCGTCGCCAACGCGAACACGGTGCGGCCGCGTATCATCGCTCCGAGACCCTGTTTCGGCACATCGTCATGCAACTTTTGCCGTTCTTCCGCGGTCCAATGCTTGACGATATCCCACGCCGCATCGAGGCTTGTATCGTCATAAAGAATGCCGACCCAAAAGGCCGACAGCGCCAGAAGATTCGGCAGCGCGCCAGAGTCGGCGCCGCGCATTTCCAGATAGCGCTTGAGCCTCACCTCGGGAAAGATCGTGCTGAGGTGGTTCGCCCAGTCGGAGATCGTGGCCCAGGCGCCGGGCATCGCCGGCAACTTGCCCGCCAATAGATCGCGGAAGGATTGACCGGAGGCATCGACATATTCGTCGCCGTGCTTGACGAAATACATCGGCACATCGAGCGCATAATCGACCCAGCGCTCGAATCCCATGCCGGGCTCGAACGCCCACGGCAGCATGCCGGCCCGCGCGTTGTCGGTGTCGCTCCAGATATGCGCGCGATACGACAGATACCCGTTGGGCTTGCCGTCGGTGAACGGTGAATTGGCGAACAGCGCGGTGGCCAGCGGCTGCAACGCAATAGACACCCGCAGCTTCTTGACCATGTCGGCTTCGGACGCGAAGTCGAGATTGGTTTGCACTGTGCAGGTGCGATACATCATGTCGAGACCGAGCGTGCCGACTTTCGGCATATAGGCCGTCATGATCTTGTAGCGGCCTTTGGGCATTTTCGGCATCTCGGCGCGCGTCCAATCCGGCGTCATGCCGAGGCCGAGAAATCCGATATGCAGCGGCCGTGCCACTTCGCGCACCTGGGCAAGATGCGCCATCAGTTCGCTCGACGTCTGATGGACGCATTCGACTTGCGCGCCGGACAATTCGAATTGGCCGCCCGGTTCGAGCGAGATCGCGCCGCCGCCGGTAACGTCGAACAGGCCGATGATATTCGGCCCTTCCATGATCGGCTGCCAGCCGAGCAGAAGCTGCATGCCCTCGAGCAGTGCACGAATGCCGCGACGGCCCTCGTACGGCACCGGCCGGTGGTCCTTCAGCGTGAAGGCGAATTTCTCATGCTCGGTGCCGATGCGAAATTGCGATTTGGCTTTGACGCCCTGAGCAAGCCAATTCACGAGTTCGTCGCGCCGCTCGATCGGCGTCAGGTCGACTTGATCACGCGCCATGCAGTGTCCCGGGAGAAATGGGCCGCGACCTTATACGCGGCGCGCAGGTAAGAACAACGTGGCGCTGAACAACGCGGCGCTGAACAATGCGGCGCTCATGACGGTCAGGCGACCGCCTTACGCTGCGGCGGGGGGAAGCGGCGGTAGAAAGTCTCACCTTTTTTCGCCATATCGACCAATAGCTTGCATGGCTTGAAGCGATCGCCGTATTGCCTGGCGAGACCGTTGCACAAATCGACGAAGGTTTTGACGCCCATGCCGTCGATATAGGAGATGGTGCCGCCGGTGAAAGGGGCAAAACCGAAGCCGAGGATAGAGCCGACGTCGGCTTCCCGGACATCGGTGACGACCTTCTCTTCGATGCAGCGGGCGGATTCGAGCGCCTGGATCGCCAGCAGCCGCTGCTTCAAGACCGCGATGTCGATGGCGTCGGGATCGAGCTTCTCCGGCTGCAGATCGGCCAGTCCCTTCCACAAACGCTTCGGCCCGTTCTGCGGATAGTCGTAAAACCCCTTGCCGTTCTTGCGTCCGTAGCGTCCTCGCTTCTCCACCATCTCCTCGAGCAGCGTTTTTTGCTTGAGGTCGATCATCTTGGGGCCGAGGTCGGCCTCGGTTGCCTTGAGAATCTTCCAGGCCAGATCGACCGCGACTTCGTCGGTGAGCGCCAGCGGTCCGACCGGCATGCCGGCCATGCGTCCGACATTCTCGATCATCGCGGCCGGCACGCCTTCGGTCAGCAGCAGATGCCCTTCGCGGATATAGGTGCCGACCACCCGCGACGTGTAGAAGCCGCGCGAGTCATTGACGACGATCGGCGTCTTGCGAATGGCGCGGACGAAATCGAGCGCCACCGCCAGCGCGGCGTCGCCGGTTTCCTTGCCCATGATGATCTCGACCAGCATCATGCGCTCGACCGGCGAGAAAAAATGAATGCCGATGAAACGGCTGTGATCCTTGAATGCTCCCGCCAAGGATGTGATCGGCAGCGTCGAGGTGTTGGAACCGAAGATCGCTTGCTCGCCGAGCACATTCTGCGTCCGGGAGATGACTTCTTCCTTGATCTTGCGGTCCTCGAACACGGCTTCGATGACGAGATCGCAATTCTTCAGCGCGACGAAATCGGCGGTCGGATGGATTCGCGCCAGCACAGTGTCACGATCGGCGCTGGTGGCCCGGCCGCGATTAACCTGATCGGTCATCAGTTTGCTTGAGTGGGCCTTGCCCTTCTCGGCGGTTTCCGGGTCGCGGTCGATGAGCACAACGTCGAGCCCGGCCAGCGCGCTCACATAGGCGATGCCGGCGCCCATGAAACCGGCGCCGAGGACGCCGATCCTCTTCAGCGGCTTGGCCGGGACTGGCGGCCGCCGCGCGCCTTTGTTCAGATCCTGCATCGAGACGAACAGCGAGCGGATCATCGCCGCGGCTTCGGGCGAACGGAGAATCTTGGCGAACCAGCGCGATTCGACGCGCAGTGCCTGATCCATCGGCAGCTGCAAGCCCTCATAGACGACCTGCAGAATGGCGCGCGCCGCCGGATAGTTGTCGTAAGTCTCGCGCCGATAGATCGCATTCGCCGGCGGAAATACCATCATCCCGGCCTTCGAATAGACCGGACCGCCCGGCAGCTTGAAACCGTCGACGTCCCACGGCGCTTTGGCCGTGCCGCCGGCTTTGATCCATTCCTTCGCCGCTTTGACGAGGTCGCCGGACGGTACCACCGCATCGACGAGCTTCATCGCCTTGGCGCGGTTGAGCGCAAGCTGATCGCCTTTGAGCAGAAATTGCAGCGCATCGGACGGCGGCAGCATGCGGGGGATGCGTTGCGTGCCGCCGGCGCCGGGAAACAGGCCGACTTTGATCTCAGGCAAACCAAGCCGCGTCCGCCCGTTGTCGGCGGCGATCCGGCGGTGGCAGGCAAGCGCGAGCTCAAAACCGCCGCCGACCGCGGTGCCGTTGAGGGCTGCGACCCAGGGCTTGCCGCAGGTTTCGATGCGGCGGCACAACAGCGACCACTTGCGGCTCTCCTCGAACAGTCGTGCGCTGGCCGCCTCCTCGCCCTGCGACGCTACCAGGTCGGCGAATGTACGGCTCAAGCTTTCCAGCAGCGTGAGATCGGCGCCGGCGCAGAACGTGTCCTTGCCCGAGGTGATCACGACGCCCTTGACGGCGCCGTCGGTCGCGGTTTCTTCGACGATCGAGGACAGCTCCTCGGTCGCCGCGGTATCGATGACATTCATCGTGCGGCCGGGTGCGTTCCAGGTGACCAGCGCTATGCCGTCACCGTCGATATCGATGGTAAAATTGGTCGCCTTGCTCTCAGCCATACGGTTCGCCGTTTTTGTGCGTGTAGCGGAAGCCTTCGTCGTCGCGAATGACAAGAAGATCTACGTCCGGATATTCGACGCGTTCGTGCTTCGATCGGGTGCCTACTTCGAGATAGACCGCATCGCGCTTGCCGCGATTTACAAGATGATGGCCGTCGCCGCTGTTGGCCTTGAAGCCGGCGGCATCGCCCGGCGCGAGCGCGGTTTCGCCGCCATTCTCGATCAGCACGACTTCACCTTCGAGAACGTAGACGAACTCGTCCTCCTTCTCGTGCCAATGCCGCTGCGCCGAAGCGGCACCGGGCTTCAGCCTCGTCAAATTGACGCCGAACTGGTCGAGGCCGGCGGCATTGCCGAGGCGCTTGCGCTCCCGTCCGGCGACCATCCGATCGAAAGGTTTAGGATATCCCGTGCGCGTATCGACGGGAAGTTTAACGATGTCGATCTTGGGCATGGCCTCAGATCCGCTCGATGATCGTGGCCGTACCCATGCCGGCGCCGATGCAGAGCGTGACCAGCCCGGTGGCAACGTCGCGTCGCTCCATCTCGTCGATCAGCGTGCCGAGAATCATGGCACCGGTAGCGCCGAGCGGATGGCCCAAGGCGATCGCGCCGCCGTTGACGTTGACCTTGGCGGCATCGAGATCGAAGGCTTGCAGATAGCGCAGCACCACCGAGGCAAACGCTTCGTTGATCTCGAAGAGATCGATGTCGTCGAGCGTCATGCCGGCACGCTTTAGGACCTTCTTGGTCACGTCGACCGGACCAGTCAGCATCAGCGCCGGATCGGAGCCGATATTGGCGAAGGCGCGCACGCGCACGCGCGGTTTCAATCCGGTCTTCTCGCCTGTCTCCTTGTTGCCGACCAGGACCGCCGCAGCTCCGTCGACGATGCCCGAGGAATTGCCCGCATGATGGACGTGGTTGACATATTCCACTTCCGGATGCGCCTGAATGGCGACCGCGTCGAAACCGCCCAGTTCGCCCATCTGCACGAACGACGGCTGCAGCGCGGCGAGCGATTGCATGGTCGTGCCCGGCCGCATGTGTTCGTCCTTGGCCAGGATGGTCAGACCGTTGACGTCCTTCACCGCCATGACCGACCGGCTGAAGCGGCCGTCGTCCCAAGCCGCCGCTGCGCGCTTTTGACTTTCGACCGCATAGGCATCGACGTCGTCGCGCGAAAAGCCGTATTTTGTCGCGATCA
>JBAQHW010000503.1:0-2351 GCA_049288525.1 Xanthobacteraceae bacterium
AGGCCGATCGCCTGATTGCGGCTATCGCGCCGGCGGCAACGGAAAATCTCTACATGCATATGGCGCTGTTCAACGCCATCGATCTGCGGCTGCGCGCCATGCAGATTGTGGTCACCGGGGAGGGGCCTGATGCCGACGCGCTGCTCGCCGCCGCCCGCAGGCTGTCGCCGCTTGACCGCATCGTCATGGCCGCAGCCACCGCCGCGGCGTTGCCGCACGATCATCCGGCGCGGCAAAACATCGCTGCCGCCCGCGCGCAAGCCTTTGTCTGTATCGGTGAGCGTTGCTCATTGCCGGTGAGCGAGCCCGGCGGCCTCAATACCGCCATCGAGGCGGTGCGACATTCTTGATAGTGTAATTTGTGCGTAGAGGATTTGTGCTGAGTAGCAACCAATGCTTATTGCAGACCGGGGCACAGCAAAGGAACTCATCCATGCGAAACGGGATCGTCTTGGCTTTAGCCCTGACCGCACTATCGGCGACCGGCGCACGCGCCGACCAGTGGTGCGGCTACGCCACACAAAAAAACGCCGTGGTGCAATGCGGCTACATGACGTCAGCCGATTGCGAGAACGCCGTCGGTAAAGGTGGGATGTGCTTCGTCGATCCCGACCTGGCGCTCAACGCCAGCCGCGCGACGCCCGTCATCGCCGCTAAGACGCCGCCACGCAGCTAAGCCCGCCGCGCCAGATTTTATTGGCGCATGATCATTCCGGAAAACCGAATTGCACCCTCGGATCAAGTCCGAGGCAGGCTTTTTCCGGATCATGCTCTCCGAATTCATCGAGTCGAAGAGCGCGCTGGTGCCCGTGGTAATTGCGCGGCTTGTCGAGCCGGCACTCGATGGGTCCATCGTGCACCATCGGATTAAAGATCAAACAGATCAAAGATAAAAGGTAGTTTCCCAATCCTTTCACACGCGCCAAAACGCGTGACATCATTGTGCGGTTCCAAACAGTTATAACAATGGGTTTAGCACTCCTTTCAACTTACGAAGCAAAGGCGCGCTCGTTAATCCCTCGTAACAGCCAATGTTAAGCCTGTCGCGGCAGGCTGCGTCCCGGCAAGACCAAAGATCAAAGGATCGGGGGAGCCCGGTTGGGACAGAACCGCGCACGCATGGTCTGGTGGCTGATCGCCGCTATGGCCGCAACAACCGCCGTAAGCTTAGCGCTTGGCGGGCTGACGGTTGCGCCATTCAGTAATCCGTCATTGCTGGCCGCGGTCGGCCTCGCCGTCGGCATCAGCCAATTCTATCGCCGCATTCGACCCGATCCGCGCATCTATGCGATCACCGAAGCAACCACACAAATTCTGCTCATCCTGCTGTTCGGCATCCTGCTGACTTATGCCGCAGTCACAGCCGATTTCCCCTATCGCGACGCCGACCTCTATGCGATCGAC
Source organism: Xanthobacteraceae bacterium (assembly GCA_049288525.1). Lineage (GTDB taxonomy): Bacteria > Pseudomonadota > Alphaproteobacteria > Rhizobiales > Xanthobacteraceae > BOG-931. The sequence goes on from JBAQHW010000503.1 coordinate 1,405, forward strand.
AACGCGCTCGGGTTTGACCGCCGCGCCTATCTCGATTTCTTCAACCATCGGCCCTGGCTCGCGCAAACCACTAGCGTCGCCTATTTTTCCATGCTGCCACAGTTCGCCTTGGTGCCGGTATTGATGTTTGTCTGCAATCGGTTCGAGCGTCTCCAGCAGATGATCCTGGCGATCGCCGTCGCACTGTTGATGACGGCGTTGATCTCCGTATTCACACCTTCGCTCACCGCCTTCGTCCATGTCGATCTGGCAAAAGTCGCGCATATCCCCGCCGGCATCTACACGCCCGAGCCGACAATGGAAGGCCTGCGCTCCGGCGCGCTGCGTGTGATTCATCTCAACAATCTCGAAGGCCTGGTCAGCTTTCCGAGCTTCCATACCGCGGCCGCCCTGATCTTCGTCTGGGCCTTGAGCGCCGTGCCTTATGTGCGCTGGATAGCCGTGGCCCTTAATCTCGCGCTGATCGCGGCAACGCCGATCGACGGCGCCCACTACGCCATCGATGTTGTCGGCGGGGCCGTGGTGGCGTTGGTGGCGATTGTCGTCAGCCATTGGCTTTGCCGACTAGCGGCGGATCGCGCCGCGGTGCCGCGCGCCACCGTTCAGATTTCTCAGCCGGATATCTCCGGCGAAGCCACCGCACCGGGATAAGGCGCCGCAGAGTTTTCAAATGAAAACGGCCGGGCAAGAGCCCGGCCGTCGTATTCCGATGCCGCTATAGCGTATCCCGATTTAACAGAATCGGGATACGCTATTAGCTGTTTGTTTCAGCATGTCCTTTTCGCAAAACCAGTTTCCACTTTTGCGGAACATGCGCTAGGCGGCATTTACGTATTCCTCGAGTCGAAGAACTCGCTGTTGCCCTTGGTGTTGCGCAGCTTGTCGAGCAGGAAGTCGATGGCATCCATGGTGCCCATCGGGTTGAGGATGCGGCGCAGCACGTACAT
>JBAQHW010000504.1:0-15362 GCA_049288525.1 Xanthobacteraceae bacterium
CCAATCGACGGCGCGGAGGTTGGCGATCCGCGCGGTGATATCGCGGCCCAGCACGTTGACCGTGATCGTATCGCCGATCTTGAGATTCAAATTCTGCGCCGTCCGGTTCTCGAGCGAAACCAGCGGCGGCCCGGAATAGTCGGCGCTCCACCAATGCCCGGCGACGATGCGTGAACCGGCTGGGATGGCGGCCGCATAAGTGATGCCGCGGTCGCCGCGCAGAACCCAGCGCGATCCCGCGGCCGGCTTGAGCCGCTCCGCAGGAACGCCGTTGGCCGCGACAATGCGCCCGCGCAGCATCGGCACACGGTCAAGCGTCGAACCCGGCGCTTCTTGGCGGAGGAAGGCATCGAAGCGGGCCGTGTCCGTTACCGGGATATCGAGGAAGAAGAAGGAGGGGGCCTTGTCGGGCAGCGCCTCGGCCAATTCGCGATGCAAATTGCCGTCGATCTCGACCAGCGTCACCAGCAGTGCCAAGCCCAGACCGAGCGACAACATGACGCTCGGTGTCAGCGCGCCAGGACGATGAATATTGGCGATGGCCAAGCGCAGAACCGTCGAACGCTGGCGCGGCAGACGCCGCGCCAGCGCCATGGCCGCGAGCGCCATCAGCCGCAAGGCCACAAATACGGTTGCGGCGGCGATGACAAAGAATAGGGCGACGCGCCGGTCATAGGTCGTCACGATCGAAAGCACGGCAAGCAGTGCTACGATCGCCGTGGTGGCGACGATGTAGCGCATCCGCGGAAAGCGTCGCTCGCCGGCGACCTGGTCGCGAAACAGCATCGCCACCGGTATCTCGCGGGCACGACCGAGCGGCCACAGAGCGAAGGCCAGCGCCGTGAAGAGACCGTAGACCACGGCCAATCCCAGCACATGAGGATAGAGCGCCGGCTCGATCGGCAGCGGAATGATCGCGCCAAAAGCGTGGACGATGACGTAGGGCAGTGCGGCGCCGGCCGCGGCGCCGGTCACGGCGGCAAGGAGCGCGACCAGCAGGATCTCGCCGCAATAGACAGCGAAGACGCCGCTGCCGGTCAGACCAAGCGCCTTCATGGTGGCGATGGCGTCGCGCTTGCGGGCGAGGTAGCTCGCCACAGCATTGGCAACGCCGACGCCGCCGACCAACAACGTGGTGAGGCCGACCAGCGTGAGAAACTGGCTGAAGCGGGCGATGCTGCGCTCAAGCGCCGGCGCAGCGTTGCTGCGCGTGCGGATTTCCCAGCCGGCCTGCGGGAATTGCGCCTTTATCCGATTGTCGAGGCGTTCCACCGCGGCGTCGCTGGAATCGCCTTGCGGCAGGCGCAGCCGGTATTGCCAGCGGATGAGGCTGCCTGGCTGTACCAGTCCGGAGGCTTGCAGCGCGGCCTCGCTGACGAGGACGCGCGGACCAAAGCCGATGCCGCTTGCGAGCTTATCCGGTTCGTTGGTCAGTGCGGCGCGCAATTCGATTGTCGCGCCGCCGATGGCGATGCGATCGCCGGTTTTCAGATCGAGCCGGGTCAACAGCGCCGGATCGACCGCCGCGCCATAGGCGCCGTCCTTTTGCGCAAGCAGCGTACCGAGCGGCATGACCGGATCGATCACCGCCGTGCCGAACATGGGATAATGGCGATCGACCGCCTTGAGCTCGACCAGGGTCGAGCGGCCGTCGGCGGTGCGCGCCATCGCCCGCAGTGTGGCGACGACGGAAACCTGGCCGTGGGCTTCGAGGAAGGCGCGCTCGGCGTCGCTTGCCTGCCGCTGAATCAGCGTCACGGCGAGATCGCCGCCGAGGATGATTTGGCCGGCGCCGGCGATGCCGTTGTTTAAGCTTGCGGCCACCGAGCCGACACCGACAATCGCCATCACTCCGAGCGCGATGCAGCCGATGAAGACACCGAAGCCGCGCAAGCCGCCGCGCAAATCGCGCCGGATGAAGCGCAAGGCAAAGCGCTGACGATAGAACCGGCTAGCTTGTGGACCGGGCGCCAGCATCAGTACGCCTGTTGGCGCCCGCCAACCGGCGCGGCGGGCATGATAGCAGCCAAGAGAAAGTGTGTCGGCGCGAAGACGAAGAGCGGGATGCCGAGCAATAATCCGGCGAACCAGATATCGGGCGGCAGTAGCGTTTGCGCAGCGGTGTCGCGCAGGCCGAAGACGTAATTGATGTTGACGGGCGTGAGGCCTGGATGCGGCGTTGGCGGCGGCATCAGAAAGAAGCAGATCATCATGTCAAGTGCGAACAATCCGGTCCATGCCGGCAAAGCCCGCCGATCGTAGCCGAGCTTCCACACCAGATAGACGAGCAGAAACGGCAACCAGCCATGGAACAGCGACAACAGCCGCAAGAACAGCGAATGGCTCGCGTCGAACATGTAGTCGGTCATGCCGGTGAGCGAATGTCCCGTCAGGTTGACCAGAAAGTCGAAGACCCAAAACGCCTGCGGCACCAGAATGCCGACGCAGCCCATCGAAACCAGAAGCGCGCTTTCCGTCCAGATTGCGACCAAGAGCAGCATCAGCGTGATGTCGCAGAAGTAGAGGAAATTGGTCGGCCCGTAGGAGCGCCAATAGACCGGAATCAGCACCGCCATGAATGCGGTATAGGTGAGCTTGAGCCAAAACGGTACGCGTGCCGTCTGCGACTTGGTGCTGAGTTTCATGGTGCTGACTTTGGCGCTGTGTTTGGCGCTGCCGCCGAGGCCGTGCGGCTGACGATCTTGCCGGAATGCAGATGCAGCACGCGATCGCAACGGGCCGCGAGCTCGCTGTCGTGGGTCACCATGATCAGCGTCGTGCCGCGCTCGCGGTGGCCGCGGAACAACAGCTCGATGATGTCGCCGCCGGTGGCCTCGTCGAGATTGCCGGTGGGCTCGTCGGCGACGAGGATGGCCGGATCGGGCGCAAGCGCGCGGGCGAGTGCCACACGCTGCTGCTCGCCGCCGGACAACTCGGCCGGATAATGATGCAGGCGCGCGCCCAAGCCGACCGCAGCCAGCTCGCGCTCGGCGCGCGGCAACGCATCGGCGACCCCCGCGAGCTCGAGCGGCACGGCGACGTTCTCCAGCGCCGTCATGGTCGGTATCAGATGAAAGGCCTGAAACACGATGCCGATGGTCCTGCCGCGAAAGCGTGCCAGCGCATCTTCGTCGAGCCGGCTCAGCTCCTCGCCGGCGACCGTCACCGTGCCCGAGTCGGGCCGTTCCAGACCGGTCATCACCATCAAGAGTGTCGACTTGCCGGAGCCCGATGGGCCGAGCAGCGCAACCGCCTCGCCGCGGCCTATATTGAGGGCGATGTCGCGCAAAATATGGACGCGGCCCGCGCCGCGGCCGAGCGACAGGTTGACGCCGTCGAGCACGATGGTGTCGGCCGCGATAGGATGCCGGACAATGTCGTTCATGCCTGCAACGAACCTCACTCGTGCCCAAAAAGGCGCCCAGAAACGCGGCCACTCGCGCGCCCCCTCACGCCGATGGCAACGCATCATCGTGCCAATCCTGGCGGTTTGTAGCGTGACAGTCCTTGCCGCAACAGGGATGCGTGCCATCGCCGCGGCGCCAATTCATATTGTTGCGCTCGGCGATTCGCTCACCGCGGGTTACGGCCTTGCCAACAAAGACGGTTTTGTGCCGGCGCTGCAGGCAGCCCTGGCCCAGGCCGGGATTGCCGCGACGGTGGCCAATGCCGGCGTTTCCGGCGACACCGCGTCCGACGGGCTTGCCCGGCTCGACTGGTCGGTGCCCAAGGGAACCGACGCGGTTATCGTCGAGCTTGGCGCCAACGACATGTTGCGTGGCATCGCACCGGACGTGACGCGTGCCGCGCTGGACTCGATTTTGCAGCATCTGACGCAACGTCACATTTCCGTCTTGCTGTGCGGCATGCGGGCGGCGCCGAATCTGGGGCCGGACTACGCTTCCGCTTTCGAGCGCATTTATCCGCAGCTCGCGGCCAAATACGGCGTGTTGCTCTATCCGTTTTTCCTCAATGGCGTCGCCGGAAACCTCGCTCTCGAGCAAGCGGACGGCATGCATCCGAATCCCGCCGGCGTGGCGGTGATCGTGTCGCGCATTCTGCCCAAGCTGCGGGAACTGGTCGGTGAGGTAGAGAACCGCAAGCAAAGCCCGTCGTAAGGGTTGCGCGCGCGCCGCGATGACCCCATTCTGAAGGTGTCGTGATTCGCGCAGCGAGCCCGGGAGGTTGTCATGCCCCGCTTGTTCACCGGTCTCGAAATCCCGTCCTCGATCGCCCAGTCGCTCGGCATGATGCGGGGCGGCCTGCCCGGCGCACGCTGGCTCGATCCCGAAAACTATCACCTGACCTTGCGCTTTATCGGCGACATCGACGACGCGCTGGCGCGCGAGATTGCCGGCGTGCTCGATCGGGTGCACCGCCGGCCGTTCGAACTGCGCCTCGACGGACTGACGTCTTTCGGCGGCCGCAAGCCGCGCGCCGTGGTTGCCGCGGCCGCGGCGGTCACGCCGCTCATGGAACTGCAGGCCGAGCATGAGCGGCTGTTGCAGCGGCTCGGGTTGGAACCCGAAGGCCGCAAATACACCCCGCATGTTACGCTGGCGCGGTTGCGCGATTGCTCGAGCCATCAGGTCGCCGATTACCTCGCCGCGCGCGGTCATTATCGCTCGGCCTCGTTTCCAGTCACGCGCTTCGTCCTGTTCTCCTCGCGTGCGGCCGTCGGCGGCGGCCCTTATATCGCCGAGGAAATCTATCCGCTCACCCGGCAAAGCGCCGACAGCCGCGAAGCCGGCATCATGCTGTAAGCTGGTTCGGCATTTGGTCCCGCCGGCTCGATCATGCCCGCAGTATGCGCGAGTGCAATTCGAGCATCGCGGTGGCGAAGCCATGGCCGTCCGACATCAATTCACGTATCAGCGACAGCGGCGTCGGGCGCGATGATTCGACCTCGGCGATCACGCTTTCGAAATCGAAAGTGAGCTCGGCATCGAATTTGCGCGCCAGCTGCTGCATGCGCCGGTTGTCGGCGAGGCAGGCCATGTGCAGATGGCGGTAGCCGCGATTGCGCGCCGCGAGCAGGGTCCGGCGGAGCAGCGCCGATCCGACGCCGTGACTCTGCCAGGCGCTTTCGATGCTGAATGCGATTTCGGCCTGATGCGGCAAGCGCCGGCCGAGCGACCGCAGCTCCGCGGCGCCCCGCAGCGTGCCGTCAATGAAAAATCCGTGCACGACGGTGTCGAGGCTCGACGTCAAGTCGGCGTAGCCGCGGATGAAGTCATCCGACACGGCACCGCCGAAGCGGTTGCGCCGGCTCTCGGCATCCAGCCGCAGCACATGGTCGCGGTATTTGTTGGTTTCGCCGATCCACAATTTGCGGATGACGCCGCATTCGGGAAGGACTTCACGCAATTGGGCCTCCTGACCTTAGTCGCCGATGAGACCTCCTTCTCGCTTCCTCCCAGAAAGCAAGCGGGCGTCCCGAATTCGAAACGCCCACGAATCGAGAGCATCATGTTGGGTGCCGTAAAAATTTGGCAAGGCAAAGGATTGAGCAACATGCCTATATTCCGTATACGCATGGCTCGTGCGCCGTTTACGACGAATTCGCGACGGCAATTCACCAAATGCTTGGCGAGCAAATAGCTGACACGCCAAATAGCTGGCACGCAAAGAGTTGGCGCGAAAAAGTTGGCAAAATGGTTGCACGATGTTCGTAGAGTCACCGTTCGTCGCGTCGCAGTTCGTGCCGCGAGGCGGCACCAGGCTTGGCAACGTCAACCACAAGCGTTAACGCGCATCCGTCGGTCTCACAGCCATTGATATGTCGAATTCCGTCACAGCGCATTATGCCGCAAGTGTCGCCGCAGGCCGCGTCGAGAGCGATGAGGCGCAGCTTGCCGTGATCGAGCGGATGGCGCGGCTCGAAGTGCACATCGCCGAGCATCGGCTGGCGCGAAAATCCTCGGCGCTCGGCTGGCTGTTCGCCGGCCGCCAGCGTGCGCGCGCGCCGATCAAAGGCCTCTACATCTACGGCGAAGTCGGCCGCGGCAAGACCATGCTGATGGACTTTTTCTTCGAGACCTCGCCGGTCGAGCGCAAGCGCCGCGCGCATTTTCACGAATTCATGCTCGACGTTCATGAAAGAGTGTTTGCCGTGCGCCAGGCCATGAAGCGCGGCGAGCATCAGGACGAGGATCCGATCCGGCGCGTCGCCGATGCGCTCGCCGATGAAGCCTGGCTGCTCTGCTTCGACGAGTTTCATATCACCGACATCGCCGACGCCATGATTCTGGCGCGGCTGTTTGCGCAATTGTTCGCCCGCGGCATCGTGCTGGTCGCAACGTCGAACGTCGCGCCGGACGACCTTTATCAGGACGGCTTGAACCGCGCGCTGTTCGTGCCGTTCATCCATATGCTGCACGAGCATGTCGATGTCGTGCGCCTTGACGCGCGCACCGACTTTCGTCTGGAGAAGCTTGCCGGTTTGCCGGTGTGGTATGTGCCGGCCGACGCGCCGGCCGATGCCAGGCTCGACGACGCCTGGCGGCGTCTAACCGGCGGACATGGCGGCGCGCCGGCCGAGCTTGCGGTGCGCGGACGCAGCGTGCATGTGCCGTGTGCGTTCATGGGGGTGGCGCGATTTTCCTTCCACGATCTATGCGAGGAACCGCTCGCCGCCGCCGACTATCTGCGCATCGCGCATGAATATCACACCGTCATCCTCGACCACGTGCCGGCGATGACGTACGACAATCGCAACGCCGCCAAACGTTTCATCATCCTGGTCGATACGCTGTACGATCACAATGTGAAGCTGATCGCATCCGCCGCTGCCGAGCCCGATGCCCTCTATCGCGCCGACGAAGGCTTCGAAGCGGGCGAATTCAAGCGCGCCGCCTCGCGGCTGATCGAGATGCGATCGCAAGCCTACCTGGCGCGGCCGCACGGCGCTTTGCATGGCGGGACCAGCGGCGCGTCGACCGGGATTGTCGAAACCTAACCGCCGAAGCTGGTGGCGAGCATGGCGGCAACGACGGCGGCCATCAGCGCCGTTGCCCCCCAGCCGCCGATCATCAAGGCGCGCGAGGCGGCGAACTTGTTCATGATCTTGTAGCTGCCCACGACGATCATCATCCCGACCATCAGCGGCACCGCAACGACGCCGTTGACGACGGCGCTCCAGAACAGCATCCGGATCGGATCAAGCGGGGTGAGCGCGGCGCCGAGCCCGGCGAGCGTTGCCGCCGCCACCACCAGATAAAAGCCCGGCGCGCCGCGTGCCGGCAATTCCAGGCTGCCGCTCCAGCCGACGCTTTCGGCGACGGCATAACCCGCCGATCCGGCGAGCACCGGCACGGCGAGCAGGCCGGTGCCGACGATGCCGAGCGCGAACAAGAGAAATGCCAAAGGTCCGGCGAACGGCTCCAAAGCCTTGGCCGCCTGCGCTGCGGTGTCGATGTGGGTGACGCCGTGCGCGTGCAGCGTCGCGCCGGTCGTCACAATGATGAAGAAGCCGATCACGTTCGACAGCAGCATGCCGCTGGTGGTGTCGAAGGCAATGCGAGTCGCGTCGTATTGAGTCAGACGCTTGCGATTGCGCGCATTCTTCGCCGTTGTCTTTGATGTCGTGTTGGCTGTTGTCTTGGCTGTTGTCTTGGCCGTTGTTTTGGCCGCTGCGGTTGTTGTCGTTTTGGTCGCGGCCAGGAGCTTGCGGTCTTCCGCCTCGAGCGAGGCCTGCCAGAAGAACATATACGGGCTGATGGTGGTGCCGAAGATCGCTACCAGCATCAGCATGAAGCCGCGATTCCACGAAATATGCGGAATGAAAGTCTCGAAAGCGACCTGGCCCCAGGGAATTTTCACGCTAAAGGCGGCGGCGACGTAGGCGAACAGCACCAGGGTCAGTGCCTTGAGGTAACTGGAATAGCGATGATAGGGGATCAGAATCTCGGCGGTAAGGCAGCCAAGGCCGAATAGCGCGATATAGACCAGCATCGGTCCGCCGACGACGAGATGCAGCGCATCACCCATCGCCGCGATGTCGGCGGCGATGTTGAGGGTGTTGGCGATCAGCAACAGGCCGACGACGCCGTACAGCGCCGGCCGCGGCAGCGCCTTGCCCAAATTCGCCGCCAGACCCTGGCCGGTCACAGCGCCGATGCGGGCACTGACCATCTGAATGGCGATCATGAACGGCGTGGTGAGAAACATCGTCCAGCCGAGCAGATAGCCGAACTGGGCGCCGCCCTGAGAATAGGTGGCGATGCCGCTCGGGTCGTCATCGGCGGCGCCGGTAACGAGGCCTGGGCCCAGCATGCGGATGAACCGCCAAGACGGCCGCGCCTTACCCGTCTCGCTCGTTTCGCTTGCCATCCAGCTTGAGCTTCCCCTCGGCAATGATCGTATCATCCACTCGTAAGCGTGTCGTGCCCCAGTAAGCGTGTGGGAACCGTTTTCGTTCCTGCGGCCGGCCGGCATGCGAATTGCCCCGACTTGAACGCGTCATCCGAAAGGGCTAATGACCCGAACAGTCGGGCTTTCTTCACCAATCAAGGAAATCTGTCTGATGGCGCGAAGCAAAATCGCATTGATAGGCTCGGGTCAGATCGGCGGCACGCTGGCCCTCCTGATCGGTCTGAAAGAGCTTGGCGATGTCGTCATGTTCGACGTTGCCGAAGGCATCCCGCAGGGCAAGGCGCTCGATCTCGTGCAAGCCTCTCCCGTCGAGGGCTTCGACGCCCGCCTGAGCGGCACCAATTCCTATGAGGCGATCGAGGGCGCCGCGGTGTGCATCGTCACCGCCGGTGTGCCGCGCAAGACGGGAATGAGCCGCGACGATCTGCTCGGCATCAACCTCAAGGTGATGGAGCAGGTGGGCGCCGGCATCAAAAAATACGCCCCGAACGCTTTCGTCATCTGCATCACCAATCCGCTCGACGCCATGGTGTGGGCGCTGCAGAAGTGCTGCGGCCTGCCCAAGACCATGGTGGTCGGCATGGCCGGCGTGCTCGATTCGGCGCGCTTTCGGTATTTCCTCGCCGACGAATTCAATGTTTCGGTGCAGGACGTCACCGCCTTCGTGCTCGGCGGTCATGGCGACAGCATGGTGCCGCTGGTGCGCTATTCGGCGGTAGCCGGCATCCCACTGCCGGACCTGGTCAAAATGGGCTGGACCTCGCAGGCGCGCATCGACGAAATCGTCGACCGCACGCGTAATGGCGGCGGCGAGATCGTCGGCCTGCTCAAGAGCGGCTCGGCGTTCTATGCACCGGCGGCGTCGGCGATTGCGATGGCGGAAAGCTATCTGCGCGACAAGAAGCGCGTGTTGCCGGCCGCCGCCTGGCTCAACGGCGAATACGACGTCAAAGACCTTTATGTCGGCGTCCCGGTGGTGCTCGGCGCCAAAGGCGTCGAGCGTATCGTCGAGATCGAGTTGAACGGCACCGAGCGGGCGATGTTCGAGAAATCGGCGGAAGCGGTGAAAGGCCTGGTCGACGCCTGCAGGAAGATCGCGCCCGATTTGGGCAAGTAACTCTTGTTTTCCCAGGCGCAGCGCAGCACCCAGTGGTGCGCTGCAGACCCGGGATCGTTGCATGCTAAGGTCTTGGATCGGCGGCGCGCTGCTTCGCGTTGCACCGCATCCGGGACACGCGAGAGGCCCATATGAACATCCACGAATACCAAGCCAAGGCTGTGTTGCGCGACTTCGGGGTGCCGGTGCCGCGCGGCGTTCCGGCATTTTCCGTTGAGGAAGCCGAAAAGGCCGCCAAGGAGCTCGGCGGTCCGGTGTGGGTGGTGAAGGCGCAGATCCACGCCGGCGGCCGCGGCAAGGCCGGCGGCGTCAAGGTCGTCAAATCGATCGATGACGTGAAGAAGGAAGCGGCGCGGCTCATCGGCTCGATCCTGGTCACGCACCAGACCGGCCCGCACGGCAAGCAAGTGCACCGCCTCTACATCGAGGACGGCTCGGCCATCGACAAGGAGTTCTATCTGTCGATGCTGATCGACCGCGAGACCTCGCGTGTCGCGCTTGTGGTGTCGACCGAAGGCGGCATGGACATCGAACAGGTGGCGCACAATACGCCGGAGAAGATCGTAACCATCTCGATCGATCCGGTCGCCGGCATCTGCCCGCACCACGTCCGCGCCGTTGCGCATGCGCTGCATCTGGACGCCGATCTGGCGAAGCAGTTGAGCCCGCTCTTGAGCAATCTCTACAAGGCCTTCATCGACACCGACATGAGCCTGCTCGAGATCAATCCGCTGGTCGTCACCAAGGACAAGAAGCTCGTCTGCCTCGACGCCAAGACCGACTTCGACAATAACGCGCTGTTCCTGCATCCGAAGATTGCTGCCTTGCGCGACGAAAATGAGGAAGACGCCAAGGAGATCGAGGCCTCGAAATTCGATCTCAACTATATCGCGCTCGACGGCTCGATCGGCTGCATGGTCAACGGTGCCGGTCTCGCCATGGCGACGATGGACATCATCAAGCTTTACGGCATGGCGCCGGCGAACTTCCTCGACGTCGGCGGCAGCGCCACCAAGGATCGCGTCTCGGCCGCGTTCAAGATCATCACCTCCGATCCGAACGTGAAGGGAATTCTGGTCAACATCTTCGGCGGCATCATGAAATGCGACGTGATCGCCGAAGGTGTCGTCGCCGCGGTGAAGGAGGTTGGACTGAAGGTGCCGCTGGTGGTGCGGCTGGAGGGCACCAATGTCGAACTCGGCAAGAAGATCATCGCCGACTCCAAGCTCAACGTCACCTCCGGGGACGATCTCGACGATGCCGCTCAGAAGATCGTCAAAGCGGTGAAGGAAGCGGCCTGATGTCCATCCTGATCGACAACAATACCAAGGTCATCTGCCAGGGCTTTACCGGCAAGAACGGCACCTTCCATTCCGAGCAGGCCGCTGCTTACGGCACCAAGATGGTCGGCGGCGTCTCGCCCGGCAAAGGCGGTTCGACGCACCTCGGCCTGCCGGTGTTCGACACCGTGGCCGAAGCGCGGGAGAAAACCGGTGCCGACGCCACCGTCATCTATGTGCCGCCGGCGGGCGCCGCAGACGCCATCGCCGAAGCCATCGCCGCGGAGATACCGCTGATCGTCTGTATCACCGAGGGCATTCCGGTCGGCCACATGGTGAAGGTGAAGCGCTCGCTGTGCGGCTCGAAGTCGCGCCTCATTGGCCCGAATTGTCCCGGCGTAATGACCGCCGGCGCCTGCAAGATCGGCATCATGCCCGGTAATATTTTCAAGACCGGCAAGGTTGGCATCGTGTCGCGGTCCGGCACCCTCACTTATGAGGCGGTGTTCCAGACCACGCGGGAGGGCCTCGGCCAGACCACGGCCGTCGGCATCGGCGGCGATCCGGTCAAGGGCACCGACTTCATCGAAGTGCTGGAAATGTTTCTCGCCGACAAGGCGACCGAAGCCTTGGTGATGATCGGCGAAATCGGCGGCTCCTCGGAAGAGGACGCGGCGCAGTTTATCAAGGATGAAGCCAAACGCGGCCGCAAGAAGCCGATGGTGGGCTTTATCGCCGGAAGGACTGCTCCGCCCGGGCGGCGTATGGGACACGCTGGCGCGATCATCGCCGGCGGCAAGGGCGGCGCCGACTCCAAGATCGCCGCCATGGAGGCCGCCGGCATCAAAGTATCGCCGTCGCCGGCGCGCTTGGGCCATACACTCGCCGAAATATTGAAATGACGATTCATTTCTAGCGTCTTTTCCCTGCCGCATCTGGCTATTAAATAGAGTAAACAGAGCGAGCCGAGCGCCGGGCTTGGCTGATTCGCGTGTGTTCTGCGCACGCGTTCGGCTTTTACGTATTGCGCCGGGTTTGCCCTTCCCCAGTTCGGGATTTGCCCAAGGATAGCCCCAAGGATTGCCGCCATGTCTCGCCAGGACGCGAACGCCGCTTTCGCCCTCACTTCGTTTCTCTACGGCGGCAACGCCGCCTATATCGACAACCTCTACGCGCGTTACGAGACCGACCCGAAGTCGGTCGATACCGAGTGGCAGGCGTTCTTCCAAAGCCTGAAAGACGACGCCGGGGACGTGGCCAAGAACGCCGACGGGCCGTCATGGGGCCGGCCGGATTGGCCGCCGCTGCCGGGAGGCGATCTCGTCGCGGCGCTGGACGGCAATTGGGCGGAAGCCGGCAAGACCATCGGCGCCAAGGTCAAGGTTCAGGCGCAAACCCGCGGCGTCGAACTATCGCCGGCCGAGGTCGAACGCTCCACCCGCGATTCGATCCGGGCGCTGATGCTGATCCGCGCCTACCGCGCCCGCGGCCATTTTCACGCCAATCTCGATCCGCTCGGCCTGGAAGCGCCAAAAAACACCGAAGAGCTCGACCCGCGCACCTACGGTTTTTCGGACGCCGATCTCGACCGGCCGATCTTCCTCGACAAGGTGCTCGGGCTGGAATTCGGCACCGTGCGGCAGATCGTCGTCATCCTGCGGCGCACCTATTGCCAGACGCTGGGCATCGAGTTCCTGCACATCTCCGACGGCGCGCAAAAGGGCTGGATTCAGGAACGTATCGAAGGCCCGGACAAGGAGATCACCTTCACCCGCGAAGGCAAGCGCGCCATCCTCAATAAGCTCGTCGAGGCCGAAGGCTTCGAGAAGTTCTGCGATCTGAAATTCACCGGCACCAAGCGCTTCGGTCTCGACGGTGGGGAGTCGATGATCCCGGCGCTGGAACAGATCATCAAGCGCGGCGGCGCGCTCGGCGTGCGCGACATCGTGATCGGCATGCCGCATCGCGGCCGGCTCAGCGTCCTGGCGCAGGTGATGGCGAAACCGCATCGCGCCATTTTCCACGAATTCAAAGGCGGCTCGTCGACACCCGACGCGGTGGAAGGCTCCGGCGACGTCAAATATCACCTGGGCGCTTCATCCGACCGCGAATTCGATCAGAACAAGGTGCATCTGTCGCTCACCGCCAATCCGTCGCATCTGGAAATCGTCGATCCCGTGGTGCTCGGCAAGGTGCGCGCGAAGCAGGATCAGCTCGGCGCCTCGGCGGGCGACCGCAGCATGGTGATGCCGCTGCTCATCCACGGCGACGCATCGTTCGCCGGCCAGGGCGTGGTCGCGGAATCGTTCGGATTGTCCGGATTGCGCGGCCACCGCACCGGCGGCTCGCTGCACTTTATCGTCAACAATCAGATCGGCTTCACCACCAATCCGCGCTATTCGCGATCCTCGCCGTATCCGTCCGACGTCGCCAAGATCATCGAAGCGCCGATTTTCCACGTCAACGGCGACGATCCGGAAGCCGTCGTGTTTGCCGCCAAGATCGCGACCGAATTCCGGCAGAAATTCCAGAAGCCGGTGGTCATCGACATGTTCTGCTATCGCCGCCACGGCCATAACGAGGGCGACGAGCCGTCGTTCACCCAGCCGCTGATGTACAAGGCGATCGCCAAGCATCCGTCAACGCTGGAAATCTACGGCGACAAGCTGATCGCCGAGGGTGTCGTCAGCGCCGGCGAAGTCGACAAGATGAAGGCGGAGTGGCGCGACCGGCTGGATATCGAGCTCGACGCCGCCCTGAGCTATCGCGCCAGCAAGGCCGACTGGCTCGATGGCCGCTGGGCCGGCTTCAAGACCGCCGGCGATACCGACGATCCGCGTCGCGGCAAGACCGGCGTCGAAATCGCAAAGCTCAAGGAAATCGGCGAGAAAATCACGACGCTGCCGCCGGATTTTCATCTGCACCGGACGCTGACGCGCTTCATCGATAATCGCCGCAAGGCGATCGAGACCGGCATCGGGATCGATTGGTCGACCGGCGAGGCGCTGGCATTCTGTACGCTGCTGCTCGACGGCCATCGTGTCCGGCTGTCGGGTCAGGATTCCGAGCGCGGCACGTTTTCACAGCGGCATTCGGTGCTGATCGATCAGGAGACCGAGAACCGCTACACGCCGTTCAACAATCTCGCCGACGGCGCGGCGCGCTACGAAGTCATCAACTCGATGCTGTCGGAAGAAGCCGTGCTCGGCTTCGAATACGGTTACTCGTTGTCCGAACCCAATGCGCTTACCCTGTGGGAGGCGCAGTTCGGCGATTTCGCCAACGGCGCGCAGGTTCTATTCGATCAGTTCATTTCGTCCGGCGAACGCAAATGGCTGCGCATGTCGGGCCTGGTCTGCCTGCTGCCGCACGGCTACGAGGGGCAGGGTCCAGAGCATTCCTCGGCGCGGCTCGAGCGGTTCCTGTCGATGTGCGCCGAAGACAATATGCAGGTGGCGAACTGCACCACGCCGGCAAACTACTTTCACATCCTGCGCCGCCAGCTCAAGCGCGACTTCCGCAAGCCGCTGATCCTGATGACGCCGAAGTCGCTGCTGCGCCATAAGCGGGCGGTGTCGCGGCTGGACGAAATGGGTCCGGATACCTCGTTTCACCGCCTCCTCTGGGACGACGCCCAGATGCTGCCGGACGAGACCATCAAGCTTGTCGCCGATGGCAAGATCCGCCGCGTCGTCGTCTGTTCCGGCAAGGTCTATTACGACCTTTACGACGAGCGCGAGAAGCGCGGTATCGACGACATTTATCTGTTGCGCATCGAGCAGCTTTATCCGTTCCCGACCAAGGCGCTGATGACCGAGCTGTCGCGCTTCAAGGAGGCGGAGATCGTCTGGTGCCAGGAGGAGCCGCGCAACATGGGCGGCTGGGTGTTCGTCGATATCTTTCTGGAATGGGTTCTCAATCAGATCGGCGCCAAGCACCGCCGCGCCCGCTATGCCGGGCGCCCGGCGTCGGCGTCGACTGCCGTGGGACAAATGTCGCTGCACCTCGCCCAGCTCAAGCGGTTCCTGGACGAGGCCTTAAGTTAATTCCCCGCTGAGAGAGGATATCATGACTGAGATTCGCGTGCCGACGCTTGGGGAATCGGTGACCGAGGCGACCATCGGCAAATGGTTCAAGAAAGCCGGCGAGGCGGTCGCGGTCGACGAGCCCTTGGTCGAGCTTGAGACCGACAAGGTGACGATCGAAGTGCCGGCGCCGGCCGCCGGCGTATTGAGCGAAATCGCTGCCAAGGACGGCGAAACCGTCGCCGTCGGCGCGGTGCTCGGCCAGATCAAGGATGGTGCCGGCGGCGCTAAGCAGGCTCCTGCCGCCGCCCCGGCTGTGGCAAAGGCCGCCGCCGCGGCACCGTCGCCACAGGCCGCCAAGACTTCCGCTCCGGCCAAGACTTCCGCTCCGTCCAAGACTTCTGCCCCGGCCAAGGCCGCCGAGACGCCGCCGGCGCCCTCGGTGCGCAAGCTTTCGGCCGAATCCGGCATCGACGCCGGCACCGTGCCTGGTTCCGGCAAGGACGGCCGCGTCACCAAGGGCGATATGCTGGCGGCCATCGAACGCGCCGCGGCGCAGCCGACGCC
>JBAQHW010000505.1:0-6267 GCA_049288525.1 Xanthobacteraceae bacterium
GGATTTGACATTCGCTACCCACCCAGCCGCAAACTCGTGAAGCGAATGTCAAATCCAAAAGCTCCACTAGGAACTGACATTTGCGAGTGGTCCTTTGATTCTAACATTCGCATGATGGCATCCCGAACAGGGGTGCGAATGTTAGAATCGGACCACTAGCCGATTGACACTCAGTTGAATTTGGGCTGCAGCGAGATCGGCTTCGCGGCTGCTGCGCGAGCCGTCGCTTTTTCCGCATGCTCGGGAAGATCCCAGCCACCGGGCGGCACTTTGATGGCGATGGCGTCTTCCGGCTGCGGCTCTGCCGTCCATTTCTGTACCGAAAGTTTTGCCGCCGCGAGCGCCTGGGCATCGAGATGGGTGGCGATTTCGTCGCGCTTCTTGGCGGAGTCAGCATCGCCGCTGTTGGCGGCGAGCGCGAACCATTTATAGGACTCGGCGTAGTTTTGCGCCACGCCGATGCCGCGCGCATAAAGGATGGCGAGATTGTATTGGCTGTCCTTGATGCCGCAGTCGGCGGCCTTGCGGAACCATAGGGCGGCGGTGCGATAATCGGCCGGGCCGTTGATGCCCTCGGCGTAAAGGACCGCCACATTGTGCATCGCCTTGCCGTTACCTTTGGCGGCCGCCGCGGCGTAAAAGTCGCGCGCCACGGCGAGGTCTTTCTTCACCACGATGCCGTTTTCGTAGAAGCCGCCGAGACGGAATTGCGCCAGCGGCAGTCCTTGCTTGGCAGCGAGCTCGAACCAGCGCACCGCTTGTTCGTTGCTCACGGGTACGCCGTGGCCTGCGGCAAAACGCGTCGCCACTTCGAATTCGGCCGCGGCATCGCCGGCAATGGCGGCGGCGCGCAATCTCGGTCCGCCGATGGTCGCGGGCAATTTTTCGTTGACCATCGCCGGCGCCGAGGCCGGCGGCGGGGCGGTGGCGATGTTCGCCGGCGGTTGGACGTGGGGAAGCGGCGGCACGCGTCGCGGCAATGCGCCGGTAATATCGCCGGAGTAGTTCTGCAGCCACGATTGCTGTTGCGGCAACGGCGCCGGTGCAGAAGCTGGCGCCGCCTGGCGAGTGGCCGGAGCGATTTGCGGGGCGCTCATCGTTGGTTGGGGTCCGGCGCTAGGCGTGCTGGCCGGCGCGTTGTCCGACGAGGAGCCGGGAACCGGCAAAATTAGCGGGCCCCGCCGCGGACCGCTGCCGGAAGCATCCGGTTGCGGCAGGACGGTCGGCGGCGCCGTCGGCTGGGATGGTGCCGAAGATGCCGCCGGCGCGGCCTGGTTGGGAGTGCCGCGGTCTTGGAACATGCGCAGCGCGACGTGCAGAAAGCCGGCCGCGACCAGGACGGCACCGCCGGCCACCAGCACTTTGCGCACCCGCGACGGATTTTTGTCCTCAATAACGTGGAACTCAGCGCTTGGCGCACGCGGGTGACGTTCCGGCGAAGCCGCAGCGGCCGCCTGAGCAGCGCGGCGCGCGGCGGCGATGAAATTTGCTTTTTCGCCAGGCTCGGCAATGACCGGCGGCTTGGCGAAATCGACCGCCGCCTCCGATGCGGCGATACGCTCCGCCGCCGACGGCATCGCGCGCGGACCGGCGGCGCTGCCGGGCTCGAGCGGATGATCGGGAGGCAGGTCGGGATCGATCGGCAGCCGCGAGGTTCCGGCGCGCCGTGCCGCCGCCTCGAAGTTCGACGGCGGGGGAGCCGCAACCGCCGCTCCGAGCATTGCCGCCGGATCGACCGTCCGCTCGACCGCTCGCTCCGGGACGGCTTGCCGCGCCGGTTGGGGTTCCGGTACCGCGACTGTTTCGCTCGGAGCTTCCGCGTTCGCCGCGCCCTCGTGCATGCCGCTTTCGATCATCGCCAGCCGATCGACGACATGCTCGACGGCGCCATGTACGGCTTCCAGCGAATCCTGGGTGCGGCGGTCGCTACGCTTGATTTCGGCCACGTCACGCACGATGGCGTCGACAGCAGGGGCCTTGGGCGTGACCGTGGTCTTTGCCGCGCCGCTGCCGCCGCGGATTTGGTCGAGATGGACGAGCAGGTCGGCGAGCCCACGCTCGACCGCTTCGAGATTGCCGAGCCGTGCATCGGAGGCATCGAGCCGTTTGATCAATTGCGCGATCCGATCCTCAAGCGCGCCCAGCGCCGCGTGATCGGTTTGCGTAAGCTGAACCCATTCGAGCTTCTCGATCAGCCCGGATAGCAGTTTCTCCAGTTCGTGCGGCACCGCCTGACCGGCTTCGGTCGAGGCGTGCAGCGCGTTGGTCAGCGTGTCGAGGCGGCCCTCCAGCGCCGAAAGGGCTTGCCCGCTGGCGGCACTGTTGGCGACGGTGTCCACTTTTGCGGCGAGGGCGCGGACATCCTCCGAAACCTTGGTCAGCGTGTCATTGGAGGCGACATGCGAAACGATGCCGCGCAAAGCGCCGATCGCCGTTTCAAGCTGCTGCAACGCCGCCGGGTCTTCCCTGGCAATAATCAGGTCGACCTTTTGCGCCAGCGCTTTCACCGCATCGTCGAAGCCGACAAGGTTTTCCGCCGGCGTCAATCCATGCAGTGCGTCGCGGACCTCGTTGAGCCCGCGCTCGAGCCCGGCCAGGACGCCCAAATCCACGCCGGCATCGCGCGAATGATCGAGCCGTGTGGCGAGCGCCCGCACCTCGACTTCGAGCGATTCGACGGCGCGGCGCGGCAGCGCATCGGTGAGCTGCTGGCCGATGTCCGAGAGATCGTGGCGGAACGATTTGATGACTCGTTCGAAATCGTTCGATGGTCGCAGCGTCTCGATGCGCGCGGTGATATGGCGGAGCTGTTCCTCGAGATTGCTGATGTCGACAGCCGGCTCGACCGGTTCCTGGCGGTCGGCCGCAAGCCGCGCCGCCGGCGGGGATTCCATCGGCTCCGGGGGCTGCGGAGGCATGGGGGCAATCGGAGCAACCTGCTGGTCGCTGCCATAGAGCATCCGCTGCCGTTCGGCGATCTCGGCAACGGCATCGTCGATCGACGTGCGCGCACCAGTACTCGGCATGTTGCTCGGCAACGGCGCGCCGCTACGTGGTTGCGGCGCTGGATGAGTATAGGGCTGCGGCGCCGCACGCGTATAAGGCTGCGGCGCCGGCGCCCCGGTCAGCCGTGGGGCGCTGGTTCGAGCCATGCGTTCGAGCTGCTGGGTGAGCCGGTCGAGGCGGGCGTGGACTTCGCCGAATTCCTCGCGGGCGACGGCGGCTTCGCGCGCGATCTCGGCTTCGGGCCGGTGCCGGCGGCGACGCCGCGGCGGCTCGCTTTCCTGGGTGCTGGGGGCACCATTGGCGCGACGGCTGCTTTGGCGCGATTCCGGCCTTATTTTCCGGCGCGGCTCCTCGCCCCACTCGTCTTCGTCGTCTTCGTGATCAGCGGCCCGCATCGGCTCGCCGTGATCGCTGTCGTCGTCCTCTCGGATGACTTGGTTGAGCCATTCTCCGACCGATACCCCGGAGCGGCGCGCGGCATCGCGGGCGGCTTCGCGCGCTTCTGGACGGAGGCCTCTGAGATTCCACGGACCGCCAGATTTCATTTGTGCGCCAAACCACTTCGGGAGGAACGAGAGGGCCCTGTTTTGAGCGGGGGCTCGTTAAACAGACGAAGCGGAGGGCGCAGCCGTATGTCCTCGGGGAGGACTCTTCAGGATTAGAGTAAACAGGCGGTTAACGCGGGCCGGGGCCCGGCTTTCGGCTGGGGTTGCCGCCACTTCCGGCCGCAAGGCAGTACCCCGTAAATCGCCATCGTGACGACGCGGCAAATCGGTTAATTTGCAGGGGACCGGCGGGCGCCATGGCGCAGCCCGCGGAACGGGGAGGATATCATGCCGAGCTACAGGGCTCCCGTCGACGACGTGGCGTTCCTGTTGGGCGACGTGTTCCATATCGAGCGCCATAACAACCTGCCCGGATTCGCCGAGGCCAGCCCCGACGTCGTCGAGGCGGTGCTTGCCGAGGCGGCCAAGTTTGCCGAACAGGTGCTGACCCCGCTCAACCGCGTCGGCGACAAAGAAGGCTGCCGCCGCCACGACGACGGGTCGGTCACGACGCCGACGGGTTTTAAGGACGCCTATCGGCGGCTTACCGGCGGCGGCTGGATGGGACTGTCGGCGCCGGCCGAATTTGGCGGCCAGGGTTTGCCGATGGTGCTGGCCCAGGCGGTGAATGAATTTCTTTGTTCGGCGAATATGGCGTTTGCCATGTATCCGGGCCTCACCGAGGGCGCCATCGCCGCGCTGCATACACACGCATCTCCAGAACAGAAAGCGATTTACCTGCCCAAGCTTGTTGCCGGGCAATGGTCGGGCACCATGAACCTGACCGAACCGCAATGCGGCACCGATCTCGGGCTGGTTCGCACCCGGGCCACGCCGCAGCCCGACGGCAGCTACAAGATTTCGGGAACGAAAATCTTCATTTCCGCCGGCGAGCACGACCTCGCTGAAAATATCGTGCACCTCGTGCTCGCCCGTATCGACGGGGCGCCACCGGGCACGCGGGGAATCTCGCTGTTCGTCGTTCCGAAATTTTTCCCGGCGGCCGACGGCGCGCTGGGTGCGCGCAATGCCGTGTCCTGCGGCTCGATCGAAGAGAAGATGGGCATCCATGGCAACGCCACCTGCGTGATGAATTACGATGCTGCGACCGGCTGGCTGATCGGCGAGCCGAACCGCGGCCTGCAGGCGATGTTCACAATGATGAACGAGGCGCGGCTTGGCGTCGGCGTGCAAGGATTGGCACTATCGGAGGTCGCCTATCAGAACGCCGCCGCCTACGCCAAGGAGCGGCTAGCCGGACGCGCGCTGACCGGCGCGAAATTTCCGAATGAGCCCGCCGATCCGATCATCGTGCATCCCGACGTCCGCCGCATGCTGATGACCATTCGTGCTTTCAACGAAGCGGCGCGCGCTCTGGTGTTGTGGACTGCGCTGAAGGGCGACATCGCGGCGCGGTCGGAAGACGCCAAGGAACGACAGGCAGCCGAGGACCATCTCGGCTTGATGACGCCGGTGATCAAAGGCGTGCTCACCGACCAGGGCTTCGCCAACACGGTTGCGGCCCAACAGGTCTTCGGCGGTCACGGCTATATTGCCGAGCACGGCATGGAACAGTTCGTGCGCGATGCGCGGATTGCCATGCTGTACGAGGGCGCCAATGGCATCCAGGCCCTCGACCTGGTCGGCCGTAAGCTGCCGAAAGACGGCGGCCGGGCGCTGCAGTCCTTCTTCGCCGAGGTCACGACCTACATCAAGGACCGCAGTGCCGACGCGGCCATGGCGCCTTTTGTCACGCCGCTCAATCAGGCGCTCGGCGAATTGCAGCAGGCGACCATGTGGTTCTTGCAAAACGCACTCGGCAATCCCGATAATGCCGGGGCGGGCGCGACCGATTATATGCATCTCTTGGGGCTGGTGGCGCTCGGCTATATGTGGTGCCTGATCGCGGACGTCGCCAAGGGCAAAGCTGCCGGCGGCGGGCCAGGGGGACGAATGACGGAGCGGCTGACGACGGCGCGTTTTTTCATGGAACGGATGCTGCCGGCGGCGGCGACGCATCTTGCCCGCATAAAAGCCGGCGCCACGTCGACTATGGAATTACCGGCCGAGGCTTTCTAGCTATTGCAGATGCGCCAAAGGGCGGCGCGATGGAGCTTTAAGAGGAATTCATGCCCGACGCCTTCATCTACGATCACGTGCGCTCGCCGCGCGGCCGCGGCAAAGTCGACGGCGCGCTGCACGAAGTGACCGCGCTCAATCTCGCCAGCCAGGTGCTCGCCGCGATCAAGGACCGCAACAACCTCGACACCGCGCTGGTCGATGACGTGGTCATGGGCGTCGTCGATCCGGTCGGCGAGGCGGCCGCCGATATCGCGCGCACTGCTGCGCTGGTGGCCGGCTACGGCGATGAGGTCCCCGGCGTGCAGATCAACCGCTTCTGCGCCTCCGGACTTGACGCCGTGAACTTCGCTGCCGCGCAAGTCATGTCCGGTCAGCAGCAGATGGCGGTCGGCGGCGGCGTTGAATCCATGAGCCGCGTCGGCATCGGTTCGGCGGGCGGCGCCTGGGCTCTCGATCCGTCGATTGCGGTGGCGCATTATTTTTTGCCGCAAGGCATTTCCGCCGACTTGATCGCGACAAAATACGGCTTTTCGCGCGACGACGTCGATGCCTATGCGGTCGAAAGTCAAAAGCGCGCAGCGGCGGCTTGGGACGACGGCCGCTTCAGCCGGTCGGTCATGGCGGTGAAGGACGT
>JBAQHW010000506.1:0-6923 GCA_049288525.1 Xanthobacteraceae bacterium
CCTGACGGCGGATCAACGGCAGAAAATCGCCGAATTTTCTGCGATGCAAATCAAGCAGCATATCGCGATGTCCGATCTCCTCCTGCGCCATGCGATCGTACAGCTCCGCGGTCTCCGGGTAGGCCGCGCGCAGCCGGTCCGCGAACGAGCGGTAGATGCGGTTGTCTTCGTCCTCGTTGGAGATCGCGAGCGCAAGAATTTCCTGCTCGGTCAGATCGGCGAAACGTTTCACGAATGCCTCTTGGTGGTGCAAGGTCGGAGAGACCGCGTCAGTTTATCTTAGAACGTTTCTAAGTATTGATGCGAGCAGGGAATGCAAGATGCGATTTGACGTTATCCGCCGTCCATTCGAACCTACTATCCGTCTGTTTTTACACGCCTATTGGCGTATATCGCGCGGCCTGACGGTGGGCGCGCGGGCGCTGATTTTCGACGGCGAGGGCCGGGTCTTTTTGGTCAAGCATTCATATGTGGCGGGCTGGCATCTGCCGGGCGGTGGGGTCGAAAAGGGCGAGACGCTCTTGACGGCGTTGGAGCGCGAATTGCGCGAAGAAGGCAATATTGAGTTGGCCGAGCCGCCGGTTCTGCACGCGCTGTATTTCAATCGCCGCGCATCGCGGCGCGACCACGTTGCGCTCTATGTTGTGCGGGCCTTCCGCCAGATCGCGCCGCCGCAACCGAACCACGAAATCGTCGAGCACGGCTTCTTTTCGCCGCAGGCGCTACCGGCAGATACGGCCCGAGCGACGCGCGAGCGCATTGCTGAGGTCCTCACCGGCCGCCCGCCTTCGGAACTGTGGTGAGGAACTGTTGGATTATGGCATCTCCGCGACGTTGTAGCGCGCCGTAATTCTTCGATCTGAATAGCGCGTTGCAACTATCGCCTGACGCCGACGTTGCACCACCAAGGTGGGCGATTCGGAATTAAGGAGAAATGTGGATGCGTAGAGTTTTGATTGTTACGGCTGCTGCTTTGGCGTTAGGCGTCAGCGGCGCCGTCGCAGCGCCGATGCATGGCGGCGGTTTCGGGCACGGCGGCCATGGCTTCGGTCATGCCGGCGGCTTTGGACATGGTCACGCGGCTGCAATGAGCGGGATGATGGCCGCGCCGCGGGTGAGCGCGGGCGCTAATTTGAGGGCGAACAATGTGGCAGCGCCGAACAATTTTGTGCGGAACAACTTTGCACGGGGTAACTTCGCGCGAGGTCCGCACCACTACCGCTCGCGCTATGCTTTAAATGAGCATCGGCATCGCGGCTGGTATGGCGGCGGCTGGGACGGTCTCTACGCCTATGAGCCCGGCTACAACACTTGCTACGACAACGGGTACGGGCCGTATTACAACGGCTATTACAACAATGGTTATTACAATAGCTGTTACTACAACTACAACGAGCCGGGTCCGAGCGTGAGCTTCGGATGGGGTTGGTAGAAACGTTGAAGCCGGTTTGAGGCAGCAGGCGCGCCGTTTTCAAAAGAAACGGCGCGTTTTTCATTGGCTGCGCGATATCAGTTGAAGCGCCCGCGGTCGTGCGGTGCGGTGAAGTCGAGCAACGGGCCGATCGGGACGATACCGGTCGGATTGACCTGGCGCTGGCTGCCATAATAGTGACGCTTGATGTGATCCATGCTGACGGTCTCGGCAACCCCTGGCACCGCGTACAGATCGCGCAAGTAATTTTCCAGATTGTGATAATCGGCGACGCGCCGCAGATTGCATTTGAAGTGACCGTTATAGACGGCATCGAAGCGGACCAGCGTGGTGAACAGCCGCCAGTCCGCTTCGGTGATTTGATGACCGGCCAAATAACGTTGCCGCGACAGCCGCTCTTCGAGTTGATCGAAGGTGACGAAGAGGGAGCGGGCCGCTTGCTCGTAAGCCTCCTGGGAGGTGGCAAAGCCGGCGCGATAAACGCCGTTATTGACCGTCGTGTAGACCAAGTCGTTGACACGGTCGATGGCGTCGCGCAAGTCCGCCGGGTAGTAGTCGGTGCGCACATTGGTGAGCGCATCGAAGGCAGAATTGAGCATGCGAATGATTTCGGACGACTCGTTATTGACGATGGTGCGCTGCTTTTTGTCCCACAGCACCGGCACCGACACCCGCCCGGTATAATGCTGATCGGCGATCAGATAGATTTCCGCGAGCGTCGTCTTGCCATTGACCTCGTCGCGCGTACCGCCGTTTGCGGTGCCGAACTCCCAGCCGGTCTTGCCGTAAAGCGGCTCGGCTACCGAAACCGAGATCGCATTTTCGAGCTTCTTCAGGCTGCGGAAGATCATGGTGCGGTGCGCCCACGGGCAGGCGTGCGAAACGTACAAGTGATAGCGGCCGGCTTCGGCCTTAAAGCCGCCTTTGCCGGTGGGACCGGCGCCGCCATCGGCCGTGACGAAGCTGCGGAACACCGACGAGGGCCGGAGAAACTGGCCCTCTTTAGTGCGAGAGACGTCTTCCTGCCAGACTCCGTCGACGAGCAAACCCATGGTCTTCTCCGCTGATATGTCGGCTCAATTTAGTCATTATCGGCGCCGGCGATAGGGCACCGCTGGACCTGTATCGCACGAGATGGTAGGCGGCGACGATGAACGATATCGCGCTTACCATCCTGCCGGAGACGCCCGCCGATGCGCCGGCGATCGAACGCCTGCACGAGCGCACGTTCGGCCCGGGCCGGTTCGCCAAGACTGCGTACCGGTTACGCGAACAGGCGGCGCATCGGCTCGATATATCGTTCACCGCGCGCATCGGTACGCTCTTGGTCGGATCGGTATGGCTGTCGCCGATCCGTATCGGCGAGACTAAGGCGCTCCTGCTCGGACCGTTGACTGTAGAGCCTGCATTTCGCGAGCGTGGCGTCGGCCAGGCATTGATCGAGCGCGCGTTAGGGGATGCCAAGGGCAAGGGGCATCGCCTTGTGTTCTTGGTCGGCGACGAGGCCTATTACGGAAAAAGCGGATTCAAGCGCGTGCCGCCGGGCCGCGCCACCATGCCGGGTCCCGTGGATCCGGCGCGCCTACTTGTCGCCGAGCTTGATGAGAGTGCCTTCGAGGGCGTCTCGGGACCGATCCGGCCGGATTGAGATTAGCGTTCCCGGGCCCAGGCGCCGGAAAGGCTGCCGAGCAGCAGCAAAAGACCGATCATGCCGCTAAAGACCGGCAATACGCCGATGCCGCGCACCACGCTGGCGTCACGCATCTTCAGGCCGATCCAGTCGTCGCCCTTGTAAGTGTCGCCCGAGCGCACCGCGACGATGCGCGGAACATGAAGACCGCTGCCGTCATCGAGGCGCCGCGAAGCGCCGCCGGTCGCGTCCGTGAGCGGCGACATCACCGCAGTGGTCGAGGTCACCTCGGCATATTCGAGCGGATTGGCCGGGCCGATATTGACCAGAGCATTGAGTTTGCCGTCGGTCGCGCGCCACAAGCCAAGTTCGTTAGCGCTGACGGTCGATTCCCAGACGCCCGGTTCGGTCGGATTGAGTTTCAGCGTGCGTTTGGCGCCTGACGGTGCGGTCAAGGTCACGTCGGCGGCGGTGTCGGCCATGGTCTGACGGCGGACGACGAGATTATGGCCGCTGACCTTGAGCCGCAGCGACTCCTCTTCGAGATCCGGCTCCTTCATCAGCCAGTGCGATAAGCGCCGTAAGAGATCGAGATGCGGGCCGCCGCCCTGAAAGCCGCGTGCCCACAGCCAGAGCTGATCGGAGAGCAGCAGCGCCACGCGCCCTTCGCCTTGGTGCGCTAGGACCAGAAGCGGCATTTGATCCGGCCCCTGCATCACCGCAGTGCCGGTGGTGTTCTGGGTATCGACGATACGGAACCATTGGCTCCAATGCGGCGGATTGCTGTCCGACCCTTCAAGCCCGCGCGTCACCGGATGGCGTTTGCCGAGTTCGGTCAGTCGCGGATGAAAGGCCTGATCGGTCACCTCGCCGGTCGGTTCGGCCGGCAGGATGGCGTCGAGCGGCGTATGCCACACGCTGGTCGGGCTGGCGTAATCCGGGCCGGCGGCGACGAGCACTGCGCCGCCGTCGCGTACGTAACGCGCGATATTGTCGAAATAGATCATCGGCAGCACGCCTTGGCGCGCATAGCGGTCGAAGATGATGAGCTGGAACTGATCGATCTTCTGCTGAAACAGCTCGCGCGTCGGGAAAGCGATCAGCGATAATTCATTGATCGGCGTGCCGTCCTGCTTTTCCGGCGGCCGCAGAATGGTGAAATGCACCAAATCGACGGAAGGGTCGGATTTGAGGAGATTGCGCCAGGTGCGCTCGCCGGGATTGGGTTCGCCGGAAACCAGCAGCACCCGAAGCTTGTCGCGGACTCCGTCGATCGAGACCACGGCGCGATTGTTGACTAGGGTCAGCTCGCCCGGCAGCGGCGAGGCCTCGATCTCGACGATGTTCTGTCCGCCGTGCGGAATCGGAATCTCCACGTCCTGCGGCACGCCGACCGGCACGGTGCGCCGGTCGATGACGTCGCCGTCGCGACGCACCGTCACCTCGGCGGTACTGGCATTGCCGCCCTGATCCTCGACCCGATAAGTGATGGTCTGCGGCTGGCCGACGATGCCGAAGCGCGGCGCCGCGACCAGCGCGACGCGCCGGTCGCGTTCGTCCTTATGGCCGGTGATCAGGGCGTGCACCGGGGCGGCAAAGCCGAGGCTGGCGGCGTCGGACGGCACGTCGTGAACCCGACCGTCGGTGATCATGATGACGCCGGCAATGCGATCGGCCGGCACGTCGGCCAGCGCCGAAGACAGCGCAGTGAACAGCCGGGTGCCGTCGGTCTCGCCGTCCGCCTGTCCGGCTTCGATGACGCGCGTCTCCACGCCGGGAATCCGGTGAAGCTGCTCCACGACCGCGGTGCGTGTGGCGTCGGTTTGCTGAGTGCGGTCGCCGAAATCCTGACTTGGGCTTTTATCGACGACGACCACCGCGATGGAGCTCAGCGGGTCGCGATGCTCCCGGGTGAGCGACGGGTTGGCGAGCGCCAGCACGATCAGCGCCAGGGCCAGTGTCCGGATCACGGCGCCGCGGCTGCGCGTCACGAAAAGCAATAGCGAAAACAGGCACACAGCCGCAATCGCCGCCCACATTTCCGAGGCGTTGATCAGCGGAGCGAATGCGACACCGAGGTTCATATTCAACACGCTATTGTTCGAACGTAGCCGTTGCGCGCATAAGTCAGAATATCCCTATCGCGTGTCATCAGGACCAGGCTGGCCTCGCGTGCAGTCGCAATGATTATGCGATCGGCTGGATCGCCCGGAGGTGATCCCGGTAGTTCGCACGAGCCGGCAAGGACTTCGATCGAAAGGTCTGAGATGGCGGCTTCCGTCTTTTCCAGGACTTGCCGAATCCACCTAACAACCGGCATCGCAAGCACGATGCGTTTCTTGCGCACCAGATTCGCGATCTCCCACACGCTGATCGGCGATACGTTAAGATTGCCGTCGGCAATTGCCTTGTGGGCATCGGCGGCCAGCTCGGCTCCATCCGCCAACCAGAGCAGGGCGCATGTGTCGAGCAGAAGATCACTCATTAAGAAGCCGACCTTGTTCTGAACTCCAACTCTCACCTGATGGCGCGGTGAGATCGGTATCCGGTAGGATCGTGACGGTCCCCGCCATGCAACCCCAAGGATCACGTTTCCGCATGGCGCTGGCCGGATATTGGCTTGAACGCCGGAACGTAACTTTGCGGTCGGCCAGATCGACCTCTTCGGTGCGCCAGCCCATTTTGATCCAGCTGCGAGCATGGGAATGACCAGTGGGATTGTTGCTCCACCAAGCTTCATGCTCATAGGCACTTTTGGGTAACTTGAAGCCCAAAATGCGTTCGATTTCGTCAAAGCTCAGCCGGTGGACCGCGCGCTCGGTCCGCCCCAGAAACTGCGGCAATGGCTCGTACTTGCTCACCGGAAAAATCCTTTTGCTAGCCGACCGCGAGCATTATTCATATGACTTACTATTAGTCAATAGTAATATTTACTATTGCCCGAGCCGCTCGAGCAGCGCCGGCACGTGCACCTGGTCCGCCTTGTAGTTGCCGGTGAGCGTGTACATGACGATGTTGACGCCGGCGCGGAACGCCATTTCGCGCTGCCGCGGCTCGCCTTCGACCATAGGCAGCATCGGTTGACCGTCCGATCGCGTCGCCCAGGCGCCGGCAAAGTCGTTGGAGGTGATCAGGATCGAGGATACGCCATCGCCGCCGCGCGCCGGCCGGCTTGCGCTTTGCTCGTCGTCGCCGGTTGACGGCAGCGCCTCGACCCAAAGCTGGCCGGTATCGAAGCGCCCCGGAAAATCCCGCAGCAGATAGAACGTTTTGGTCAACACGTGATCATGCGGGACGGGCTCGAGCTCGGGGATGTCGAGCGAGGAGAGTATCTTGCGCAGTTCAAGCATGCCGGGACTGCGCGTTTCGCCGCCGGGCCCAAGGGGTGCAACGACCGCGTCGCGCGTGTCGAACAGCACGGTGCCGCCGTTCTTCATATAGGTGTCGATGCGCTTGAGCGTGTCATCCGAAGGCCGTGATGCACCCGGCACGATCGGCCAGTAGATCAGCGGATAAAACGCCAGTTCGTCATGGCTGATGTCGAGACCGATCGGATCGCCCGGCTCAAGCGCAGTGCGCTGCGCCAGAAACAGCGTCAAGCCCGCCAGCCCTGCCTTACTGATCGCATCGACGTCGGCATCGCCGGTCACCACATAAGCGAGCTTGGTTTCCAGCGCCGCCTGCGGGACGTCCGGATTGGGTGTTTCTTCCTGGGCGCGCGCCTGCCCCAGCATCAACGCCAGCGCTGCGACGACCATGACCGAAGCGGCAGCGGCGCGCCTACGGCGCGGCAGGAGCCGCGCAATACCGCCGCCAAGAAACAGCACGACGATCGTATCCAGCAGCAACAGCGACAGCGCC
>JBAQHW010000507.1:0-5356 GCA_049288525.1 Xanthobacteraceae bacterium
GCGCCGGCGAGCGAGCGAAAGCGTATGCGCACGGAGCCGCCGTCATTGCCGGATTCGACCAGCCAATCGCCGGCGGCGTCGGGCCCGCCGCGGATGACGCCGACATGGTGCGGCCAGACCACGATGACGCCGGGCGCGGGCGCGAAAGCGCGTCGCCCGTAATGCGCCCACTGGGCCGCGCGGTTGAAAGCCGGATCGGCGACATGCTCGATCTGCCGCATGTACCAGCCACACCACGCCCGCGGCCGCTCCATACTTTGCAGCATGTGAATGAGACCGGCGCCGAGCATGGCCGCGGGTGAAGGCTTAAGATGAATGCGCCCGCTATGCGCGTCGGCAATGGTGCAGGCCAAAACGCAATAGATCGCCGTGGCGAGAATCGCTCGCATCGGGTCACCCGTTATTTTGAGGAGAGTTAGAAGCGCGCGCTTAGCTCGTCGGCACGCCGCATAAAATATACTGGATGGCCACCCGCACGGTGCCGCCGGTGAAGCTGCCGCCCTCGGCGGTGAGCTTGACGGTCGAGGACGCGTACCAGGCGGTGGGCCCGATGACGCCGGAATTGCTCGATCCGGCGGCGATGCCGAGAGTTGAGCCGAACTGGCCGGCCGTGGTGCCGGTGCCGCCGCTCGCGCTCGTGGTGGCGTCGGTGTTGAACGATGTCGCGCCGGTAATCGCCGTCACCACATAAGTCGACACCGCGCAGACAATGGCGCGATTGGGAATCGTCACCGTCGACACCGAGGACGCGCCCGAACACGCGATCAGATCCTCAACCAAGCCGGTCTGGAAACTCGAGCCGTGCAGCCCGGTGACGGTGCCGACGTCGGTCAGCTTGGCCGCAGGAAAGCCGCCCGCGGTGGCGCCGTCCTGCACGACGACGCGATTATTGGTGGTGTCGACGACCAGTTCGCCTTGCGCACCGGTGAATGACGTCACCTGGCTCGCCGTACCGCGCCGGTATTGAACCTGAACCGCTGTGGTCATCTGTCAAATCCTCATGCCGTGCCGAGATTGACGTTAAGCTCGACGGAAAGACTCGGCGGCGTGCCAAAATCGTCCGCCGTAGCGGCCGTCGCCGTGACCGGCCCGAAATCAAACGAGGTCGAGACCAAAAGCGCCCGCGCCACCGGGTGATCGATGGCGACGCCGCTCGGCGTATAGGTGGAAGCGGTGCAGCTCGACAGCTCCTGCAGACCGCCGCCGAAGACATTGAAGCTTTGCAGCTTGATGTAGAGCGTCTGCCCGACATATTGCGGCGGCAGGTCGTATTCGAACACCGCATTGTCGAGGCGCGCGAACGGCGCCCCGCCGGCGTGCGCCGCAGCCGTGGTGCCGTAGAGACCGCGATAGAGCCCGGTCAGCGCGTATTGGTTCGCCGCCGTCAGCGTCGCCGTCTCATAGGACAGCAACTCGCCGTCGACGATGGCGAGCGTATTGGTAAGCTGGGCATCGAGCGCGCTGGCGCTCGCCAAGACGCCGCCGCTTTCGCTCAAATTCACCGCCAGACTGTCGGCGGTGTCGGGATTGGTGCCGGCGAATGCCGCCAGCGATGCCGTCAGCATGCCCTGCCGCGCCGGCGACACGATGGTGCCGATCTGAAAATAGGACGAGCCGTCGAGCGACAGCCAGACGAAGGCGCCGCCCCAATTCGGATCGGCGACGCCACCGGCTCCGCCCGAGGCGGCGATCCACACTTGCGCGGTTGCGCCCACCAGCGCCGCCGGCGGCTCGAAGATGATCGGCGTATTGACCGGTTCGGGCGCGAGGTTGCGATTGATCGGACTGTTCGATACCGCCTGCGTCGCATACAGCGTTGCCGTTGCCACGCCGAGTGGAAACTCCTCCGCCGTCACCTGCAAAAAGCCGCTCTCGTCCTCTTCGATTTCGACGATGCGGATCGGCGCATTGGCGAGACCGAGCACGGCGTCGCTTACCGTCACCAGATCCATCGGATCGAGCAGGCAGTATTCCCAGGAGAGCTGGAATTTATAGGTATTGCGGATATAGACCGCCCGCTGCAGCATCAACTGGCCGGAGATCAGCGCCACGTTCGGATCGCAAATCTCATGCGCCGTCACGGTCGGAGCGATCCGCATGCCGTAAAGCTCGATCGCGTTCTGGTCGCGCGCTTCCACCGTCGTCAGGTTATAGGCGTTGACCCGCTCGGCGATTTCGAGCCGCCAGACATTATAAGCTTGGTAGGGATCCGACCGCGTGACCTGCAATGGGTCCTGGTTGTGGTCCGCCTTGAAATCGTCGTCGGTCAGATTGTAGAGCGGTGTCACGTCCGGCACGAAGCTGGAGGCGCTGCTGTACTGATAACTGATGGTGACGCCGGCATTCTCATCGGCGGCGGCGAATACATAGTTGCCGCTCGGCGAAATGGCATAGGTGCCGGCCGCTGCCGCCGCGCCGCCGGCGACGTAGCTGAAAGCCGTGCCGCTGACCGAATATGTCACGCCGAGATCGGCGACAAAGCGCGACGGCGGCGCCACATAGACCTGCGGCGTCGGCGTGATGAATGTGCCGGCGGCCGGCAGAGTGACCGAAATCGCTGCGCTTTGCACCGCACCGGCGGCGGTGGCGGAATCGCCATAAGGGACGAATTTCAACAGCCCGCCCGACCATACCGCCGCGGTATTGGTGAGGCTCAGCCAGCGGGCGAGAATGCTCGATGCCTGCTCCTGGGTGTTCTGGGCGGGCGACAGCGCCAACCCGACGGCGGCGCAATAAGTCTGATACGAGGCGTCGCCGCCGGTGCCGTAAAGCGTCGTGGCGTCGATGCTACCGGCGGGAAAGCCGATGCCGTATTGGGCGTTGGTGAGGAAATCGGCGACGATCATCGCCGGGTCGGCATCGACGCCATTGGCGCCACTGCCGTAAAAGACGCCCTGCACCTCAAAATTATGATTGTCGAGCGTCGCCGAGTCGCTGAGATCGTAATTCGCCGCGCACAGATAGGCGCTGCCTTGGTAAGCCAGCGTTTGCGCCGGATAGGTCGTCGCCAGATAGCTCCATGCCGCCTGCGGCGTCGTGCCGACAAATAGCGACAGGCCCAGGCCGGCCAGCGTATAGACCGACTGTCCGCGCCAGACCTGATTGATAGCGGCGATCGGCCCTTCGCACAGCGCCATGATGATCGATGCCGTGTAGGTGTAGCCGGTCGTCGTCGTTGCGGTGCTGAATAGCCCGCCCTTGCCGCCGCCGCCGCTGGAGCTCTGCTGTGCAATGGACTGGAAGTTATTGTACCACACGACGTTCGGCGCGAGCTTGGACTCGCCCCAGACGATGGGAATCGGCAAAGCGTTGACTGCGGTTTGAATCTGCAGGCCGGTATAATCCGGCGGCACGGTCGGCTGGCTCGTGCCGGCGCGGAAGATGCTCATGACTTGCTCACTGCTTGGCCCACAGGCTGAAGAAACGCGGCTGCCGCGCGGGCTCGGCAAGCACCGCGTTGCGCACGACCTGTTCCTCGACCACCCGGCGCGCCGGATAATAGGCGTGCACGAGCGTCAGCGGGCTCACCGCGGTGACGATGCCGCCATGCGAGTAGCAGCGGCCGTAGCGCAGCACCATCACGTCGCCAGGGAGCGGCCGGTCGACTTCATGTCCGCGATCGAAGACAAAGCCGAGGTACCGCTCGTCGCTGCGATGCAAATGCCAATCGACAGGATAAGGCCGCGGGTCGAACGGTGCGCACAGGCCGCTATCGACAAAGACGCGCACCAGCAGCATACCGCAATCGACGCCGGCGCCTTTTATGTCGGCACAATTGTGATAAGGCGTGCCGATCCATGAGCGCGCCTCGGCAACGACGGCGGCGCGTTGCGCAGCTTCGACGTCCATCATGACTTTCCTCAGGTGTGTGGGCGGCGTAGCTCACACCGCCATCTGCGGCGGCGGGACATAAGGGAAGCCGCGGAAGTTCGACAGATTGTTGAACTTCGATTGGCAGGTGCCGGGCGTGTGGTCGCAACCGTAGTACACGGTGAACGAATCGCCCGCCGCCGGGACGCTTTGCAGCGGGTAACCGAGCGTCAGCGATACGCCGGGCGCCGCGACATTGACGTTGGCCGTCACCCCGGCATTGACGCCCGAGGTGAAGGTAATGGAACCCTGTTGGAAATTCGCGGTGGCGCCGGACCAGTTGATGGTCGAGGCGGTCGAACCGGCGCCAACCGTGCCGTTGGTTCCAAATGCGTTCTTGATCAGCGTGCAGCCGGAATCGTACAGCGTATGCAGACAGGTCGGCTGATAGATATTGCGCGGCATGTCGATGTCGAGCAGCACCAGGTCGGAGTTCACGGTGAGCTTGGCGCTGGTACGGCCTATCTGATCGACCGTGCCGAGCCGCCCCTTGAACAAGGTCACCGCGCCGACTGCGGTGCCGCCGATGCAGTCGGAAAAAAACACACGAACGCGCGCAATTTCGCAGCCGTCAAAGGCGCCGTCGCGCAGCGCCTGCAAAAACGGCGCGCCGCCGGTGATCGTGTCGGTGGCGAGGGCGGCAACGGTGATCTGCTGCTGATCGACTTCGAGGCCGACGGAGGCCTTGTACTTCAAGCCGTCGACGAGAACCGAATTGGCGAGATAGGTGACGCCGCCATAGGTGAATGTCACGTCGACATTGGTATAGGCCATGATCAAACCCGAACGCAGCGTGAAGGCGAACGTATCGGCGAACAGCAATGGCACGTCCGGCGCGGAGCGTGCGGTATTCAGATAGGCGATGAGTGCAGATGAGGCTGGTTTCATACCAACTCCGCATGTCTTGATTGATCCGACTGGGCGCGACGCCGCTACGCCACACTGCTCAGCGTCGCCGCCTGCGCGGCGGTCGGGGCCACGTTCCACAATCCGACTTGGGCAAAGTGTCCGGCGCTGGGATTGGCGCCGCCGGAATCCACACCGAGGTAAATATCCGACGGTGGCGGCGACAGCAGTGCATTGCTATCGGTAGCCGCTGCGCTGCCATTGGCCGACACCAGGCGCCCAGACGGCGAGCCGCCGACGACAACGATGTTCTGCGAGGCCCAGGCATTGACGGCGATTGAAAGCGTGGCGCTGCCGTTATTGCTGGTCGCATTCGGTCCGGGTGCCTGATAGAGCAGACCGCCGGAGCTGCCGCCGAGCAATCGGCCATTGTCGACCTCAGCCGTCATCGTCGCCTTCACCCGCGCGGCGAAAGTGGTTGACGTCCAGGGGATGTACAGATTGTCTGCAGCACGCGTTGCGGTCGATGATGTGGTCGCGATCAGCGAGGAAGCAAATGGAAGTGCTTCATACTGCGCGCCCCACGCATAGAACGTGAGATTTGCGACGTTCGCCGTTATGCCGCCGTCGGCTCCAAACG
>JBAQHW010000508.1:0-3244 GCA_049288525.1 Xanthobacteraceae bacterium
GCAATCCAGAATCCAGCACGCCGCTCTGGATTGCTTCGCTTCGCTCGCAATGACGGCTTGTGTCATAGCGAACTCTTTTTTCCGGCCGACGGCTCATCGCCAAGGAGCTTCGCCCGCATGTTCACAATGTCGCCGATGACGACGATCGCCGGCGGCTCGAACGTCTGTTCGCGCGCTTCACTGGCCAGTCGATCGAGCGTCGACACCAGCACGCGCTGGCGCGGCGTCGTCGCCGAAGCGATCACCGCCGCGGGGGTCGCGCCGTTAAGACCGGCTGCCATCAGCGCGGCGGCAATGTGATCAAGGTTATGCATCACCATGTACAGCACGATCGGCTG
The DNA here is from genome assembly GCA_049288525.1 of Xanthobacteraceae bacterium. GTDB lineage: Bacteria > Pseudomonadota > Alphaproteobacteria > Rhizobiales > Xanthobacteraceae > BOG-931. The sequence goes on from JBAQHW010000508.1 coordinate 339, forward strand.
CCCGGCGCGCGCCAGCGGCGCCCAGTCGAAATCCTCCTCGGCGCCGTGACCGGCGGCGAAAATGACCGCCCGATTGAGGCCGCGCAACGTCGCCGGAATCGCCGCAGCCGCCAATGCCGCAAGTCCCGCAGTGACCCCGGGAATGATGCGAAAGGGAATTCCCGCCGCCGCCAGCGTCATGGCTTCTTCGCCACCGCGGCCGAACACAAAAGGATCGCCGCCCTTGAGCCGCAACACGCGCTGCCCCGAGCGCGCCAGCACGACCAGCCGCTCGCTGATATCGGCCTGGTTCGCGGACGGCTTGCCGCCGCGCTTGCCGGCAAATTCAAGCCGCGCTTGCGGGCCGGCGAGCGCCAGCACGCGCTTATCGACCAGCGCGTCGTGCACCACGACATCGGCCTGTGCCAGTCCGGCGAGCGCATCGAGCGTGAGCAGGCCCGGATCGCCCGGCCCCGAACCCGCCAGCCAAACATGACCCGGCTCGAAAATCGGCACCCCGGCGCGCCGTGCCGCCAATGCATCCCAGGCGCTCATGCCACCGCTCCGTGGTGACGGCAGCGCCGGGCGGGACTAAACGTTGCGGCAAAGGAAATAAGATGCCCAAGCAGGTCCCTCCTTTGCGCCGCGGCTGGACCACCGGCACCTGCGCGGCGGCGGCGGCGAAAGCGGCCTTTGCCGCGCTCGTCACCGGCGAGTTTCCCGATCCGGTCGCGGTGACGCTGCCGCGCGGCGAGCGGCCGAGCTTTGCGCTTGCCATGACGCGAAAGGACGACAGCGCGGCAACTGCCGGCGTGGTGAAGGATGCCGGCGACGATCCCGACGTCACCCACGGCGCGCTGATCTGCGCGACGGTGCGCGCCGGTACGCGCGGCGCCGGCGTGACCTTCCGTGCCGGCCCTGGCGTCGGCACGGTGACGCGGCCGGGTCTTCCGATCGCGCCGGGCGAGCCCGCCATAAACCCAGTGCCGCGCCGCATGATCCGCGATGCCATCGCGGAAGTCGCCGCGGCGGTTGGCCATGAAGCCGACGCCGAGGTCGAGATTTCCATCCCCGACGGCGAGGTGCTGGCCGCCAAGACGCTCAACGGCCGTCTCGGCATCGTCGGCGGCTTGTCGATCCTCGGCACCACCGGAATCGTGGTGCCCTACTCGTGTGCGGCCTGGATCGCCTCGATCCATCAAGGCATCGATGTCGCACGCGCCGCCGGATTGACGCACATCGCCGGCGCGACCGGCGCGAACTCCGAAGCCGCCGTGCGCAAGTTCTACAAGCTGCCGGAGATCGCGCTGATCGACATGGGCGACTTCGTCGGCGGTATGTTGAAATATCTCGGCCGCCATCCGGTGTCCCGCCTCACCATCGCCGGCGGCGTCGCCAAAATGACCAAACTCGCGCAAGGCCTCACCGATCTGCATTCCAAGCGCGGCGAGGTCGATCGCGCAAGCCTCGGCACGCTCGCCGCGGCAAGCGGCGGCTCGGCGCGATTGCGTGAGCAGATCGTCGCCGCCAACACCGCGGCGCAAGCCTTCGGCCTGGCTCAGGCAGATGGCATCGCGCTTGGCGACGCCGTCGCCCGCGCCGCGCAAGCGACCGCGCAAGACGTCGTCGCGGGCCGCGATATCGCCATCGAGATTCTCTTGTTCGACCGCGAGCAGAATCTCGTCGGCCGCGCGCCATTCAAGAATTAGTTGCCAAATCACGCGGCGCCTCCGCGGAAGCGGCGGCGATAATCGGCATCGTAAAGCGCGCTGTCGCGAAAGTTTTCGGCGGCAAGCGCCCGGCCGACAAGAATGAGTGCGGTGCGTTCGACGCCGGCGGCGGCGACTTTGGCGGCGATGTCGGCCAAGGTGCCGCGAATGACGCGTTCGGACGGCGTGCTTGCCAGCACCACCACGGCTGCCGGGCAATCGGCGCGATAAAAAGGCGTCAGCTCCTGCGTGACTTTATCGATTGCATGGATGGCAAGATGGACGACCAGCGTCGCGCCGCTCTCGGCAAAAGTCGCAAGCTGCTCGCGCTCCGGCATGCGCGAGGCGCGGCCGGACACACGCGTCAACACTACGCTTTGCGCGACTTCAGGCACGGTCAGTTCGCATTGCAAGGCCGCGGCGGCGGCAGCGAAGGCCGGCACGCCCGGCGTCAGCGTATAGGGAATGCCGCGGCGGTCGAGCCGGCGCAGTTGTTCGGCCAGTGCCGAATAGATCGACAGGTCGCCGGACTGCAGCCGCGCTATGTCGTGGCCGGCGGCATGAGCGCGGGCAAATTCGGCGTCGATCTCGTCGAGCGACAGCGGCGCGGTGTCGACAATGCGCGCGTGCGGCGGACAATAGTTCAGCAATTCGCGCGGCACGATCGAGCCGGCGAACAGACAGACCGGACAGCGCGCGATCAGATCACGGCCGCGCACGGTAATGAGATCGGCCGCGCCCGGTCCGGCGCCGATGAAATGCACGGTCATGGCTTGGTCCAGATCCATTGCATCACCGGCATCGCCGCACGCCAGCCGCTCTTCTCGCCGACCGGCGCGGCACGGGAAATCGCAATGCGGATCAATTCGCCGCCGAACGCAGCGTGGCGTGCGAGCAAAAGTGCCTCGGTCTCAAGCGTCACGGCATTGACCACGAGCCGGCCGCCGTGCGACAGCGCCCGCGCCGCGGCGTCGAGCACACCGGCATCGCCGCCGCCGCCGACAAATATGGCCTGCGGCGTCTCCAGGCCCGACAGGGCAGCCGGCGCCGCGCCTTCAATAATGTCGAGTCCCGGTACGCCGAACGCCGCGGCGTTGCGGCGAATGCGCGCCGCGCGATCTGCCCTCCGCTCGATCGCAATCGCCCGCATCGCCGGATCGGCCAGCAGCCATTCGATGGCGACCGAACCGGAGCCAGCGCCGATGTCCCACAACAGCT
>JBAQHW010000509.1:0-6662 GCA_049288525.1 Xanthobacteraceae bacterium
TGAAACCACTGAGTTCTCTGATCACGTCATCTGGAGTTATCTCTCGTTCAAAATATTGGTCCGCGATATTCGTTTGCTGACCGTCCCTCTCTGAGATTATACGTATATCGCGAAAGACCTTTCGCCAGATTGAGGTAAAGTTATCCAAAGGGTCCGCCGCTTTTCGAATATGATGTACTTGTCGCACTCCTCTCGGCAGCATCAGTGGCACGACTTGGCACAGTGAAGTCTTTCCAACCCCTCGTTCGCCATAAACGATCGCATGCCGTCCTCGCTCGGCTATTGCTTCAAAAAGTTGGTCAATTTGTTTTTTGCGTCCTGAAAAAAATTCGGCTCCCGCAATGGGAGTCGAAGGGGTGAATTGTTGCGCCGCTTCGAATCTAAGCGCTTCCCAATCTTCTTTTTTGCGGGCCAATGGCCTCACTCCAAGCCATAAAGGTCTAAGTGATAGAATATTAGGTATAAGTCTTTTGGATAAAGGTCAACGCCGACCGGCTAATCCTAGTAGTTAAAAGGGCATCATGTCACCGTTAAAGAGATTTGCTTGACATTCGTCCTTCAGATAGTTACGTCGTCACCATCCCGTTCACGGAGGGACCTTTCGCGAGGGTACTTTCGAAAGTGGAACGGGAGCGGTTCCTGGAGACGCGGCCATACGCCGTGCCTTTAGGCGGTTCTGGGCATCGTCCCGTCCGGCACTTGACCGGACTGCGAGGTGCTCGCTGCACTGGCGCCGGGGAGGGTCCTCCCGTTTGCACCCGGCGATTCCAGGAAGCGCGGCCCATGCCGAGTCGAAGGGTCAAACCTTCGGCGCATGACCGCGGTGGGGCGCCGAAAGGCGAGGGCGCCGCCGCTTTGCCTCCCGCTTCGTTGCGGGACAAAAGCGATGGTGCTCGCCGCATACGCTGGCAGGCTTTTCTCTCTGCAGCGGGGCGGACTCCAGTGGTGCGCTTATCGGCGCTCCGCCTCCCTCCTTTTGAGGGAGGAGATTGGGAAGGGCTTTCTTGCCGTGGCGTAGGCAAAACTCGGATGCGAAGGCGCATCGCGAGAACGAGGAGCGCTTTGCCGCAAATGATTCATCGCGCCAACGATCCTTGCTTCAATTCCCTGCCGGCTGTGCTAAACGGGCGCGCAGCCGCAATTTCCTGCATCGCCGCAATTTTCTGGAGTGCAATGTCGGTCGTCACCCGTTTTGCCCCCTCGCCCACCGGCTTCCTCCATATCGGCGGGGCGCGCACGGCACTGTTCAACTGGCTCTATGCCCGCGGCCGCGGCGGCAAAATGCTGCTGCGAATCGAGGACACCGACCGCGAGCGCTCGACGCAAGCCGCCATCGAAGCCATCCTCGATGGGCTTAGCTGGCTCGGTATCGAATGGGATGGCGACACGGTCTATCAGTTCTCACGCGTGGCGCGGCACCGCCAGATCGCCGAGAGCCTGCTGGCGTCCGGCCACGCCTATTCCTGCTATGCAAGCCCCGAAGAACTCACGGCGATGCGCGAAGCAGCGCGCGCCGCCGGCCGCGCCCGGCTTTATGACGGCCGCTGGCGCGACCGCGATCCGGCCGATGCGCCGCCGGGCGTCAAGCCGGCGATCCGGCTCAAGGCGCCATTGACCGGAGAAACCGTCATCGACGATCAGGTGCAGGGCCGCGTCGTCTGGCAGAACGAAAACCTCGACGACCTCGTGCTGCTGCGCTCCGACGGCACGCCGACCTATATGCTGGCCGTCGTCGTCGACGACCACGACATGGCCGTGACCCACATCATCCGCGGCGACGACCATCTGACCAACGCGGCGCGGCAGAAGCAAATCTACGACGCGCTCGGCTGGACGGTGCCGGTGATGGCGCACATCCCGCTGATCCACGGTCCGGACGGCTCGAAGCTGTCGAAGCGCCATGGCGCGCTCGGCGTCGATGCCTATCGTGCCATGGGTTACCTGCCGGCAGCGCTGCGCAATTATCTGGTGCGGCTCGGCTGGAGCCATGGCGACCAGGAAATATTTTCCACCGGTGAAATGATCGCGGCGTTCGACCTGCCGCAGATCGGCCGCTCGCCGGCGCGCTTCGACTTCGCCAAATTGGAAAGTCTCAACGGCCATTACATGCGGCAAAGTGAGGACGGCGTACTCCTTGCCGCCATCGACCAGCTTCTGCCGCATATCGCCGGCGGCGAGGCCATCGCCGCCAAGCTGACGCCAAAGGTCCGCGCGCAGTTTCTGGCCGCCATGCCGAGCCTGAAGGAACGCGCCAAGACGCTGCTCGATCTTATTGACGGCGCACATTTTCTGTTGACCGACCGGCCGATCCCGCTGGACGACAAAGCCGGCGTCTTACTGACCGCGGAAGCCCGTTCGCTCCTCGCCGACATCGCCGCCGAACTCGCCGCCGTCGAGCCTTGGACCGGCGAAGCGACCGAGCAGGCCGTGCGCCTGTTCGCCGAGAAAAAGGGCGCCAAGCTCGGGGCGGTGGCGCAGCCGCTGCGCGCTGCACTGACCGGCCGCACCACCTCGCCGGGCATATTCGAAGTGCTGACCGTGCTCGGCAAGGCGGAAAGCCTGGCCCGCCTCGCCGACCAGGCGCGCCAAAGCGGTTAGAAGGCGGTGAGACGGCCCGTTAAGGCAGACTGCTTATGACAGCGCATATGACGGTTGCACAAATTTTGCCCTCCCCGGCGCTACCGCCGCTTTCACAGGCTATTATCTTGCAGTGCACACGGTGTTGCGCTACGGCAATATACCGGGTCGAAGGGTGCCCCAGCCGCTTTGCGGGGCCGTGCTGCACGCGGCCTGCCAAGCCCGGCTGCTAGAAAATCGAGGCGAATATCATGGACGCGAAAACCGGCGCCAATATCAAGACCGCTAAGCTGACGGTCGGCGACAAGAACTACTCGTTCCCGATCTATGACGGCACGATCGGCCCTGAGGTGATCGACGTCAGCAAGCTCTATGCCGAGACCGGCATGTTCACCTACGACCCCGGCTTCACCTCGACCGGGAGCTGCGAATCCAAGATCACCTATATCGACGGCGACGAGGGCATCCTGCTCTATCGCGGCTATCCGATCGCCGATCTGGCCGAGCACGGCGACTTCCTCGAGACCTGCTACCTGTTGCTGTACGGCGACTTGCCGACCACCACCCAGAAAGCCGACTTCGTCGATCGCGTGGTGCATCACACCATGGTGCACGAACAGATGAGCCGGTTCTTCAACGGCTTTCGCCGCGACGCCCACCCCATGGCGGTGATGGTCGGTTCGGTCGGCGCGCTGTCGGCGTTCTATCATGACTCCACCGACATCACCGATCCAGCGCAGCGGATGATTGCCTCGATCCGCATGATCGCCAAAATGCCGACGCTGGCGGCGATGGCCTACAAATATTCCGTCGGCCAGCCGTTCATCTATCCGGACAACAAGCTCGATTACGCCTCGAACTTCCTGCGCATGTGCTTTGCCGTGCCGTGCGAGGAATACCGGCCCAATCCGGTGCTGGCGCGGGCGATGGACCGCATTTTCACGCTGCACGCCGACCACGAGCAGAACGCCTCGACCTCGACCGTGCGGCTCGCCGGCTCGACCGGGGCCAATCCGTTCGCCTGCATCGCCGCCGGCATCGCCTGCCTGTGGGGACCGGCGCATGGCGGCGCCAACGAAGCGGCGCTGAAAATGCTGGGCGAGATCGGCAGCGTCGACCGCATTCCGGAATACATCAAGCGCTCGAAAGACCCGAAGGATTCATTCCGCCTGATGGGCTTCGGCCACCGCGTCTACAAGAATTACGATCCGCGCGCCAAGATCATGCAGAAGACCTGCTACGAGGTGCTCAACGAGCTCGGCATCAAGGATCCGCTGCTCGACGTCGCCATGGAGCTGGAGAAGATCGCGCTGCACGACGAGTATTTCATCGAGAAGAAGCTGTACCCGAATGTCGATTTCTATTCGGGCATCACGCTGCGCGCGATGGGCTTCCCGACCACGATGTTCACCGTGCTGTTCGCGCTCGCCCGCACCGTGGGCTGGATCGCGCAGTGGAAAGAGATGATCGAGGATCCGCACCAGAAGCTCGGTCGGCCGCGGCAGCTCTATACCGGCGCCAAGGCGCGCGATTATCAGCCGATGTCGCGACGGAAGTAGCTATTGCGCGAATGGCGAATAGAGGAGTTTTTCTCTTCCCTATTCGTCGCTCGCTATTCGCCACTCGCCCTGTTTATCAGCGCGGATTGTAAGCCCAGGTCAAATAAGCGCCGGCCCAGGTGAAACCGCCGCCGAAGGCCGCCAGGATCAGGCGGTCGCCTTCCTTGAGCATGCTTTCATAGTCCCACAGGCATAGCGGTATCGTCGCCGCGGTGGTGTTGCCGTATTTGTGGATGGTGATCATCACCTGCTTGGGATCGAGCTTCATGCGCTCGGCGGTCGCTTCGATGATGCGCTTGTTGGCCTGGTGCGGCACCAGCCAATCGACCTGATCGCTGGTCAGGTGGTTGCGCACCATCAGTTCGGTGGCGACTTCCGCCATGCGGGCGACGGCGAATTTATAGACCGCCGCGCCTTCCTGATGGACGTAATGCAGGCGCTTGGTCACCGTCTCCGCCGTCGGCGGCATGCGGCTGCCGCCGGCCTTTTGATGCAGATGCGGCATGCCGGCGCCATCGGACCGGATCACCGTGTCGATGACGCCGTGTTTGCTGCTCGGCTCAAGCAGCACGGCGCCGGCGCCGTCGCCGAACAGCACGCAGGTGGCGCGGTCGGTATAGTCGATGATGGCCGACATCTTGTCGGCGCCGACGACGACGATCTTGCGGAATTTTCCGGTCTCGATGAATTGCGAGGCGACGGTGAGCGCATAGACGAAGCCCGAGCATGCCGCCTGCACGTCGAAGCTGCCGATGTTGCGGATGCCGGACATTTCGCAGATGAGATTGGCGGTCGAGGGAAACACGAAGTCCGGCGTGGTGGTCGCGCAGATCAACAGCTCGACCTCGGCCGGCGCGGTCTTGGTCTTGCTCAACAGCCCGCGCACCGCTTCGGCGCCCATATGCGATGTGCCGAGCCCCTTGCCTTTGAGGATCCGCCGCTCCTTGATGCCGGTGCGTTCGGTGATCCACTCGTCGCTGGTCTCGACCATCTCCGCCAGCTCGGCGTTGGCGAGCACGTCCGGCGGCACGTAACCGAATACGCCGGTGATCGCGGCCCGTAGCGGGGACTTGCGGGGCGGTCGTTTGGCCTTGCTCACGCGGCTCATCTTCGACTTATGGGTATGATCGGCTGGATGAATCCGGCTTTAGCAGGATGCTGGAAGCAATGGTAGGGCCGCCGGCATACGGCCGCGCCGGGCGACCTCGATCACGATCGCCGCGGCTGTGACGCTGGGCGTGGCGGCGCCGAGGCCCATGATGCGGTCGAGCCGGGCGAAGGCTTCGGTTTGCCGCCGCCGCTCGGGCGTGTCGCCGATCAGGGTCTCCATCGCAGCGGCAAGCTTTTCCGGCGTGCAATCTTCCTGCAGCAATTCCGGCACGACGTTCTCGCCGACCACAAGATTGGCCAGGATCACGCTCGGCAGCCGCGATTGCAGCCGGATCAACCGGGCGACGACTGCTTCGATGAAATGCAGCCGATAGGCCGCCACCATCGGCACGCCGGCGAGCGCCAATTCCAGCGTGACCGTGCCGGACGCCGCCAGCGCCGCGCGCGCATTGCGGAAGGCGGCCCACTTGTCGGCTGGCTCGGTCACGATCCGCGGCGGCACGCTCCAGCCGGCGACGGCATCGCGCACTTGGGAGACAACATGGGGCACCGTGGGAATCACCAGCTCGATCGCGCCGATGCGGCCGCGAAGCCGTTCGATTGCACCGCCGAAAATGCCGGCAAGCCGGCGGATTTCAGTCCGCCGGCTGCCCGGCAGAGCCAGAATGAGCGGCGGATCGGTGGATCGCAGCCGGGCCTCCTCGGCGTTGGGCCGCAATTCGCCGATCCGTTCGATCAGCGGATGACCAACATAGCTGCAGGGCGGACCGCCAAGCTTGAGATGGACTTCCGGTTCGAACGGCAGGATCGCCAGCACCTGATCGACGTAGGCGCGCATCGCGCGGGCGCGTCCCGGCCGCCAAGCCCAGACCGACGGCGAAACATAGTCAATGACAGGGATCGAGGGCGCCAAGCGGCGGACTTGGCGCGCGACACGATGGGTGAAATCGGGACTATCGACGATCACCAGTGCATCGGGCCTCGCGGCGACGACCGCCCGAACGGTTTGGCGGATACGCCTGAAGATATTCGGCAGGCGCCGCGGGATCGCGGTCAGGCCGATAATTGCCAACTCGTCGATCGGGAAAGGGCTGGCGATACCGGCGGCCGCCATCGCATGGCCGCCAACGCCGGAAAGTTGCACGCCGTCCGGCAGCGCCTTGCGCAGCGCCCGTGCCAGAGCGGCGCCAAGCGCGTCGCCGGACTCTTCCGCCGCAACGATGAAAATCGACAGCGGCGGCGAAGCGGACGGCGTCATGGGGCGCCGTCCTCGCGGATGCCGACGAGGAATATCTTCTCGCGGTCGGCAGCCGCCATCACTTCATCGGCTTCGGCAATCATGGTCGAGCCGGCCGTCACGGCAAGACCGGCAAGGCCGGCGCGCGCGACATTCTCCACGGTTCGCGGCCCAATCGA
>JBAQHW010000510.1:0-5341 GCA_049288525.1 Xanthobacteraceae bacterium
CGAACGAAGCGATCGTCGGTCCGGTGCCGGGAATAAGCGAGCACAGGCTGCCGCAGATGGTGCCGCGGAGCATCGGGAAGATTGCGCGCTTTAACTCCGCCATGGTCGGCCGCATGTCCTTGAGGCGCACATTGGTGTATTTGCCGGTCATGGGAGCGACTTGGTTGATGCTGCTCATGAATTCGGCGATGCCGAAAACTCCGAGCGCAAGCGCGATCAGCTCGATGCCGTCGTCAAGCTCGGTCATGCCGAACGTGTAACGCTCGGAGCCGGTCTCGAGGTCGGTGCCGATCGAGCCGAGGAACAGGCCCAGCACGGTCATCGCCACGCCCTTGATCGGCGAGCCGCGCGCCAATGTCGAACCGGCAAGCAGGCCGAGTAACATCAGCGAGCAGACTTCGGCTGGACCGAACTGCAATGCTGCCTTCACCAGAAGCGGTGACAGGAAGATCATCTCGGTGATGCCCCAGGAGGCACCGACGAAGGAAGCGAGCACCGTCAGGCCGAGCGCGACGCCGCCGCGGCCTTGCTTGGTCATCGGGAATCCGTCGAGGCAGGTCACCGCATGCGGCGGATGGCAGGGCAGATTCAGCAGAATGGAGCAAATAGCGCCGCCATATTGTGCGCCATACATGACGCCGCCTAGCATCAGGATGGCGGCGACCGGCTTCATGCCGAATGTCAGCGGCAAGAGGATCGAGATCGTGGCCAGCGGGCCCATGCCTGGCAATACGCCGACCATGTTGCCGACCAAGACGCCAAGGAAGCAAAACATCAGATTGTGCGGCTCGAGCGCGACGCCGAAGCCGTACATGAGATCGGTCAGCGATTGTCCTATCACTGGCTACCCCACCAGCTGAAAATCGGCATCGGCACCTGCAGGAAATAGGAGAACAGGCTGACGCCGAAGATGGTGACTATCGTCGACAAGATGACTGTGCTTTTCCAGGTCGCTTGCTTGTCGCCGCAGGCGGCGATGGCGACGCAGGCGAAAGTTCCGGGCGCCATGCCGAACTCACTGCCGAAGAAGATAAAAAACACCGGACTGAGCAGGATACACAGCCAGCCCCACCATTGCGGATGTTCCGGCAGGATGCTCTCGCCCTGGCTATGCTCGCCAGCCGCCTCGGCGGGAGACGATGACAGGCCGGTTGCGGCAATGGCGATGCCGAGAATGACCAGGAGCACGCCGAGGCTGGTCGGGAAGAAGCCGGGTCCCATATGCATGAGCGTTCCGGCCCGATAGGTCACGCCTTTGAGCGCGATGCCGAGACCGAGCAGGAGCATAAGACCGCCCGCGTAGAAGTCACGCTTGCCCATCAGCGAGCGAAGAGGGCTGGTGGAAGGCCGCAATATTTCCTCCCGGCCGTCTGCGAGGCCGTCCCGTTAAGTCCCGCCTCGATTTTCTTCGAAACGAGCAACTACTCTATCTACCGCGATGTTCCGCGGTGACGCGGTGACGCGGGTTTGACCTTGGCTCCCCCCTGCAGAGTCAAACGCCCCGGGGAACCCTGCATTGGCAGGTGGCGAAACGATATAGGGCAAGGCGGAGCTTCGCAACTCCCATCTAGAACGACTGAAATATCGAAATATTCCAGGACCGGCTGAGTTAAACCGGTGGGCCGATGGGCGCGAATAAATCGGGATGGTCGTTCTTTCCATTGCCGACGCGGCGGTCGACTGGCCAGAACGTCATGCCGCTGCCGGAATAAGGCTGCAACATGGCCTTGAGTTCGGCATCGCCGGCGGCGGTCTCGCCGAGCCATACCGGCCAGCGGTCCGGCGCCAGGAGAACTGGCATACGTGCATGTAATGGCTCAAGAAGTTCGTTCGCTCGGGTGGTGATGATGGTGAACGATTTGATGGCGGCGCCGTCCGGAGCGTGCCATTGGTCCCACAGGCCGGCGAGGGTCATCGGACCGCGATTGCTTAAACTTACGGCAAAGGGTTGCCGGTCGGCATCGCGCCACTCGTAATAGGCGTTGGCAATGACGAGACAGCGGCGGCCCGCCCGCCAGGCCGAGCGGAAGGCGGGACGGTTGTCCACCCCCTCGGCACGGGCATTAAAGGTTGCATGTCCGATCTTGTGGTCCTTGGCCCATGACGGAATCAGACCCCAGCGCATCAAGCTGAGCGTGCGTCGCCCGCGGCTCGAGACCACCACGGGAAGTTTCGACGTTGGCGCCGCATTCCAGCGCGGCCGGTAATCGCCGGGGTCGTCGAAATCGATTTTGAGATCGAGTTTTATTTCCGAAACGTCGTCGGGCAGTTTGGCGCGGCCGCGCATACGGGCTCCATCTGGATTAATGAAAGTCGCGGCTTTTGAGCGGGAGCGCCGCATCGTCCGGGAACGCAATCGGCCCGCCGGAGAATTTCGGCGAGAACAGATCGCCGCCCTCGCGCAGCCACGGCAGTTGCGCGGAAAGATCGATGAAACGGTCCGCGACCACGTGGATGACGAGGCCGGCGCGCTGCAGGTGGCCGCGCACGGCGAGAAAGCGCGCCGTCATCACCGTGCGGCGGTTTTTCTCGAAGACTTTCGGCCAGACGATGATGTTGACGATATCGGTCTCGTCTTCGAGCGTCATGAATACAACGCCTTTCGAAGTGCCCGGCCGCTGACGGATCAGCACCAGCCCGGCGACCGTGACGAGGCAATCCTGGGCCAAGCCGTCGCCGCGCAACGCGGTATTGCGGACGGCGCCGAGGATTGTGAGGCGGTCGCGGAAGAAACGCACCGGATGTTCTTTCAAAGAGAGCCCGGTCGCGACGTAATCCTCAACGACGTGCTCGCTCAGCCCCATGGCCGGCAGTGCGACGCTTTCCTCAGGGAAAAGCTCATCGCTCAGATGCGGCGTGAGCAGGGGCAGCGCCAAATCTTGCGTTTTATTTTTGGCATTGCCGCGCGGCGGCTGCGCGCCGATCATGTCAAGACGCCGCGCCGCCCATAGCGCGGCGCGCCGGTCGAGACCTAACGAACGGAACGCATCGGCCTCGGCAAGCCGTTCGATGGTAAATCGCGAAATGCTGGCGATTGCGGCAAGCCGCTCGATCGAGGAAAAACCGTTGCCGCGTGCGGCGATGAGCTTTTCCAGCTCCTTTTTGCTAAGCCCGTGAATGAGGTGGAAGCCGAGCCGCACGGCATGCTTGCCGTCTGTGCTTGGTTCTAACGTACAATCCCAGGCGCTAAAATTGACGTCGGCCTCGCGGATCTCAATGCCATGCTGGCGCGCATCGCGCACGAGCTGTGCCGCCTGATAAAAGCCCATCGGCTGGCTATTGAGGATGGCGGCGCAGAACACGTCCGGATAGCGGCATTTGATCCAGGCAGAGGCGTAGACCAGAAGCGCGAAGCTTGCGGCATGGCTTTCCGGAAAACCGTATTCGCCGAAGCCCTCGATCTGGCTAAAGCAATGCTCGGCGAAAGTGCGGTCATAGCCGCGCGTGGCCATGCCGTTAATGAATTTGTCGCGGAACAGATGGACAGTCCCGTTGTGACGGAACGTAGCCATGGCACGGCGCAGTCCATCCGCCTCGTCAGGCGTGAATTTCGCCGCCGTAATGGCGATCTGCATCGCCTGTTCTTGGAATAGCGGTACGCCAAGCGTTCGTTTGAGCACTTCTTTCAATTCATCACGATCACCTTCGGCAGGCGACGGATAATCAGGTTCCTTACCGTTTTTCAGGTCTTCGCGCCGGCGCAGATATGGATGCACCATGTCACCCTGGATCGGCCCCGGCCGCACGATCGCGACTTCGATGACGAGATCGTAAAAATTATCCGGCTTGAGCCGCGGCAGCATCGACATCTGGGCGCGGCTCTCGACCTGGAATACGCCGATCGAGTCGGCGCGCGACAGCATCTCGTAGACCGCGGGATCCTCCGCCGGCAGCGTGGCTAATGCATAATCACGGCCGTAATGGTTTTTGAGGAGATCGAGACCGCGGCGTAGGCAACTCAGCATGCCGAGCGCCAGCACATCGACCTTCATCAACCGCAGCGTGTCGATGTCGTCCTTGTCCCATTCGATAAAGGTGCGGTCATCCATCGCGGCATTGCCGATGGGCACCATCTCGTCAAGTGGCCCGTGGGTGAGCACGAAGCCACCGACATGCTGCGACAGGTGTCGCGGAAAACCGATCAGCTCTCTGGCGAGCGCAATCGCTTGCTGAATCCTTGGATTTTTCGGATCGAGTCCGGCTTGGCGGATGTGATCGTCGGGCAAGCCATCGTCGTAAGAGCCCCATACCGTTTTTGCCAAAGCGGAGGTGATGTCCTCGGTTAATCCCAAAACCTTGCCGACTTCGCGGATGGCGCGGCGCGAGCGGTAATGCACGACGGTCGCGCAGATCGCCGCACGATGGCGTCCGTAGCGTCCGTAAATGTACTGGATCACCTCCTCGCGCCGCTCGTGCTCGAAATCGACGTCGATATCGGGCGGCTCATTGCGGTTTACGGAAATAAAGCGCGCGAACAGAAGATTGCTTTTGTCCGGATTGACCTCGGTGATGCCGAGGCAATAGCAAACCGCGCTGTTCGCCGCGGAGCCGCGGCCCTGGCAGAGAATCTTTAGTACCTTACGTGCGTGAGCGACGACGTCGTGGACGGTGAGAAAATAACGGGCGTATTCGAGCCCCGCGATCAGCTTGAGCTCTTCATCCAGCCGCTTCGTGACGTCTTTCGGTATGCCTTCCGGAAATCGATCCTGGGGATAACGCTCCGCGGCGCCCGCCCATGTCAGATCTTCGAGATGCCGCTGGGCGGTTTTGCCTTCCGGCACCGGCTCGTCGGGATATTCGTAATGCAACTGGCCGAGCGAAAAGCTGCAGGCGCTGGTGATCGCGATGGTGCGGGCGATGGCGTCGGGAAATTTTGCGAATAGCCGCGCCATTTCCGCGGGTGATTTGAGATGGCGCTCGGCATTGGCTGCAAGCCGAAACCCCGCTTCGGCAATGATGCATTTCTCGCGCACACAGGTGAGCACGTCAGCGAGCGGGCGGCGCTCCGGTGCGTGGTAAAAGACGTCGTTGACAGCAACGAGTGGTGCCGCAAGCCGCGCGCCGAGCTCGGCCAACAGCCCGAGCCGCCGCGGCTCGTCGCCGCGATGATAATGCACGCCGGCGAGAAAGGTGCGGCCCGGCGCGGCTTCGACCAAGGCGACGAGATGGTCATAAAAACTTCCGTCATCCTGAGGTGACCGCGATAGCGGCCCTCGAAGGATGTCGGCCGAGACGCCGGGGCCGTCGTCCCAGCGAAATCGGTTTTTGCCGATTTCGGACTTTGCTTGTCCAAGTCGGCCACAGCCGACTGGACTGGCTCGCTGCGCTCGCACCTCAGGAT
>JBAQHW010000511.1:0-31234 GCA_049288525.1 Xanthobacteraceae bacterium
TCGGTTTGTCATGGTCGATGCGCGGGCGATGCGCTTTGAGACGCTCCGCTACGCCTGGGACCCGGCCAATCCGCTCTCAGGCGAGCATCCGACCATCCGGGACCTGTCGGTTCACGCCTGAACGTCAACGCGTCTGACCGTTAGCGGGCCTGCCTATGATAAACGCTGTTCGGCCGCATATCCGTGGCCGAGGACACCCGGTTGGTCATGTTGAAGAAACCGGCGACGGCGGCGATGTCCCAGATTTCTTTCTCAGTAAATCCGCTGCGCCGCAGGCGTTCGCGATCTTTGTCCTCGGCGAGCCACGGTTCGGCGGTGAGCTTGACGGCAAAGTCGAGCATGGCGCGCTGCCGTTTCGACAAACGCGCCGCGCGATAATTCATCGCCATGAGCTCGCCGAGCGGCGGATCGCCCGACAACTGGCGCACCGCCGCGCCATGCGCGACCAGGCAGTAATAACAGCGGTTATGCGACGAGACCGCGACCGCGATCATCTCGCGCTCAAGCTTGCTCAGGCCCGAGGGCGCCAGCATCAGGTCGTTGTACATTGCGACGAAGGCTGCAAGCTTGGCCATGTCGAAAGCGTAGGCCTTGAGCACGTTCGGCACGAAGCCGAGCTTCTCCTCGCACTTGGCGAAGTATGCCGCCATCTCCGGACTGAGCGGCGCCGGCTCAAGCTTCAGCGCCGTTATCGTGGTGTCGTCGCCGGCTGCGGCGCTTGGGCGCGGTGTCTTGTGCATTGACTGGCGTGCCGTCTTGCGGGCCGATTTGGCGGGAGTGGCGGGTGTTGTGCTGCGCTTGGCCATGATGATCGCTTCCATTGCGCCGCGCATGTGCGGCAAAGATGATTATATCAGGTCAACGACTTGAGCCCCCAGAGCGGTGGCGCAGGCGCGCGGCAAGCGGCTAATATCCAGGCAGACGAGCGAGATGGGAGACCATGAACGTCCAGGACATTCCCCGCGGCGCCGAGGACCATGCCAGCGTGGCGCTGCTCGGCGCGGCTGCGGCTTTGCTCGCAAAGCGCCAGCCTGACATTCCGGCCGATTTCATCACTGTGCTGTTCGGCCATGCCGTGCCGGAGGATCTTGTCCGTTACAGCGCCGATGAACTTGCGGCGATGGCCGAACGGTCGTGGGCTTTTCTTGCCGAACGCGTGCCCGGCTCGCCGAAAATCCGCTTCGAGGACGCCGCCGCCCCGCGCGGCATTTCCGTGCTTGAGATCGTCAATGACGATATGCCGTTCCTGGTCGATTCGGTCGCCGCCGAGCTCAATCAGCGCGGCCTCGACATTCGTCTGTTCGTCCATCCGGTGTTTGCGGTCGAGCGCGAACACGCCGGTAAGCTTGTCGACTTCAAGGGCGCCCGCCGCAGCGACGGTCTCCGCGAAAGCTTCATCTATGTTCATGTTGAAGCCGCCGCCGATGCACAGCGGCGCCTGGAGCTGGTCGGCGCGCTAAAGGACGTTCTCGCCGATGTCCGTGCTGCCGTGGCGGACTGGCGGCCGATGCAGGCCCGGATTCGCGCCATCATCGCCGAATTGCGGGAGAACCCGCCGCCGCTGGCGGTCGACGAGATCGCCGAAGCGGTCCAATTCCTGGAATGGATCGCGGACGATAATTTTACCCTGCTTGGCGCGCGCGACTTTGTGTTTCGCCAAGGCGATGAGGTGCTTGAACCGGTGTTCGAGACCGGGCTCGGTCTGCTGCGCTCGCGCGATAGGCCGCTGTTGCAGCACTGGAATGACCCCCTGCCCATGACGCCGGAGATACGGTCGTTCTTGAAGGAGCCGAAACTCCTCATTGTGACCAAATCGACCGCGCGCTCCCCCGTGCACCGGCGGGTCCAGCTCGATTATCTCGGCATCAAGCGCTTCAATTCGGCCGGCAAGCTTGTTGGCGAATATCGCTTCTGCGGGCTGTTCACCTCGACCGCCTATACGCGCCAGGCGCGGTCCATTCCCTATCTGCGGCGCAAGATCGACAGCGTTATTCGCCGCGCCGGATTCGATCCGTCGAGTCATTCCGGCAAGGCGCTGGTCAACGTGCTGGAAACCTACCCGCGCGACGAGCTGTTCCAGCTCGACGATGAGACGCTCTATCAGTTCGCGCTGGCGGTGCTGCAACTCGACGAACGTCCGCGGGTGCGGGTGCTGCCGCGGCGCGATCGCTTCGACCGCTTCATGTCGGTGCTGGTTTTCATTCCGCGCGACCGCTACGGCGGCCAGATCAGGGCGGCGATCGGCGCCTATCTGGCGGACGCGTTCAAAGGGCGCCTGACGGCCTATTATCCGTTCTTTCCGGAAGGCCCGCTGGTGCGGGTGCAGTTCATCATTGTGCGCGGCGATGGCGACTTGGCCAGTCCCGAGCGCGCTTCGCTCGATCGTGGCGTTGGTGCAATCGTGCGAAGCTGGACCGACACTCTGGCCGAGGCGCTCGCGGCGGGCGCCGATCCCGTTTGCGGCCAGGTGTTGTTTGGGCGCTATCGCGCGGCCTTTCCGATCGATTACCGCGAGGTCTATCCGCCGGCGATAGCGGTCGGCGATATTCGCGTCATCGACGTACTTTCACCCGAACATCCGCTCGGTGTCGATTTTTATCGTCAGGCCGGTGCGGTCGCTTCGCGGGCCGGCCTGAAGGTGTTCAGTCACAGCCGGGCGATTTCGCTGTCGGAGCGCGTTCCGGTCCTGGAAAACATGGGCTTTCGCGTCGTCGACGAGCGGACCTATCACATCCGGCCCGCCGACATGGCCGATGTGTGGTTCCATGACATGGAGCTCGAAAGCGCATCGGGCCAGCCCATCGATCTCGGCGCGCTCGAAGCGCGCCTGGAAGCCTGCTTCCTCGTCGTCATGGGAAGACGGGCGGAGAGCGACGGTTATAACGCGCTGGTGTTGGGCGCTGGATTGGGCTGGCGCGAAGTTGCGCTGATCCGGACCATTTCGCGATTCTTGCGGCAGATCCGGGTGCCCTATTCGCAAGATTACATGTGGACGACGCTGGGCCAATATCCGGCGCTTGCGGCCCAGATCGTGGCGCTGTTTCAGGCGCGCTTCGACCCGCATGCGCAACAGGGGTCGGACGAGCGCGCGTCAAGCCAGGGTAACATAGCGGCCGATATCGAAACTGCGCTGCAATCGGTCGGCAGCCTCGACGAGGATCGCATCCTTCGTCACTTTGTTGCGGCCGTGACCGCGGCAATCCGCACCAATTATTATCAGCTCGGCCGCGATGGCCGCCCCAAGGACTTGATTGCGATCAAGTTCGCCAGCCGCAAAATTGGCGACATGCCGCTGCCGCGGCCGCTGTTTGAAATCTTCGTCTATTCGCCACGGCTGGAAGCCGCGCATCTTCGCTTCGGCAAGGTAGCGCGCGGCGGTATTCGCTGGTCGGACCGGCCGCAGGATTTCCGGACCGAGATACTCGGATTGGTCAAGGCGCAGAACGTCAAGAACGCGGTGATCGTGCCGGTTGGGGCCAAAGGCGGCTTCGTCCCGAAGTTTCTGCCGCCCGGCGGCCGGCGCGAGGCCATCCAGGCGGAAGGCATCGCGACTTATAAGATGTTCATTTCGGCGCTGCTCGACATCACCGACAATATCGGCACCGGGACCGCTGGGGTGATCCCGCCGCTGGACGTGGTGCGCCATGACGGCGACGATCCATATCTTGTTGTCGCCGCCGACAAGGGCACGGCGACCTTTTCCGACATCGCCAATGAACTAGCGCTGGCGCATGACTTCTGGCTCGGCGACGCTTTCGCGTCCGGCGGCTCGGCCGGTTACGACCATAAGAAGATCGGCATCACCGCGCGTGGCGCCTGGGAATCGGTGAAGCGCCATTTCCGCGAGATGGATGTCGACATTGCCGCCGCGCCGTTCACGGTGGTCGGCGTTGGCGACATGTCGGGCGACGTCTTCGGCAACGGCATGTTGCGCGAAAAAACCATCAAGCTCATCGCCGCTTTCGATCACCGCCATATCTTCATCGACCCCGATCCCGATCCGGAGAAGAGTTTTGCCGAACGCAAACGGTTGTTCGATCTGCCGCGCTCGAACTGGCAGGATTTCGACAAGACGGTGCTCTCGAACGGAGGCGGCGTTTACTCGCGCCTGGCCAAGCAGATCAGCCTGTCTCCACAGGCGCGGGCCCTGTTCGGGGCCGGCGAGCATGTGACGCCGCAGGACCTTATCCGTATGATCCTCAAGATGCCGGTCGATCTGCTGTTTTTCGGCGGCATCGGAACCTACGTCCGCGCTGCCGACGAAACCGACGATACGGTCGGCGACCGCGCCAATGATCCGGTTCGGGTCGCCGGCAAGGATTTGCGCTGCAAGGTGATTGGCGAGGGCGCCAATCTCGGCATGACGCAGCGTGGCCGCATCGAGGCGGCGCTCCGCGGCATCCGGCTCAACACCGACGCAATCGATAATTCCGCTGGCGTCAACACCTCCGATATGGAAGTCAACATCAAGATCGCGCTCAGCATCCCGTTGCGCGACGGGCGTCTCGATATGGCGGGGCGCAATGCGCTGTTGGGCGAGATGACCGATGAGGTCGCGGCTCTGGTGCTGCGCAACAATTATCTGCAGCCGCTGGCGTTGTCGCTTGCCCAGAGTCGCGGCATGGAGGATTTCGGTTTCCTGCAGCGCTTGATTCAAACGCTGGAGACACGCGGCCAGCTCGACCGCGCGGTGGAATATCTGCCCGACGACATGCAGCTCGCCGAACGCAGGCGGCGCTCGGAGCCGTTCACGCGGCCCGAGCTTTCGGTGCTGCTCGCTTACGCCAAGCTGACGCTGTACGACGAGCTTCTGGAATCCGCGGTGCCGGACGATCCATACCTGTCCCGCGAGCTCTCCCGCTATTTTCCGCAAGCGATCGATGAGCGCTATCCCGATGCGCTCCAACATCACCGGCTGCGCCGCGAAATTATCGCCACCCA
This sequence comes from Xanthobacteraceae bacterium, assembly GCA_049288525.1. Classification (GTDB taxonomy): domain Bacteria; phylum Pseudomonadota; class Alphaproteobacteria; order Rhizobiales; family Xanthobacteraceae; genus BOG-931. The sequence goes on from JBAQHW010000511.1 coordinate 4,942, forward strand.
TCTGTCCAATTCGATGATCAATCGTGGCGGGCCGTCCCTGATCGTGCGCATCGCCGATCAGACCGGGGCTGTGCCGGCGGCCATCGCCGCCGCCTTTGCCGCTGCGCGCGACAGTTACGGCATGACCGCGCTCAATGGCGCGATCGACGGTCTCGACAACAAACTCGCCGGCAAGCTTCAGCTGGAGCTTTACGGCACGGTGCAGGACTTGCTGCTCGACCGGATCGTCTGGTTCCTGCGCAAGGTCGATCTCGGCAAGGGCCTTGCCGGCGTGGTGTCGCACTATCGTGACGGCATCGGCGCCGTCACCGCCGCGCTCGAGGATGTCCTGCCGGACGAATTGCGCGAGGCGGGGGCGACGCGCAGGCGGGAGCTCAAGGCTGCCGGCGTGCCTGACACGCTGGCTGGCCGGCTCACCGATCTGCGGGCTTTGGCATCGGCTCCCGATATCGTTCTGGTGGCCGACCGCACCGGCAAACCGGTCGGCGAGGTCGCGGCGACTTATTTTGCCGCCGGCTCTTTCTTCGGTCTCGATCGCATCGTCAGCGCGGCCAGCGCAATTCCGATCACCGATTATTTCGACCGGCTGGCGCTCGATCGGTCGCGGGATTCCATCGGCGATGCCGAGCGCCGGCTTGCGGCCGCCATGCTCGGCAACGGCGCGGGCGGCGCCGCGGCGGTCGAGGCTTGGGTATCGTTGCGCAAGGCCGAGGTGGAACGGGTGCGCGGGGCGATCCACGAAATCGCCAATTCCGGGCTGACGCTGTCGAAACTCTCGGTGGCGGCGAGCCTGCTCGGCGATCTGGTGAAGGATTAGGCGCTAACGGAAGGCTCGCCAAAAAAAGAACCCCAAGCTGATACGCCGCTTGGGGTTCTCAGGTTGTTGCCTCAACTTAGGCTTATCTGACCGGGCGACGGGGTGTCGGGGGATGGGGGAGACGCCCGGCCGGCCTTGATAGGCAACCAAATAAGAATGCAGGGAGAGGATGCAATGCAGATCACGCTTTAGTGTGGTCGTGCTGCGGCAATACGCGCAGGCCCAAAGCCGTGCACGACCAATACACGCACGATCCAGGGGGAGCGCCTAGCAACTGGGATCGAAGTCCTTCCAAAGTCTGCTTTACCGCAGATCAGCCCGGTCCAATCCGCATGGCGCGTATCTTAAGGCGCGTCGTGCAAACCGTAACGATGCAGGTCCGCCCCATGGGCGTCGAGCCAGGTCTTGGCCTGCCGATGGCCCGGGCAAATCCGCTGCACCACGCGCCAGAATTTTGCCGAGTGGTTCATCTCAATGAGGTGGGCGACTTCGTGGGCAGCGAGATAATCGAGTACGTAACTCGGCGCGAGGATCAGCCGCCAGGAATACGACAGCAAGCCCGTGGTCGAACACGAACCCCAGCGGCTCGACTGATCGCGCACGGTAACCCGCCGCACGGCGAGACCCAGTTCGCGCGCGTAACGCAGGCTCGCCGCTTCGAGATCGCGCTTCGCCTCGCGGCGCAGAAAATCGCCGATGCGGCGGCCGATATGCGGGGCCTGGCCGGCCACGCACAAGAGCCGCTCGCCGTTCGCGGCTACCTCCGTCCAGACTGTACCGCGTGTGCTGTGCCGGTGGGTGATGCGGTGCGGTTCGCCCCGCAAAGGCATTACCACACCAGGGGCAAATGGCGCTGCAACCGGCAACCGGCCAAGCCGAACGGCGATCCAGGCGCTGTGCTTTTGCGCGAACGCGTGCGCTTCCTTCAGCGAGCCGCGGAGCGGCAGTGTCAAAACGACTTCGCGTGTCGACGCTTGGATTCGCAGCGTATAGCGGCGCGCCTGCCGATGCCGCCGTAGCAGCACCGCATGGATGACTCCGTCGACCGCGACGTCGATCGTCCGCGGTTCGCTGGTGCGACGATAGAGCAGCGCATGCAGCGGCATGGCGAAATACCCCGAATCCCATCGCAGGCGGGATCATGCCACATTGCCGATGCTTATGGCGAGATTGCGTTGCCCGGCTGCGGGCAGGCGTCAGGCGTGCAGCGCGACGCCGTTGCCGGACGACTTTGCGCTGCTGCGCGGGCTGCCGCTCGACTGGTTCATCGACAGCACGAAATCGGAAATGCGCGGCGCGATCTCCGCGCGGAAGCGCGAGCCGTTGAACACGCCGTAATGGCCGACGCCGGGCTGCAGCCAATGGGCTTTGCGGTCGGGCGGGATGTTGACGCACAGCCGATGCGCCGCTTCGGTCTGGCCGACGCCGGAAATATCGTCGTGCTCGCCCTCGATCGTGAGCAGCGCGACGCGCTTGATGCGGCTAAGATCGACCGGGCGGCCGCGATGTGTCATCTCGCCCTTCGGCAGCGCATGACGCACGAAAACGGTATCCACGGTCTGCAGATAGAACTCCGCCGCAAGATCCATCACCGCCAGATATTCGTCGTAGAACTCTTTGTGCTTTTGCGCCGAGTCGCCGTCGCCGCGCACCAGATTGAGAAACAACTGCTTGTGCGCCTCGATATGGCGCTCGAGATTCATGGTGACGAAGCCATTGAGCTGCAGAAAGCCCGGATAGACGTCGCGCATGAAGCCGGGATTGGGAAACGGCACCTTGGTGATCACGTTGGTGCGGAACCAATCGATGCCGCGTCTTTGGGCTAGCGCATTGACCGCCGTCGGGTGTTCTCGCGTGTCGATGGGTCCTCCCATCAGGATCATGGAGGTCGGCACGTAGGGATCGTTGTCCGCTTCCATGATCGCGGCCGCGGCGATCACCGGTACTGAGGGCTGGCACACGGCGATCACGTGGGTCTCGCCACCGAGCACGTGCAGGATCGAGATGATGTAGTCGATGTAATCGTCGAGATCGAAGCGGCCCTCGGACGCCGGCACCATGCGCGCGTCATTCCAGTCGGTGAGGTACACATCGTGGTTGGGCAGGAAGGCCTCGACGGTGCCGCGCAGCAGCGTGGGGAAGTGACCCGACATCGGCGCCACGACTAGAAGCCGAGGCTGCTGTCGTCTTGGCGGCCGCTCGAACAGACGCTCGAAATGGATCAGCTTGCAGAACGGCCGTTCCCACACGGTCGAAATATGGATCGGCACACGCTCGCCGCCGACCAGCGTCGAGTCGACGCGCCACTCCGGCCGGCTGTAGCGACGGGTTGACCGCTCGAATAATTCGCAAGCCGCAGCGACCGACTTGCCGAAGGTGGTGAAGGACAGCGGATTGATCGGGTTCTTGAAGAACAGCCGCGTCGCGTCCGCCATGACGCGCGACGGATTGAGCGCCGCATGGCTCATCTCATAAAACCAGTAGAGCGGCGTAGACAGAAGAATGCCGCTGTCGCCCGGCACCGCAGGCGCGCCGCCAAACTCTCCGATGGCCATTGATGAACCTTGTCCGGCTTTTTGCTGCAGTGCAGCATCGGGCTTATGATATGTCATACTGACAACATATATGCAATTTGTTTCGCTCTTCCTTCGATTAGTCCGGGCGCCTCCGTATATGGGCAGAGGGATAACGTCGTGCAGCTATTCGCAGTGCACATGCCGCCTATACGGCGGTGAGCAACGCTCATTCGCCGGTCTGCATCAGCGTGCCGTGACGGCGAGCGCTTTCCAGGAGCTTGAAAAAGCCGAACAGGCCGGCGGCAAAAAGCACGACGTTGAGCGCCAATGCATCGAGCATCAGACTGCCGCGAAAATTGTGATGAATCAGAAGCTCGCGCATGCCTTCGAACACGTATGTAGGTGGTAACGCCCATGCCACCGGCTGCAGCCACACCGGTAACGTCGTGACCGGATAGTAAACGCAGGTCAGCGGCATGAACAGAAACATGATCGACCAGGCAAGATTCTCCGCACCCATGCCATTGCGGAGGATCAGGCCGGACACGAAAATACCGATCGCCCAGCTGGTCAGCATCAGATTGAAGAAAAAAGCGACCAGCGCCAATCCCAATCCGTAGAGATTGAAGCCGAAGAAGCCGATGGCGAGGAACGTCACCGGCACGGCGCCGATCGCCAGCCGCACGACGCTCATCGCCATCAACGCGACCACCAGCTCGATCGGCCGCAGCGGGCTCATCATCAGGTTGCCGATATTGCGCGACCACATCTCCTCAAGAAAGGAGATCGAGAATCCGAGCTGGCCGCGAAACAAGATATCCCACAGCAGCACCGCGCCAATGAAGGTGCCGCCGGCGCGGGCGAAGAAGCCGGCATTGGTCGTGATGTAATATTGCAGGAAGCCCCAGGTGACCATTTGCACGGTCGGCCAATAGACCAGATCGAGCAGCCGCGGCCACGACGAGCGCAACAGGTACCAGTAGCGCAGCATCATCGCGCCGATTCGCTGCGCCGACATCGCGTAAGCGCCTTCGGCTTGCGCGCTCATTGCGCCGCCTCGCTCACCACGCTGCCGCGCGCGACATCGAGGAAGACCTCTTCCAGAGTGCGCCGGCCGTAGCGCGCCAAAAGCTTCGCCGGCGTATCGTCATCTTCAATGCGGCCTCGCTTCATGATGATGACGCGTTCGCACAGGCGCTCGACTTCGGCCATGTTGTGCGAGGCGAGCAGCATCGTTGCCTGCCGCTCGCGGCAATAGCGCTCGAGATGCGCGCGGACCCAGTCGGCGGTGTCGGGATCGAGCGATGCCGTCGGCTCATCGAGCAACAGCACGTCCGGATTATTGATCAGCGCTTTCGCCAGCGAGACCCTGGTTTTCTGTCCGGCGGACAAACGGCCTGTGGGACGGTCCAATAGGTCGGTGAGATCGAGCTGCCGGCCGAGCTCGGCGATACGCCCGCGCAGATCATCGACGCCGTAAAGCTTGCCGAACACCGTCATGTTTTGCCGCACGGTCAGCCGCATCGGCACTTCGACATAGGGGCTTTCGAAATTCATGCGGTGCAGGACGCGATACCGCTGTTTCGGCATTTCCGCGCTAAGCACGGTCACCCGGCCCGACGTCGGTGTGATCAGGCCCATGATGGTCGCGATCGTGGTCGTCTTGCCGGCGCCGTTGCCGCCGAGCAGGCCTGTGATCGAGCCCGCGGCGAGGGAAAAAGAAATACCGTCGACCGCCGGAACGGTTTTGTAGATTTTGACGAGCCGGTCGACGGCTATCGGCGGGAAAGGCGGCATCGCGCAGATGTGGCCCGCGCCGCGATCGGAGGCAAGAGGCCTCCTCTGCAGCCTGGCAGGTGGCCGAGGCCGCCGGAAGATGGCACAAGGAATGTAATCTGGCGGTCGGGGAGGGCGGTTGTGAGTAGCATTTCGCTGGCGCAGGCCGAGCGCATCATCGATGCCGTCATCGCACGCGGCGCGGCGCTCGATTGCCGGCCGATCAGCGTCATCGTGGTCGAGCCGGGCTGCAAGGTGAAGGCCTTCAAAAAAGAAGACGGCGCGTCGATGATCCGCTTCGAGATGGCTTTCGGCAAAGCCTATGCGGCCCTGTCGCTCGGTCGCAGTTCCAAACTGGTGCGCGAACGGGCGGTCGAGCGGCCGATTTTCATGCGTTACCTCATCGGCGCCAGCGGCGAGCAGATTTTCCCCGAGGGCGGCGGCATGCTGATCCGCGACGATAACGGCGCCGTCATCGGCGCCGTCGGCGTGACGGGCGATACCGAGGACCGCGACGAGGAGTTGGCTATCCATGGCATTCACGCCGCCGCGCTGAAGACCGACGACGATTGCGCCAAGATGGGACGCAAAATCGGGCTGATCAGGAAGAATCCGCGTAAGCGCAAGTCAGGTAGCCAAAGTCACGGTAGTTAAAGAGGCCTCATGAAAATCGGACTTTTCGACCACGTCGAATTCGGCGACCGTCCGCTGACCCAGCTGTTCGACGAGCGATTGCGTTTCGCGCAAGCCGCCGACGCGGCCGGCTTCTATTGCCTGCAAATCGCCGAACACCACGCCACGCCGCTTAACATGGTGCCGGTGCCCGGCGTCTATCTCGGCGCACTGGCGCAGGCCACCAAGCGCATGCGGCTTGGCCCGCTGGTTTATCTCCTGACGCTTTATTCGCCGCTGCGGCTTGCCGAAGAAATCTGCATGCTCGACCACTTGAGCCATGGCCGGCTCGATGTCGGCGTCGGCCGCGGCGTGTCGCCCTATGAGCTGAAATATCACAAGATCGACCACGGCCAGTCGCGCGAAATCTTCTTCGATGCATTCGACTGTCTCAGCGCCGCCTTGACCGCCGATACGCTGACCTACAAGGGCGAGCATTACACCTACGAGAATGTGCCGATCGCGCTTCACCCGCTGCAAGCGCCGCATCCGCCGTTCTGGTACGCCTCCTCCAATGAAATCGGCTCGGCCTGGGGCGGCGAGCAGGGACTGCATTACGTCACGCTCGGGCCGATGCAACTCGCCAAGACCAATATCGCCGCCTACAAGAAAGCATTGGCGCAACGGGGAGCGCCGGTGCAGCCGAAGCCTGAATTTGCCGGCGGTGCGGCGATCGGGGTGCAGCGGCATATTTTCGTTGCCGATACCGACGCCGAGGCGCACCGTTTCGGCAAGCCGGCCATGGATCGGCACCTTGAGCACATCAACTGGCTGCGCAACAAGCACGGTCAGACCGGACTGACGAGCCGTCTGAATGTGGAGCGAGGAGCGAACTTCGAAGGCTGCCTCGCCGACGGCACCGCCATCGCCGGCTCACCGGCGACCGTGCGCGCCGAACTCGAGAAGCAGGTCAAGGAATTGGGCGTCAACTACCTGCTGACTTACCTCTTCCTCGGCGACATGGCGTTTGCCGACGCGATGCGGTCGCTTGAGCTGTTCCGCGACGAGGTCATGCCGCATCTGGCGAAGCTGTAGACTGGGTGAAGCTTCAGGCCTTGGCTACGCTATAGACTCGGCGAAGCTGCCAAGCGGGTCACTTCGTTTCTTCCACCGCCGCCTGCCGGGCATCGGCGCGCAATGCGTCCGGATGCGGCATGGCGATGACGTTGTATCCGGAATCGACGAAGTGAATCTCGCCGGTGACGCCGGTCGATAAATCCGAAAGCAGATAAAGCCCGGCGCCGCCGAGATCGTCGAGCGTCACCCCGCGGTGCAGCGGCGAATGCCGCTGCTGGAACGCGAACATGGCGCGCGCATCGCCGATTCCGGCACCGGCAAGGGTGCGGATCGGTCCCGCCGAAATGGCGTTGACGCGAATCGCCTGGCCGCCGAAATCGACGGCGAGATAGCGTACCGAGGCTTCCAGCGCCGCCTTGGCGACACCCATGGCGTTATAGTTGGGCATCGCCCGCTCGCCGCCGTTGTAAGTGAGCGTCAGCATGGCGCCGCCGTTCTTCATCAGCGCGGCGGCTCGCTTGGCGACTTCGGTGAAGGAGAAGCAGGAGATCAGCATCGTACGCACGAAATTTTCGCGCGTGGTGTCGGCATAGCGGCCGATCAATTGGGTCTTGTCGGAAAAAGCGATGGCATGGACCAGGAAATCGAGCGTGCCCCACATGCGGTCAAGCTCGGCGAACACGGCATCGACAGAGGCCGGATCTTCGACATCGCATTGCAGAACGGCATCGGCGTCGACCGAGGCCGCCAGCGGCTTGACCCGCTTGCCCAGCGCGTCGCCCTGATAGGTGAAGGCCAGCTTGGCACCGTGGGCGGCAAGCGTCCGCGCGATGCCCCAGGCGATGGAGTGATCGTTGGCGACCCCCATGATCAGGCCGCGCTTGCCCTGCATCAGACCTTCCATGTGTCAGGCGTCCGGATGCTTGAACACGACGGAGGCATTGGTGCCGCCGAAGCCGAAAGAATTCGAGAGCACGCAGCCAAGCTTTACGTCGTCCCGGCGGGCGCGCACGATCGGCATGTCGGCGAAGGCCGGATCGAGATTTTCGATATTAGCGCTCTCGCAGATGAAGCCGTTGTTCATCATCAGGAGCGAATAGATCGCTTCGTGAACGCCAGTCGCGCCTTGAGAATGTCCGGTCAGCGATTTGGTGGCGGAAATTGGCGGGCATTTGTCGCCAGCGCCGAAAACCTCGCGGATCGCTTCGATCTCCTTGAGATCGCCGATCGGCGTCGAGGTGGCGTGCGGATTGATGTAGTCAACGGCCGGCTTCACGGTCGCCAGAGCCATTTTCATGCAGCGCGCAGCGCCTTCACCCGACGGCGCCACCATGTCGGCGCCGTCGGATGTTGCACCGTAACCGGCGACCTCGCCGTAAATGCGTGCGTTGCGCGCTTTCGCGCGTTCGAACTCTTCCAGAACAAGGACCCCGGCGCCGGCGCTGATGACGAAGCCGTCGCGATCCGTGTCATAGGCGCGCGAGGCTTTGGCCGGCGTATCGTTGTATTTGGACGACAGCGCACCCATCGCGTCAAAAAGGACCGTCAGCGTCCAGTCAAGTTCTTCGCAGCCGCCGGCAAAGACCATGTCCTGCTTGCCATTCTGGATCAGTTCAAAGGCATTGCCGATGCAATGGTTCGAGGTGGCACAGGCCGATGAGATCGAATAGCTCAACCCCTTGATCTTGAACCACGTGGCGAGCGTCGCCGAAGGCGAGGATGACATCGCTTTAGGCACCGCAAACGGGCCGACGCGTTTGGGCCCCTTGCTGCGGGCAATATCGGCACTCTCGACGATGGTGCGGGTTGAAGGGCCGCCCGAGCCCATAACAATGCCGGCGCGCTCGTTAGAGACATCGCTTTCTTCCAGCCCGGCGTCGCGGATCGCCTGCTCCATGGCAACATGGTTCCAGGCGGCGCCGCCGCCCAGAAACCGCATGGCTCGCCGGTCGATCGCTTCGCTCGGATCGAGCGTGGGCGCGCCGTGAACCTGACTGCGGAAACCAAGCTCGGCATATTTGTCGGCGCGCACGATGCCCGATTTCGCTTCGCGCAGCGACGCCAGCACCTCCTGCGTGTTGTTGCCGATGGACGAGACGATGCCCATCCCCGTGACGACCACGCGCTTCATGTTTTGCCTCGTCCGGGCGACCTTATTTAGGCGCCGTTCGGTTGCGGCTCTGTGTTGCGGAACAGACCGACTTTGAGATCAAGCGCGCGATAGATGATCGATCCGTCCGCCGAAAGCCAGCCGTCGGCAATGCCGAGCACGAGTTTCGAACGCATCACCCGCTTGATGTCGATGCCGTAGACGATGTTCTTCATCGTCGGCAGCACCTGACCAGAAAACTTGATTTCGCCCATGCCCAAAGCGCGGCCTTTACCCGGCGAGCCGAGCCAGCCAAGAAAGAACCCCAGCATCTGCCACAGCGCATCGAGCCCGAGGCAGCCGGGCATGACCGGATCCCCCTTGAAGTGACAGGGAAAGAACCACAGGTCCGGCTTGAGTTCGAGCACCGCGCGAACCAGGCCTTTGCCGTATTCGCCGCCCACTTCCGCGATTTCGGAAATGCGGTCGAACATCAGCATCGGCGGCAGCGGCAGTTGCGGCCCCTCGCCAAAGAGTTCCCCCCGCCCGCAGGCCAACAGGTCCTCGTATTCGAAATTTGAACGGCGCTCCTGCATCTTTTATCCATTCCGCCGTTTCCGGCCGATCGTTCAATTCCTAACATATTGGGGCAATGCGGCAAAGCGCATCCCCCGAGGCGGCCGGTTGTGGGGAAAAACCGTGCGCCCTTGTGCCGCCGGGGTGTTGCGGCCGGCGCCCGGAGTCGTATAGTAATTTCAAGTGCAACGATATTTTCGGCCGCAGCGGCCATCCGGTGCCTCTATGTCGCAGTCGAGTTCATTTCCTTTCGGGCCCGCCGTGTCGGCTGGGCAGCAATCCGAGCCGGTTCGCGCCGATCTCACGGGCTGTCCCTGGCATGACGTCAAGGCCAAGCTGCGCGACGTCGGCCTGCGCCCGACACGCCAGCGCATGGCGCTGGGCTGGATTCTGTTCGCCAAGGGCGACCGTCACGTGACCGCGGAAATGCTTTACGAGGAGGCGACGCTGGCCAAGGTGCCGGTATCGCTCGCGACCGTCTACAACACGTTGCACCAGTTCACCGAGGTCGGCTTATTGCGCCAAGTCGCGGTGGACGGTTCGAAGGCCTATTTCGATACGAATAACAGCGAACATCATCATTTTTTCATCGAAGAAAAAGACGATCTCATGGACATCCCGGCGAGCGATGTGGTTGTCGGCAAGGCGCCGATGCCGCCCGAAGGCTACGAGATCGCCCGCATCGACGTCGTCGTGCGCCTGCGGCGCAAGCGCTGATCGTTCATACGTAAGCGCTGATCTTTCAGACCTGGGCCCCGTTGTCCCGCAAGCGTGCGGGCGTCGCCGCTTTGCATTGCGGCGCGGGCTGCGGTCATAGCTTCATCGACGTTGGCCGCGAAGCACGCCTTCGGCCGGCGTACCCCGGGTCAGCAGTGAGCGCCGCACCGCGGGCGGGGCGCCGGCGATATAGACCAGCGCATGGTGGCGACGTGCCTTGCGAGCAAAGCCCTCGATGGTCGCCGCGGCGGTCGAATCGATCGCCGAGACCGCCAAAAAGTCGATCACATAGGCGTTGGGATGCTCGCCCATGCGATCGAGCGCGGCGGCAACCCTAGCGGCGGCGCCAAAGAAGAACGCATCGGATATCCGATAGACGATGATGTTGGGATCGGTCGCGAGCGCTGCGTCATAGGGATTTTGCCGATTGCCGTTGGCCGAGTCCGGCACATCCGCGTCGCTGATCGTCCTGCCGGTCACGGGTGCTTTTCCGCCATGTTCCAGGAAACGGCGCACAGCACCGCGGCGAGTGCCGCGAGCGGGATATAGGCCGCAAACGGCGCCGCGACGATGAGGAAGAGAAGCAGGAACAAGGTGTGCGTCATGCCCAATATCGGTCCGCGGGCGCCAGCCCGCACGTTCGTCGCCGTGCGCGCGATGGTACCGGTGACGCAGATGCCGCCGAACAGGCCCGAGGCGATGTTGGCGATACCCTGGCCACCAGTTCGGCGTTCGAGCGGTGACGGCGGCCGGTCATGCTGTCGGCAATGACCGCCGAGAGCAGGCTCTCGATGCTGCCGAGAAGCGTGAAAGACAAAGCGGCCGGCAGCATCTTGGCAATTTTCTCCAGCGACCAAGCCGGCAAATGCGGCATCGGCAGGGTATTGGGAATTCCGCCAAAACGGCTGCCGATGGTTTCGACGTGGAGATGAAGGACGAAACCGGTGAGGCTCGCGACCCCGACCGCAATCAGATAGCTCGGCTAATGCGGCCGCGAGCGCCGCGTGGCGATGATGACGGCGATGGCGAACGCGCCGACAGCGACGGCGGCGCCGTTGACCGTTGGCGCGGCGTCGTAGAGCGCCATGAGCTTGGGAACGATCGGGCCGGGTTCCTTGCCGTGCAGTGTCAAACCGAACAGGTCCGACAGCTCACCGGAGAAAATGATGACGGCGATGCCCGCGGTGAATCCCACCGTAACGGGTAGGGGATGTATTTGATAAAGGTTCCGAGCCGAAGCAAGCCGATCGCCATCATCACGGTGCCCGACGTGATCGTGGCGAGGATCAATCCATTAAGCCCGTGGCGGTCCACAGTGGCGGCGACCAGAACGATGAATGCGCCGGCCGGCCCGCCGATCTGAAATCGGCTGCCGCCCAGAGCGTACACCAGGAAGCCGTCGAAGACGGATGTGTAAAGACCCCGCTCTGGCGACACGCCGACACAATCGCGATCGCCATGGACAGCGGCAGTGCGACGATGGCGACCGTCAACCCGGCGAGAATGTCGCCCTGAGATCCTTAAAGGCGTAGTGTTCGCGAAGAACGGTATGCAGCTTAGGGGTGTAAAGTTTCACAAAGCTCGGCGAACGGTAGGGGGCAAGCATTCTTATGTGCTCCCGACGGCGCATGAATCGCAGACATGAAATTGTTTTTTGGAAATTCCGGCGCTGTTAGGCATTGATATGGATCAAAGCGCCGGTAGAAACCTGCGTCGGGGTTAATCGATCTTTTCGTTCGGATAAACGCCCCACAGGTCGGTCTGCTGGATCCAGCCCTCAAAGCCCTTGCCGCTGATTTCGCACCAGATGCCGGTGCACTGCTTGACCGTGCCGAGAACTCCGACTTGCAGCCGTGCGACGATCCCGCTTGCGGCATCCGGCTTTGCGTGAAGCGGCGCCAGATCGGTTTTGGATTTGAGCTGCACCGCGGCCATGCGCTTGCCCGAGAGCAGTGAATGATAGACCCAGCCTTGCGAGCCGTCGGAATCGCGGATGCGGCGCCAGTCCTCGAATTCGGCGGTAATTTCGACCGGCCAGCCGACCCGGGTATAGATCCAGGAGATATCGTGGTCTTTATCCGGTCCGTCGCGAACCGCGACCCGGTCGGACTTGACGCTGACAAAGCGCGGCACCGGCAGTCCGTCCGGCGGGGAGTCCGCCGCGCATGCCAGGGTGCCGGCTCCCACCAGCAGAACGAGGACCGTCATTGCAATGAACGGTTTGCCGAATGTCATTCGCAACGACCCGAACCCCTTGCGGCGCGGTGAGGCTTTCGCGCGCCGGCGTCCTCTTGTGGCAGCACGGCCATCTGCTAGAGATTTGGATGAACCGCGTTGTGCCGCGAGTGTCGGCGAGCGAGGTTAATGAGACCTGAACGGCGGATGCGGCAAACGGCCGTTGCAACAGGCTGAAATTTCAGGCTGAATTGCTGCAGTCGAGTTCCCGCGAGACCGCCACAGAGGCAGTGCATGGCGACGGGCAAAAAGCCGTTGGTCGTGGTCACCCGCCGGCTGCCGGACGGCGTCGAAATGCGCATGCGCGAATTATTCGACGCTCGTCTCAATGCCGACGATCAGCCCATGACTCAGGGGCAGCTCATCGAAGCGGTGAAGGCCGCCGACGTTATCGTCCCGACGGTGACCGACCACATCGACAAGTCGGTGCTCAGTCACTCCGGCGACAGGCTGAAGCTCATCGCCAATTTCGGCAACGGCGTCGACAACATCGACGTCGCAACGGCCGTGCAGCGCGGCATCACGGTGACCAATACGCCTGGCGTGCTGACCGAGGACACCGCCGACATGACAATGGCGCTGATCCTCGCGGTCCCGCGGCGGCTGGCCGAGGGCGCGCAAGTGCTGATCGGCGACGGGGAGTGGGGCGGCTGGAGCCCGACATGGATGCTCGGCCATCGCATCGGCGGCAAGCGCCTGGGTATTGTCGGTCTCGGCCGGATCGGCCAGGCGGTAGCGCGCCGCGCGCACGCCTTCGGGCTCAAGATCCACTACCACGACCGCCGCCGCGTCACGCCGCAGATCGAGGAAGAGCTGCACGCGACATATTGGGACAGCCTCGATCAGATGCTCGCCCGTATGGATATTGTCTCGGTCAACTGCCCACACACGCCGGCCACCTATCACTTGCTGTCGGCGCGGCGGCTGAAACTCATGCGGCCGGACGCCTATATCGTCAACACCGCGCGCGGCGAGGTGATCGACGAGAATGCGCTTGCCCGTCTTATCGAGGCGGGCGATATCGCCGCTGCCGGCCTCGACGTTTTCGAGCATGAGCCGGCGGTGAATCCCAAGCTCGTAAAGCTGGCCCGCGCCGGCAAAGTGGTGCTGTTGCCACATCTGGCGTCGGCAACGCTCGAAGGCCGCATCGACATGGGCGAGAAAGTCATTGTCAACATCAAGACTTTCCTCGACGGCCATCGCCCGCCGGATCGCGTTCTGCCGTCGATGCTGTGATGGGCGTGCGGTCGCCTCAGCGATGCTGAACATTCGCGTTGGCAAGACCGGCCGCATGGCCGGCGCCGTGCTGTTTGGCGTGCTTGCGGTCACGCTGCTTGCCAATGCCGAGGACCGCAATCCCGCTCTTGCACCGGTCGCCAATGGCGGAGTCGCCGCTAATGGCGAAGTCTTTGGCAAAAACGGCATGGTGGTCGCGCAGGACGCAGCCGCGGCGCAAGTCGGCGTAGCTATTCTGCAGAAGGGCGGCAACGCGGTGGACGCTGCGGTCGCGGTCGGCTTTGCGCTCGCCGCCAGTTATCCGCGGGCTGGCAATATCGGCGGCGGCGGCTTCATGGTTATTCATCTGGCCAACGGCGAAAATGCCGCCATCGACTATCGCGAAACCGCGCCGGCGGCGATCAACGCCCGAAGCTTTCTCGACGCCAACGGCAATGCCGATCCGCAGAAGTCGCGGGATTCGGCGCTCGCCATTGGAGTTCCCGGCACCGTCGCCGGCTTGCCGCTGGCCGAGCGGAAATATGGCTCCGGGCGGTTCACGCTGGCCGATCTGATTGCGCCGGCCATCGCCATGGCACGCGGCGGCGTCGCGTTGAGCGAGGATATTACCGAAGGGCCGCCCAATATCCTGGCGCGGCTAAAGCGCTGGCCGTCTTCGGCGAAGATCTTTCTCAAGCCAGACGGCAGCGCACTCGCAGCCGGCGACCGTTTGGTGCAGAGCGATCTTGCCGACACGCTGACGGCGATCGCCCGTGACGGACCGGATGCGTTCTATGACGGACCGATCGCGCAGAAGCTCGCGGCCGCCGTGCAGGCCGCGGGCGGCGTTATGACCGCCGGCGATTTGAGGAATTACCGTGCCATCGAGCGTGTGCCGGTGCGCGGGACCTATCGCGGCTATGACGTGATTTCGATGCCGCCGCCGTCATCAGGCGGCGTCGAACTGATCGAAATGCTCAACATCCTGGAAGGTTACGACCTCGCGCATGACGACGAGGCGCAGACGCTTTTTTTGCTGGTCGAGGCGATGAAGCGCGCTTACGCCGATCGCGCGGTATTTCTTGGCGATCCGGCCCAGGTGCAAAATCCGGTGGCGCGGCTTGTTTCCAAGGATTACGCCGCGCGCTGGCGCGCCACCATCGATCCGGCACGGGCAACGCCGGCAAGCGCCATTCGCGCCGGCGCCGGCGGCGATTCCGAAGGCCGGAACACCACGCATTTCTCCATAGTCGATCGGTTCGGCAATGCGGTCTCCAATACATACACGCTCAATTTCGCCTATGGGGTCGGGCTCGTTGCCGACGGCACCGGTGTCCTGCTCAACAACGAGCTCGACGACTTTGCCGCCAAGCCGGACGCCCCGAATGCCTACGGTCTCGTCGGTTTCGCGGCCAACGAGCCGGGGCCGGGCAAGCGGCCGCTGTCGTCAATGACGCCGACGATTCTCTTGAAAGACGGCAGGCCGTTTCTCGTCACCGGCTCGCCGGGCGGCAGCCGCATCACCACGACGGTGCTGCAGGTGATCGTCAACGTGATCGATCGCGGCATGAGCCTTGCCGCTGCCGTCGCCGCTCCGCGGGTACACAATCAATGGCTGCCAGACCAGGTCTTCGCCGAGCCCGGTGTGCCCGCCGACGTGATCGCCGCATTGCAGGCCCGCGGCGACAAGGTCGTCCCGCAGCGGCCCTTTACGTCGGCCGAGTCGATCATGGTGACGCCCGAGGGCTTCGTCGGCGTGGCCGATCCACGCACCAGCGTCGGATTGGCAGTGGGATATTGAGCGTGATCGGGAAAAAGCGTGGGCTCGGACTTGATCCGAGGGGGGATACCGATTTCCAAAAAGATCATGCTCCAGCTAAGAATTTCTGACCATGACGGACCGCGGACCGGACGAGCGCAATTCAAGCTGGGAGCAGGAAACACAGCGCGCCGCGAACCGCTTCACCGTTGCCCATTATCTAAACCGGTTCTGGCAGAGCAATCGATAGAGCGCGGTGCTCCGTCACGATGGTCCGGTACCAAGGATCGTGATCTCTGTCACATGGAAAAGCTTTTCTGTTTCTTCGATTTCGGACCTGATCACAGTCGGCGGCGACCAGCGCTTTTTGCGCTGCACTGGTAGAGTCGTCTCTGGATCCGACCGGACATTAGCGTCTGTCGGCATGGCATTTTCTCTCGCGCGGCGTGTTCCCTAGCGAGAGACTGTCAGCGATTCTACTTAAAATAGTCTTGAGTTGAATTACGTTGAATTGACTTGGAATTTAGCCCCGCTAAGGCTTTCGCCCTTCATCTGTTTGAATTTGCTTCTTTATCTGTTTTGAATGTTCTGAAAGTTCCGATCGGCCTGGCGCACGGTTCCCGCCAGCGCGATGACCAAGAGCGCGCACACCGCCACAGGGGCAAATCCCACGATTGGCGAGTGGGTGGAATCCCACAGCCATCCGCCCAGGATCGATAGCAGCATCGCAACACTGTAGCTGATGGTGAACATGCCGGCGGAGGTACGATGCACATCATCCGGCGCGCTGAGCACCGAGGGCAGCGCCAGCGCCAGGATCAGCGTCGTCGCGCCGGTGAAGCCGAGGATGGCGACCCAAAATACGATCCAGCCGCCATGCATCGTCAGCATGCCGATCAGGCAAATCAGCGCCAGCGATCCGGTCGCGACATAGGCTGCGGGCCGTGTCACCAGGCGTCCGGCGATGCCGAGCATCAGAAAGGCGGCCGGCAACTGGCCGACATTGATTGCCGTCAGCGCGGTGCTGATCAGATCGGGACGGCCGTCGGCGGTCATGTAATCGGGCAGGAACGCATTGGTCACAAAATAGGTGGCGTTGACGCTGCCGAGGATGAGGCCGAGCTTCCAGATCAACGGCTGCCGCCAATCGGGCCACCAGCGGCGGCCGGCCGCGGGCATGGCCGTCTTGGCGCCGCCGAGTCGCGGTGCGTAGACCGCAACCAAGAGCGCGGTCACGATGACGGGGATCGACCAGACGACGAAGGTCAGCCGCCAACTATTGTGAGTAAGCGGCAGGATCAGCGGGATGGTCAGCGCGGCGGCGAGAATTTCGCCGATCAGGAGCCCGGTCGTATAGACCGCGGTGGCAAAGCCGATGCGCTGCGGAAACCAGCTTCGCACCAGTGGCGGCAGCGACGGCTGCATGATCGAGACGCCGGCCGCCATCACGATCGTCGACGCGTAGAGGAAAGCGGGATCCGAAAACGCCGCACGCGCCGCGGAGCCCGCGGCATTGAGCAGCAGGCCCACAACCAGCGCCGGCACGACGCCGAAGCGGGCGATCAACAGCGCGCCGGGCACCGCCGCGAGCGCAAACAGCATCGGCGGCAGGCTCGACAGCCAGCCGATATCCGTCTCCGACAGATGCAGGTCGGCGTGCAACAGCGGCACGACCGGCGGAACGGCGAGCACGGTCAGACGCAGAGACGCACCGGACAGCCACAACAGCGTCAATGCGATCGCGCGCTGGCGCGTCGACGG
Organism: Xanthobacteraceae bacterium; assembly: GCA_049288525.1. Classification (GTDB taxonomy): domain Bacteria; phylum Pseudomonadota; class Alphaproteobacteria; order Rhizobiales; family Xanthobacteraceae; genus BOG-931. The sequence goes on from JBAQHW010000511.1 coordinate 22,092, forward strand.
CAGGTTAGTCTCTGTGGACGGCATTCCCGGCAGTTCCGGCAAGAGGATGGATGTTAGTGCAAATGTCCCGTGTGGGTGAGGGCCGTCATTTGCTGTCGCGCCGTTCCGTCACGGCGTAGACCGCGCCACAGCCCATTATCAGCGAAGTGCCGAGAAACACCGCGCGCATGCCGATATGGCCGCCGACAAAGCCGCCGAGCAGCGGGCCGACGACCTGGCCGACATATTGCGATGAGGTCGAGTAGCCGAGCACCCGCCCGACACTGCCGTCCGGCACGTTGTGGCGAATGATGCTGGTGATGCAGGGCAACAAGCCACCGAGCGAAAGCCCCATCAGGAAGCGCAAGCCCACGAGCTGCCAGCCGGCGGTGACGAAGGCCTGCGGGATCAACAGCAGTGCCGAAGCCGCAAGCGCGGTGATGAGAACGCGCCAATGGCCGACGCGGTCGGCGAGCTTGCCCAGCCGCGACGCCGACAGAATGCTGCCAAGCGCCGCCGCCGACATGACCACGCCGGACACCATCGTCACCTGCGCGGCATTTTTCACGATCTGCCCGACGTAGATGGTGATGATCGGCTCGATCGACATATTGGCAAGCATCAGGAGGAGTCCCATCACCAGCATGGCAATGACGGGCCGTTTATCCGGAATTTGCCACCAGCCGGCCGCCGCCGCGGTCTTCTTGGCAAGCGGCGACTGCTTTTGCTCTCGGATGAGAACGGTGGTGGCGATGAAGGTCAGAAAGATCACGCTGCCGGCGGCCCAGAAGGTGGCGCGGATACCGATCAGCGGCGGCAGTGCGCCGCCGATCAGCGGACCGACCAGATTGCCCGCCATGATGCCGGACGACAGCATGCCAAGCGCCCATCCGGAGCGCGCCTTCGGCGTTTGCGTTGCGACCAAAATGGTGGAGCCGGAGGCGTAGCCACCGGCAAAGCCGGCGAACAGGCGAAGCCCGACCAGCTCCCACACATTATGGGCCATGCCGATCAGCGACATGGCGATCGCCATGCCGAGGCTGGCGCGGATCAGCATCAGCTTGCGGCCATATTGATCGGCCAGCCGTCCCCATAACGGCGCGACCAGCGCGGCGGCGAAAAAGGTCGCGCCATAGGCAACGCCCGACCATTGCGCGATCGCGGCGCGATTCGAGACGCCGAGCTGCTCGACATAGATCGGCAAAAACGGCAGCAGCAACGTCATGGCGACGATGGTCGTGAACGAGCCGATGAGGCAGACCGCAAGGTTGCTCCGCCAATACCTCTCGTTGTCGTCCATGGCCGCGTCTCTGTGCGCCGGGGTTTGGGTCGGGCGCTGATTACCTCCCGCACCAAGCTTACTTTACCGGCCGGACGCAACCGTCGCGCCAGGCACCCCTGATGGGCGCTCCGGACACGACTTGCTGTGGTGAAATTTGGAGCGGGCGAAGGGATTCGAACCCTCGACCCCAACCTTGGCAAGGTTGTGCTCTACCCCTGAGCTACACCCGCATCCGAGAGGGTAACGCGGCCGGGCCTACGGCACCCAGCCACGGCCAAGCTATGCCAAAGAGCTTACCGCTTTGCAACCGCGGGCGCCGGGCCTGGACCATGATCCGATCGGGTTGAATCGGATCGTGGGCTAGGGTTTTTCGCTGGCGCGTGAACTTTTCGGAAAACCGGTATCCACATTGCCGGAACATGCCTTAAATATCGCCCATGCCTGCCACGCCCGATGCGCTTTTCGCCTATCTGGACGGGCTTGGTATTGCCCACAAGACCGTCACCCACGCGGCGGCTTTTACCGTCGAGGAGGCGCGCGAGCTGCGCGGCGCGGTTCCAGGCGGCCATACCAAGAACCTGTTCTTGCGCGACAAGAAGGGGGCGCCATACCTCGTCGTGGCCAACGAGGACGCCGCGATCGAGCTGAAATCGCTGCATCGGCTGCTCGGCGCCTCCGGCCGGTTTTCCTTCGGCTCGGCCGAACTCATGCGCGAGCTTTTGGGGGTCGAGCCGGGCTCGGTGACGCCGTTTGCCGCGATCAACGACACCGCCTGCCGCGTGACCATCGTGCTCGATGCCGCCATGATGGCGCAGCCGGTGCTCAATTTTCACCCCCTGGCCAATACCGCGACAACGACGATTTCGCGCGAAGGGCTGCTTAAATTCCTTGAAGCCACCGGCCACCGGCCGCGGATCGAACCGGTTTCATCGGCTGCGCAGGCGCCCGATAATGCCTGCCCTCGGACTTAATCCGACGGCAGAAACCGGTGTTCCGATGAGATCATGCGATTGCATTTGACGGCTTTGTTCCCATTTAATGAGCGAATAGAACGAATTTCGCTCCACTGGGGTCAAGGGTGGGGGCAATTGGGAAGGGCGATCGGGTAAGTCTATGTCAATGTTGCAGCAAGCTGGAACCGCACCTGCGGAAGCGTCGATCAGGGACACGACGACGCAAACATTCGTCAAAGATGTCATCGAGGAATCCAAACACCAGCCGGTGCTGGTGGATTTCTGGGCGCCATGGTGCGGCCCATGCAAGCAGCTCACGCCCGTCCTCGAAAAGGCGGTCAAAGCCGCCAAGGGCAAGGTCAAGCTCGTCAAGATGAACATCGACGAGCACCCGGCCATTCCCGGCCAGTTGGGCATCCAGTCGATTCCCGCCGTCATCGCCTTCGTCAATGGCCAGCCTGCTGATGGCTTCATGGGTGCGTTGCCGGAAGGCCAGGTCATGGCTTTCCTCGAAAGGCTGACCAAGGATCGTATCGGCGGCGAGGCGCAGGATTTGCTGAAAGAGGCCGACGCGGCGCTTGCCGAGGGCGATGCTGCCGCTGCGGCGCAGATGTATTCCGAGCTTCTCGCCGAGGATGGCACCAGCGTGCCGGCGCTTGCCGGCCTGGCGCGTTCCTATGTGGCGACCGGGGCGCTCGATCAAGCGCGGCAGACGCTCGCCATGGTGCCGGAAGCCAAGCACAATGATGCGGCGGTGGCCGCCGCGCGCGCCGCGCTCGAGCTTGCCGAACAGGCCAAGACGCTCGGGCCCGTTGCCGAACTCGAGCAAAAGGTCGCCACCGATCCGCGCGACCACCAGGCGCGTTTCGATCTCGCTTTGGCGCTCAACAGCAAGGGCCAGCGGCACGATGCGCTCGAACATCTAATGGCCATCGTCAAAGCCGATCGCAAATGGAACGATGACGGCGCGCGCAAGCAGCTCGTGCAATTCTTCGATGCTTGGGGTCCGACCGACGAGGCGACGATCGAAGGCCGCAGAAGATTGTCGTCCATTCTGTTTGCGTGAGCGCATGATCGCGGCAAGCGGCTGGCCGCTTTCGGACAAGATCTTGCTGCAAACATGCTCGGTGCCGTCGCTAGGCGGGAGCGCGACATGCCGATGAATACCACCTACAAGGGGCCGGAAGCGCTTCCCGAGGTGATACCCGTGTTTCCGCTTCCCGGCGCTTTGCTGTTGCCGCGGGGGCAGATGCCGCTCAACATATTCGAGCCGCGTTATCTGGCAATGATCGACGATGCGCTGCATGGGAGGCACCGTCTTATCGGCATGATCCAGCCCGATCCGGCGCATCCGGGCCCCGATCAGAACAAGCCGCATCTGTTCCGCGTCGGTTGTGTCGGCCGCATCACCCAGTTTGCCGAGAGCGGCGATGGCCGTTATTTGATCCAGCTTATCGGAATTGCACGCTTTCGGATCGGCGAGGAGATGCAGGTCGCGACGCCCTATCGGCAGTGCCGGGTCAGCTATCAGCCGTTCGCCGACGACTTCGTCCCGCGCAAGGGCGAGGACGAGGTCGATCGCAAGGCGCTGTTGCGCGCGCTGACCGCATTCCTCAAGGCCAACAAACTCAAGGCCGATTGGGACGGCATCGAGAATGCACCCAACGAAGCCCTGGTCAACGCGCTGGCGATGATGTCGCCCTACGACAGCGCCGAAAAGCAGGCCATGCTGGAAGCGCCGGATCTAAAGACCCGCGCCGAGATTCTGGTCGCGGTCACCGAGATCGAGCTTGCCAAGAGCAAGACGTCGGGTGAAACACCCCTGCAATAGATTTCGCCAGCCTTTGGAGGCTTTAAGCCATGTCCGTTCCCGACCGCCCTGCCGACAGCGTCGATCCGAAGCTCCTCGAGATCCTGGTCTGCCCGCTGACCAAATGTCCGCTTGAATACGATGCGGAAAAGCAGGAGCTGATTTCGCGCACCGCCAAGCTCGCTTATCCGATCCGCGACGGCATCCCGATCATGCTGCCCGAGGAAGCCCGCCGCATCGATTAGGACTATCCGCTGCGACACCGTCATGCCCGGCCATAACCGTTCGAAGAAGGGCGTCGCTTCGCTAACCTATTTGCCGGGCATCCACGTCTTACAGGATGCGCGCGCTAAGACGTGGATGGCCGCGACAGCGCAGCCATGACGAACTGGGAGGATTATCGTGATCAAAATCTGGGGCCGTAACACCTCGTCCAACGTACAGAAAGTGATGTGGGCCGTCGGCGAGCTCGGGCTGCCGCACGAGCGCATCGATGTCGGCGGTGCGTTCGGCAAAAACCGCGAGGCGGCTTACCTGGCGATGAATCCGAATGGGCTGGTGCCGACGCTCGAAGAGGAAGACGGCTTCCTGTTGTGGGAGTCGAACAGCATCGTCCGTTATCTGGCGGCCAAGCATAAGTCGACCATTCTCGATCCGGCCGATCTAAGGACGCGCGCGCTCGGCCAAAAATGGATGGATTGGCAGCTCTCGGTCTGCGGACCGGCGATCACGCCGGTGTTTTGGGGGCTGATCCGCACGCCGCCGGAAAAGCGCGATCACGCGGCCATCGAAGCGGGAAAGAAGAATACGACGGCTGCGATGCAGATGATGGAAGCGCAACTCGCCAAGACTGCCTATCTCGCCGGTGATGGGTTCTCCTACGGCGACATCCCGGTCGGCGTCATGGCCTACCGTTATCGCCAGCTTGTGCCGGATCGTCCGCCCATGCCGAATTTCGAGCGCTGGTACGCGGCGATATCCGAACGCAAGGCGTTCAAGGACCAGGTCGCTGCCGTGCCGTTGTCGTAAGGCCGTCGTTCCGGGCTCCGGCCTGCGGCCGGCCCCGGAATGACGAGATTATTCCGCCGCGGCGCGGGTACCGGTGGACTGCGCCGACACGACGTAGTCCATCGCCGCCTGCACGCCGCCTTTCTTGTGCGGAATGCCGGCGAGCGACAGCGCCATTTCAGTCGTCGCCAACACGCCCATCATCCAGCCGTCGTTGATGTCGCCGAGGTGCCCGATGCGGAAATACTTCTTGGTGTAGGGGCCGAAACTCGCGCCGTAAGAAATGTTGAACGTATCGAGCGCCAGCGCCCGGAAGGCGTCGGCATCGTGACCGTCAGGCAGCAGCACCGCGGTAATGGTCGGCGAATAATATTTCGGCTCGCGGCACAGGATTTCCAAACCCCAGGCGCGCACCGCGCGCCGCGTCGCCTCGGCGAAGCGCGAATGGCGCGCAAAAACATTATCCAAACCTTCTTCGTGCAGCATGTCGATCGAAACGGCGAGGCCTTGGAGCATCTGCGTCGCCGGCGTGTAGGGAAAGAAGCCGACCTTGTTCATGGTCAGCATGTCGTCCCACGACCAGAACGACTTCGGCATTTTCGAACTCTTGGCCGCGTCGAGCGCCTTGTCGCTCACCGCGTTGAACGACATGCCCGGCGGCAGCATCAGGCCCTTCTGCGCGCCGCCGACGGTAACGTCGACGCCCCATTCGTCGTGCCGGTAGTCGGCCGAGGCCAGCGACGAGATGGTATCGACCATCAGCAGCGCCGGATGACCGGTCGCATCGATGGCCTTGCGGATCGGCTCGATCGGCGACAGGCAGCCGGTCGCGGTTTCATTGTGCAGCACGCACACCGCTTTGATGGTGTGCGCCTTGTCCTTGCGCAGATGGTCCTCGATTTTCGCCGCGTCGGCGCCGGTGCGCCAGTCGCCGGGAATGAACTCCGGCGCGAGCCCGAGCTTTTGCGCCATGGTCTTCCATTGGGTGGCGAATTGCCCGGTCTCCACCATCAGCACCCGATCGCCGGGCGACAGCGTGTTGACCAAGGCGGCTTCCCACGCGCCGGTGCCGGTCGCGGTGTAGATGATGACCGGGTTGGCGGTCTTGAAAATGGTCTTGATGCCGTCCAGGCAGCGCTTGGCGAGCTTGGAGAATTCCGGGCCGCGATGGTCGATAATCGGCGTGTCCATCGCCCGCAGCACGCGGTCGGGCAGCGGCGTCGGTCCCGGAATCTGGAGGAAGTGACGCCCGGCGGCGCGCGACGTGTTCTGCGGCATTTTCGGCACTCCTTCGGACGAAATAATTTGTCCCGGCGGCGCGTCCGAGAGCGCGCGCGGCTTGCGGGGTTGAATAGCGAATGCAACATGGCGGTCAAGTGCAATTGACGTAAACTATACGCCATTGTTATCGCTTCGCTTTTGGGCGTGAGGAGAAGACCGTGGCAGCACGGCTGTTGCCGGGGCTTGAACGCCGCTTGCGGGCGGCGGACGTGGGCGGCGTGCGTTTTGATGCGTTTTCGCGTGGGCGCTATTCCACCGACGCATCGCATTATCAGATCATGCCGCTCGGCGTGGCGGCGCCGCGTTCGATCGAGGAATTAAATCGCGCGATCGAGATTTGCCGCGCCGAGGGCGTGCCGGTGACGGCGCGCGGCGGCGGCACCTCGCAGGCCGGCCAGACGATCAACCAATCGCTCATCGTCGACTGTTCGCCGCATCTCAACAAAATTGTCGCGATCGATGCCGCCAACCGGCGCTGCGTCGTTGAGCCCGGCATCGTTCTCGACGATCTCAATCGCCGGCTCAAATCCTCCGGACTGTGGTTTCCGGTCGATATCTCGACCGCGTCGCGCGCCACCGTCGGCGGCATGGTCGGCAATAATTCCTGCGGTGCGCGCTCGCTGCGTTACGGCAATACCCGCGAGAACGTGCTTTCGATCGACGCCGTTCTCGCCGACGGCACGAGCGCGCATTTCGGCCGCATTGGCGAATCTGGCACCAATGTGCCCGCCGCGCTTGTCCGCGATCTCCTCGCCATTGCCGCGCGCGAGAAGCCCGAGATCGAGCGGCGATTCCCGCAAGTGCAGCGCCGCGTCGGCGGCTATAATCTCGATGCGCTTGTGCCCGGCCGCAACGACATCAATCTCGCGCATCTGCTCGTCGGTTCGGAGGGCACGCTGGCGTTCTCGACCGCCATCGAGCTGAAACTTGCACCCCTGCTCGGCCGCCGCGCGGTCGGCGCCTGCCACTTTGGCAGTTTCCACGAGGCGATGCTGGCGACGCAACACATCGTCAAACTCAATCCGATCGCGGTCGAACTGATCGATCGCACCATGCTCGGACTGGCCAAGGACATCGCGATGTTCCGGCCGACCATCGATGCCTTTTTGCGCGGCGATCCCGAGGCGATCCTGTTCGTCGAATTCGCCGAAGACGAGGACGAAAATCTGCGGCGGCTGAAACAACTCGGCGCGCTGATCGGCGATCTCGGCATCGCCTGGGACAAGAACGGCGCCAAATGGGGCGGCGTGGTCGAGGTGCTCGATCCGAAGCTGCAGGCCGGCATCACCGAAGTGCGCACGGCCGGGCTCAACATCATGATGTCGATGAAGGACGCCGGCAAACCGATCTCCTTCGTTGAGGATTGCGCCGTGCCGCTCGATCATCTGGCCGACTACACGGCGCGACTTACGGAGGTGTTCGAGAAAAACGGCACGCGTGGCACCTGGTATGCGCATGCCGCGGTCGGCTGCCTGCATGTGCGTCCGGTGCTGAACTTGCGGCTCGACAAGGACGTGCGCGCCATGCGCGCCATTGCCGAGGAAGCCTTCGCCATGGTGCGCGATTACAAAGGCTCGCATTCCGGCGAGCACGGCGACGGCATCGTCCGCTCGGAATTCCATGAATTCATGTTCGGCGCCGAACTGGTGCACGCGTTCGAGGAGGTCAAGGACCGTTTCGACCCGCAAGCCTTGTTCAACCCCGGAAAGATCGTGCGCGCGCCGAAGTTCGACGATCGCAGCAAATTCCGTTACGGACCGGATTATCGTGCCGCTGAAATGACAACTGCGCTCGACTGGTCGGCTTATCCCGGCGCCGGCGGTGGATTCCAGGGCGCGATCGAAATGTGCAACAACAACGGCGCCTGCCGCGCGCTCGCCGGCGGCGTCATGTGCCCGAGCTATCGCGTTACCCGCGACGAGCGCGACGTGACGCGCGGGCGGGCCAATACGCTGCGCCTGGCGATGACCGGGCAGCTTGGGCCCGACGCGTTGACCTCCGACGCGATGGCCGAGACGCTGAAACTGTGCGTCTCCTGCAAGGCCTGCCGGCGCGAGTGTCCGACCGGCGTCGATATGGCGCGGATGAAGATCGAGGTGGCGCGGGCGCGGGCGGAGAAAGTCGGGCTGTCGCTGCACGATCGCCTGGTCGGCTATCTGCCGCGTTATGCGCCGCAGGCCGCGCGGCTCGCCTGGCTGTTGAATTTGCGCGACGTCGTTCCCGGCGCGCGAAAATTGTCCGAAGCGATTGCCGGCTTCAGTGCGCAGCGATCCTTGCCGAAGTGGCGGGCGGATGTCTTCGACGAATCGGACGTCGTTGATGGCCGGGACAAGCCCGGCCATGACGGCGGCGGCAAAGAGGTCGTGCTGTTCGCCGACACCTTCAATCGCTACTTCGAACGCGAGACTATCGATGCCGCTCTTGCCGTGCTCAATGCGGCCGGTTATCGCGTGCATTTCGCCGTACCGCCGCAAGGCGAACGGCCATTGTGCTGCGGCCGCACGTTTCTTGCGGTCGGCAAAACCGACGAGGCACGGCGTGAAATGGAGCGGACGCTGGCCGCGCTCGCGCCTTATCTCGATCGCAACACGCCGATCCTCGGGCTGGAGCCAAGCTGCCTGTTCAGCTTCCGCGACGAAATTCCGGCGCTGCTCAAGAGTGACGCGGCGCGCCGCGCCGCTGCTGCCGCGGTGTTGTTCGAGGAGTTTCTGGCGCGCGAGGCCAAAGCCGGTACGCTTGATCTCAAGCTCGCGCCGATCGCACGCCGCGCGCTGCTGCACGGTCATTGCCATCAGAAATCCTTCGATACGATGTCTTCGGTTGAGACGAC
>JBAQHW010000512.1:0-11692 GCA_049288525.1 Xanthobacteraceae bacterium
GAAATATCCTCGGCCCGCGCCGTAGGGTCGAGACCGGCTTGCGCGATCAAGCCGGGTGCATCGACCGCGAGCGGCCGCAAGCTCTGCCGAAGCATTTTGCGGCGTTGGCCAAATGCGGCCTGCGTCACGCGCTCAAGCAGCCTGCGTTCGCAGGGTAGCGGCATCATACGCGGCACAATCCGGACGAGCGAGGAGGTTACCTTCGGCGGCGGTACGAAGGCTGCCGCGTTCACGTCGAACATGATCCGCGCTTCGCAGCGCCATTGCACGAGAACGGACAGCCGACCGTAGGTCTTCGATCCGGGCGCTGCGACGATGCGTAGGGCGACCTCGCGCTGGAACATCAGCACCGCGGCCTCGTACCACGGCGGCCAGGGTTCGATACAAAGCCAGCCGACGAGCAGCGCGGTCGCGATATTGTAGGGCAGGTTGGCGACGATCCGCACCGGAGCGAGGGACCGATGCGGCTTCGGATCGAACGTCAAGGCGTCGGCCGCGACTATGTCCAGCCGGCCGGGATAATGCGCCGCGATCTCGTGCAAGGCCGCGATCGCCCGCCCGTCACGCTCGACCGCGGTCACCTTGGCAGCGCCAAGCGCCAACAGCGCGCGGGTCAAGCCGCCCGGACCGGGGCCGATTTCGACGACATCGACGCCCGCGAGCGGTCCTGCCGCGCGCGCGATGCGCGACGCCAGATTGAGATCGAATAGAAAATTCTGTCCCAGCGACTTTTTGGCGGCGAGTCCATGCCGGCGGATTACTTCGCGCAGCGGCGGCAAGCCGTCGAGCGTGTCGCTCACGATGCGGTAAGCGGGACCGCGCGCTTGTCGGCCCCCGCGCAGCCTTCGGTGAGCCGCGCGGCCAAGCGCAACGCGGCAATCAGGCTCGCCGGATCGGCGGTGCCGGTGCCGGCGATGTCGAATGCGGTGCCGTGGTCCGGCGAGGTACGCACGAAGGGCAGGCCGAGGGTGACATTGACGGCGTGATCGAAGGCCAGCGTCTTAATCGGGATCAGCGCTTGATCGTGATACATGCACAGCGCCGCATCGTAGCTCGCGCGCGCCTGGGCATGAAACATGGAATCGGCGGGCAGCGGGCCCCTGGCGTCGATGCCCTCGGCGATCAGGCGCTTGACCGCCGGCGCAACGATGCTCCGGTCCTCGTCACCGAGGGCACCTTCTTCGCCGGCATGCGGATTAAGTCCGGCGATCGCCAGCCGCGGGGCTCTGAGCTTGAACCGCATGACCAGGTCGTGCGCGACGATGCGTGCGGTCTCGACGATGAGTTCGCTCGAGAGCTGCGAAAAGACATCGCGCAGCGGCAGATGGATCGTCACCGGGACGACCGCCAGTTCCGGCGACCACAGCATCATCACCGGGCGCAACGACTTGCCGGTTGCTTGCCGCACCAGAGCGGCAAGAAATTCGGTGTGACCGGGCTCGGCAAAGCCCCAATTATAGAGAACATTTTTGGCGACCGGATTGGTCACGACCGCGGCCGCCTCGCCGGTCATGACATCAGCGGCGGCGCGGCGGATCGAAGCCACGGCCGCCGGCGCGCTGGTATCATCAGGCTGTCCTGGCCGTGCGGTGACAGCCATTTCGAGTGGCAGCACCGGGAGCGCCTCGTCAAACTCCGATGCTGCCGATGTCGGCGATACGGCCGCCACCGGAACGTCGAGCTTGAGCTGCTCGGCCCGCCGACGCAGGAAAGCCGGATCGGCGACGACATAAAACGGCGGCAAGCCGAGTTCGACGCGCCGGTTCCAAACCGCGAGTGTGAGGTCGGGGCCGATCCCAGCCGGCTCGCCGAGCGTTAATGCCAAGGGTTGCACGATCTTGGGCGGCACGATCTTTGTATCCATACATGATCCGAAAACGTCCGCCGCCTTGCGGCAGAGCCGAAGCCGACGTCGGGTTTTCTAAATCATGCTTCACTTAATAGCTATTTGTATTCGATCATCGCCTGACGGCGCAAATCGGCCAAGTAGCGTTTGGCTTTGGCGCCGAATTTTTTCTCGAACATCTGGTCACGCAATTTCTTGGCAGCCGGGGTATCGGTTGTCGATTCTTTTTTGGAGCACACCGCGAACATCTGGATGCCTTCGCTGGTCTGCTCCGGCGGCGTGAGATGACCGAGTTCCGTATTGTCGAGAATGTCCCGCACCTGCTGCGGCAAATCCGATGACGATTTGTAGACGACGTCGCGTACCGCCACTTCGGGAAGTCCCTGAGCAAACGCGACTCCGGAATTGCAGTCGGAGAAACGCCCGCGCAGCAGCTCGGCGTCGTGCTTGCGCGCCGCAAAAGCGCTATCCGGCGAACCGGGGGGTACCACCATGATGATCGGGCGCAAGATGTATTCGTAGCCAACGTCGGTTTTTTGCCCGTGCAGTTTCAATTCGGCTTCGATGTCAGTGTCCGGAATCTCCAAACTGGCCTTGTATCGTCCGCGCACCAGGTTGGTCCAAGCCATCTGCGCCTTCAGTTGCAGTTTGAGGGTTGCCGGGCTGGCGCCGCCGCTCGTCAGCATCTGCGAGAGCTTTTGCACGTCCACTCCCATGTTGCTCGCGACATTGCTGAAGGCGCTGTTCACGTCGGCGTCGGTGGGCTTGATCTCGTAGTGTGCGGCCTCATGCAATTCCAGAAGCTGATCAATCAGGCTGTCGATCGCCTGCTGCCGCGTCGGCGCCTTATGGCTGCTCATCTCGAGAAATTTTGCCCGCTGCTGGACGTCGAGCGAGGTGATCGGCTCGCCGTCGACCAGCACCACCACCTCCTCCTGGCTATGAGCCGGCGACACGACGGTAAGCGCTGCGGCAAACGCGGCGGCTGCGGCCAGTATCGTGGCGATGAAGGCGCGGCGCCACGCGCTATCTGCGATCTGCGAGGTCACTGCTCTGGGATCTCCCTCCGCGGCCGCGGTGCTTGTCCGTGTCGCACGATCCGCCCCTGGAACTTCAACGACAGCAAACATAGAGTCACGGCAAAATTTAGAACGAAGAGCCCACCGGGGCCAGCACGTCGGGGCCCAGGGTGCGCAGGCTGAATTGCAGCATGACGCTGCTATTTTGGACCGGCGCCGACGTTGTCGTGTAGGTGTAACCGGTGAGCCAGTTCAGCGACAACATGAAGCAATCATCGACATAACCGAGGCCAATGCGCGATTGGTCGATCTGGTTATTGGCGATGTCATAGCGGGCCGACCCAAGAACGATCCAGTTCTCGTTCAGCTTGAAGGAGGCGCCGGCCAGGATGCCTTCGCGCCGGGTCAGCAGTCCGAGCAGGGGCTGCGGCGCATAGTCGCCGTACAGCGCCTGCAGCGTCCAGCGGTCGAAGTTGGCGCGGCTTTCGAACTCCATCCGTTCCGGCGTGAATGTGGCCTGGTCGAACCGTCCACGCGCGGTGAAGGAATACACTTGATTGGGCTGATAGGTTACACTGCCGACGTAATCCGAAATCGGCTTGTCGAGGCCGCTGTCCAAGCCGGTGTCGGTGATATCGGGGACGGCAAACGAGTTCTGGCCGAACAGGGCATAGGACTGGCCGAACACGATATTGAGCGATCCGGCGCGGTTGACCTGCGCCGTATATTGCACACCGGCATTGACCCGGCTGCCGCCTTCGACGCGATCCCAACCCGAATACTTGTCGATCGAAAACAGGTTTGAGGTGTCGAACACCAGGCTCTGCGCATCCTCGTTGGGGAAGGCGCCGATGTCCGTCTCGTTCGGACGCAGGATGAGTTGGGCGATCGGCTGGATCGTCTGCGTGCCCCACGGCTCCACGTCGACGAACGGATAACGATATTCGACGCCCACGGCCGGCATGGCGCGTGCGAGCTCGCTTTGCCCGGTGGCGATGAAATTCGAAACGCTCGGATCGTTATTGACCTCGAGTTGTGCCACATCGCCGCGCAATTCGAAGAACGGCGTGATCATCTGGCCGTTGTCGGTGATCACCGTGCGCCGCCAGTCGGCTTGGCCGGAGAACCGCGTGTAGTCTCCCGGTATACTGCGCAGCAGGCAGCTGCCGGGCACCGCGGTATCGGCGCTGCTGTTGCAGATGCCGGCGGCCTGAGCGCTCTGTGTGATGGCGTCGAATTCCGCCTGTTGCCGGCTCAGACTCGTGGCGTTGAATTTGTAACTGAACTCGCCGCCCAGGATCGGTTGCGCCAGCACGTTCGAATAGTCGAGCACCGGGTGGATGATCGGTATCTGGCTTTGAACGTCGTATTGCGAGAAGCCGTAGTAGTAGATCGAGCGCACGTCGAAATAGCTGCGTACGCCGGCCCCGCTCAGGTACAATTGCGAAACGCCCTGCGACGCGACGCCGGTTTGAAACGGGTCGAATGCGCCGGTGAACTGCCGCAGCTGATAGTCGAACAGAAATTGAGTGTCTGTCACCAGCAGACCGGTCCAACCCCATACCCAGTTGTTGTTGATGGCAAACTGTCCCGCGGTCTGAATCGCGCCGCGAAACGTATTTGCCGTCGGACTGTTGGGCCCGTCGCGATCGGCGAAGTAGCCTGGATCGGCCTGGAAGATGCCCGCGGCTCGGATCGAATATGCGCCGTCAAGCAGGCGGTGCCGCCATTCGCCTTCGAGCAGCGCCCCCTGCGTCGTCGACAGCATGGTTCCCAACGTCAGGTCGTAATTCGGCGCCAGCGCCCAGAAATATTTGGGCTCGATCGCATAACCGAATTGCGAGCTCTCGCTGAGATTCGGAAACAGAAATCCGCTCTTGCGTTTCACCGTCGGGTCGGGCGCCGACATGAAAGGCACGTAAGCGAGCGGGACGCCGAAAAAATCGATGCGGGCGTCCTCGAAATAGAGCATCTTCTCGCCTTCGTCGTGGATGATCCGCGCCGCCTGAACCTGCCACAGCGGCGGTTTTTTCGGATCGTCCCGGCAAGGTTCGCAAGCCGTATACACGCCGTTTTGCAGGACCGTGTAGTTGCCTTTTGCGCGATCGGCGCGGGAGGCGGCAAAACGGGTCTCGTCGGGCGTTTCGAGCCGCAGCGAATCGACGAAGCCGTCGCGGAAATCGTCGCTGAGATCGAGCGACTGTGCATAGGTGATCTTGCCGTCGGGCTCGGTCAGCCTGACATTGCCTTGCGCGCGCAGGTGCTTGGTCTTCTGGTCGTAAATGACCTGGTCGGCTTCGATGGTCGCGCCGTTGTAATAGATTTGCACATTGCCGACCGCGGCGACCGTATTGTTGGTGTAGTCGTATCTGATTTCCGTCGCCTGCACGAGCATCGGTCCGTTCGACGGCGGCGCCGGCTTCTTGGGACGCGGCGGCTGGTGCGGAAAATGCAGGAGATTGCCGACCGACTGCGCCCGTAACGGCTGCGGCAGGAGCGCCGAGGCGAAAACAAGCGCGAGCAGCGTCAGGATCGCCGTTACACCAACGCCGACGCCACTACGCATACGCAGACAGAAAGGGCTACGCGAACGCGCCACTAGCCGTCCTCCTGGAACAACAACGCGACGAATCCCGTCAGACCGCCGACGGCAACGGGGATCCAGGCTGCGGCAATCGGCGGCATGAGCTCAGCCCGGCTCATATCGTCGGTTATTTTCTGCAGGACGAATAAGAGAAACCCGGCGGTGATACCACTCAAGACCATCTTCTGCACGCCGCCAAAACGGAAGAAGCGCAGACTGACCGAGGCCGCCAGCAAGACCATGGCGGCGAGCAAAAACGGCCGCGCCAAGAGCTGCTGATATTGCAGGCGATAGCCGGCAGCGCCGAGGCCGGCGCGATCCGCCATCGCGATATAAGTCGGCAGCTCCCAGAACGGAACGGTCTCCGGCGTTGCAAAGCTTTCACGTACCTGCTCAAGCGTCAGATTGCTCGGCACGTGATAACTCGCTTGGATGTCCGGCGCTGTGCCGCTCGCATAAATGCGCGCCTCCTGGAGCTGCCAATAGCCGGGTTCCAGTGTCGCGCTTTGCGCTTCGATGCGCTGCTTGAAACCGCCATTGACGTCGAACGTGTAGATGGTCACGCCGCCGAGCTGCGCGCCTTGCTCGCGGCTGGTGGTGGCATTGATGATGGCCGCGCCGTCGGCGCTTTTCTGACGGACCCAGAAGCCGCTGGTGTTCTCCTGCAATGCCGACATGTTCTCCCCCAACATGTCGGCTTCGAGCCGCTTCGATCGCTCGTGCAGCGTTGCCGCAACCGGGTTGTAGACGGTGGTCGCGATAGTGCCGAAGATGAAAGCCCCGATCATGGCCGGGGCCACGAATTGCCAGGCCGAAACTCCAGCAGACCGCGCCACCACGAGTTCCAGTCGCCGCGACAGCCCGAGGTAGCACGACATCGCACCGACCAGCACCGAAAACGGCATGATCCGCTCGGTGAGCTGGGGCACGCGGTAGAGCGAAATCTTGGCCAGCACCCAGGCCGAGGCATTCGGCCAGTCGGCGCCGCGGCGCATCAGCTCGACATAGTCCATCATCGCCGCAAGCACGACAACGCCGATAAAAGAGCCGACGACGGACGTCATAAACCGCATGCCGAAATAGCGCGAGAGCGTGCCGGTGATCATGTTTCGCTCCCTCAGCTCGTTGCCCGCGCCACGCGATCGCCGATCATGGTCGCAAGCCTTGACACGGCGGCGGCGGGCTCCAGCGCCCGGCCGCGCGATATCTGCCATAAGCCCGCGGCGATCGTGCCGAACAGCGCGACATATTGGACGCCGAGCACGGCGGGCACGCGTACGCCGACAATGACGCTGACGAAGCCGACGAGCCGCAGCAGCGAAACCGCTCCGATCATTCCGAGCAGCGCCAGCGTCCGGCTCTGCCGGGTGGTTTGTGGCGGACCGAGGAAAGCGAACGCCAGAATCACGAAAGCAAAGGGATATAGCGGCGTCGCCAGCCGATCATGCAACTCGGACCGGTATTGATCGGGCTGCGAGGCGTACAGGGCATCGTCGGCTCGCGGCCACAACAGTTCCCAAATGTATTTTTCGCGCACCGTATAGACGACGTTCTGCGGACCGGTGGCAAATTGCGAGAGATCGAACGGGTAACGGTCGAAGGTGACGATACGCGGGTCGCGCTGTCCGGCTTCGAGCCGCTGAATGCTACCGCCCTGCAGGACCAGAAACGACGCCTTGTCGTTCTTCACGATCTCGCCCTGCTCGGCAAGATAAGTGGAGTGCACATTGGGATCGCGTCGGTCATCGACGAAGATGCCGACCAAAAGACCATTGGGCCGCCGGTCGGCAATATGGAAGGTCAGATTGCCGCCGACCGTGGTGAAGCGGCCCGGCTGCACGATATTGGTCAAAATGTCGGCGCGGACCTGCGCACCCCAATCGCGCAATTCGCGCAGCGCCCGCGGCGACACATAGGCGGCGATGACGGCGACCAGGACCGAGACTACCGTTGCCGCTGCAAGAAACGGCCGTAGCAACCGCCAGGGCGATACTCCGGCGGCGTTCATCACGATAATCTCGGAATCGGAAGACAGCTTGTTGAGGACGTGGGCGGCGGCCATAACGAGTGCGATCGGCGCCAGTATCATGACCAAAAGCGGGATGATCATGCCGGTGATGCCGACGAAAACCAGGAGAGTCTGGCGCTGGCTTGTAATCAGGTCGAAATCGCGCATCGCCTGCGTGAACCAGATCACGATGGTCAGGCTGACGAGGATAATCAGAAACGCGCCCATGGTGGCGCGAAATATGTAGCCGCCGATCGAACCCATCGGACCGAATATCCCCGTGACGGTCTGTCGAACTGCTGCATCGGTCCGCCGACGCCGCACCCTTAGAACCGACTCCCCATAGCCGCTATTTTCATGCTTTCACAAAGTGGCTTCGCCAAGGCAAAGCTATTGAACATGCACACTAAAGCGTTAATACGGCCGTTTGATAAAGGCAGGCGCACCGCGGCCCCCTTTTGACCCCTTGGGCAGCTTTGCACCGGCCACGCTCCGGTTCATAACTTGGTTACCGTAACGGTGCGCCGGTCTTCCGGCCGCCTCGCGTCCAGCCCAAAGGGGATACCTCATGGCCGCCGCCCCCAAATTCAGCTTCACCGGCTTCACCCACCCGCGCGGGGTTCTTGTTGTGTTCTGCGAGGATAACCTCAAACTTGGCCCCGCTACCCAGCGTGCACTGAACCCGGTTGGGGATCTTCTTCGCCGCGCCGCCGCCGCAGACCGCTTTACCGGCAAAAACGGCTCGATTCTCGATATTATCGCACCCGGCGGCCTCAATCTGCCGAGATTGCTCGTGGTCGGTATCGGCAAGGAGAGCGACCTCAAGCCTCGCGATATCGTCAAGCTTGGCGGCATCGCCATGGGCAGGGTGCCGGCGGTGGCGGCGAGTGCGACAATCTTCGCTGAATTCGGCTCTGGCGCGCTTAAGGGCGATCAAGCCGCGGATCTCGCGCTGGGCGCACGGCTGCGCGCCTACACTTTCGACCTCTACAAGACGAAACGCAAAGACGGCGAAGAGCGGCCTAACAAGGTCGAGGTGAATTTTGCCTGCGCCAATCCGGCCTCGGCCAGGAAAGCCTGGGCGGCGCAAGAAGCGATCGCCGATGGCGTCCTGCTCGCCCGCGACCTCGTCAACGAGCCGGCCAACGTGCTTTATCCGGCCGAATTTGCGCGCCGCGCTTCGGCGCTGACCAAGCTCGGAGTCAATGTCGAGGTTCTCGATGTCGCGGCGATGAAAAAGCTCGGCATGGGCGCGCTGCTCGGCGTCGGGCAGGGCTCGGCGCATGACTCGAAGCTTGTGGTCATGCGCTGGAACGGCGCCAAGCGCGGTGCCGAGCCGGTCGCCTTCATCGGCAAAGGCGTCTGCTTCGATACCGGCGGCATCTCGATCAAGCCGGCGCAGGGCATGGAAGATATGAAAGGCGACATGGCGGGTGCAGCCTGCGTCGTCGGCTTGATGCGCGCGCTCGCGATGCGTAAGGCCAAAGTCAATGTGGTTGGTGCCATCGGCCTGGTCGAGAACATGCCGGACGGCAAGGCGCAACGGCCAGGCGACATCGTCAAGACCATGTCCGGGCAGACCATCGAGATCATCAATACCGACGCCGAAGGCCGTCTCGTGCTCGCCGACGTGCTGCACTACGTCAACAAGCGATTCAAACCGAAATTCATGGTCAATCTGGCAACCCTCACCGGCGCCATCATCGTCGCGTTGGGGCATGAATATGCCGGCATGTTCTGCAATGACGACAAGCTCGCCGAGCGGCTGAGCAAGGCCGGCGACGCCACCGGCGAGCGCGTCTGGCGCATGCCGCTCGGCCCGGAATACGATAAGATGATAGACTCGAAGTTCGCCGACATGAAAAATACCGGTGGCCGCTGGGGCGGCGCGATCACGGCGGCGCAATTGCTGCAGCGATTTGTCGGCAAGACGCCGTGGGCTCATCTCGATATCGCCGGCACCGGGATGGACTCGCCGCAGAGCGATATCAACAGGAGCTGGGCGTCGGGCTGGGGTGTGCGCCTGCTCGATCAACTCGTGGAAGACCACTACGAGCGGTGAGGGCTGCCGCATGACGGAAATGCTGTTCTATCATCTGAAAGGCCGGACGCCGGAACAGGTGTTGCCGCCGTTGCTTCAGAAATCGCTCGAACGCGGCTGGCGCGTCGTGGTCCAGGCCTCTTCGGATGAGCGCGTCGAGGCGCTCGACGCGCATCTATGGACGTGGCGGGACGACGCCTTCCTGCCGCACGGCACATGGCGCGATGCCGAGGCGTCCGAGCAGCCGATAGTGCTTACGGTGGGCGACGATAATCCGAACGGTGCGGTGGTTCGGTTCCTGGTCGACGGCGCAACCATGCCGGGAGATGGCAGCGGCTATGACCGTATCGTGGTACTTTTCAACGGCGAGGATCCGGACGCCGTCGATGCCGCCCGTGAGCGCTGGACCAAGGCCAAAGCCGAGGGGATCGAGGTCACCTATTGGCAGGCCGACGAGCAGGGTCGCTGGCGCCGGCAGGGCTGACCGCACTCGGGCTCTGAAGCCCATGCAGAAATCAAGCATATCATATTGATAACAAATCGCTTTTCGCGTCTTAATTATAAGTGACTGAGTGGTGTTAAACGGCCGATTTTTGGTGCTATATTTTTTGCTTAGGCGCTCACTTGGATGCTATAGTTTGTTCCATGAACAAAAATTCAGTGAAAAAGAAACGTCCCGCCAAGGCGAGCGTGAAATCAAGCGCAAAAACGAGCCGGGCCGCAGCGGCACGTAAGGCTCCCGTGCGCGCGGTCGCGGCAGCGCGCAAATCGGCGGCGACGCGGCGGTCGGCGCTTGAGCTGGATATGCATTCGGCCGTGCGAATTGCCGTCGCCGAGGCAGCAACGGTCACCGTCGCACAAGTAACTGCGATTGCACCGGTGGTGAGGACGCACAAATATCGCGTTGGCCAGACTGTGTTTTACACGTCGAGCCCGATCAGCCGGCCGGGTGCGAGCGGTAGCTATCAGGTCGTCCGCCTGCTGCCGTCGGACGGCGAGGATTATCAATACCGGATCAAGCACGCTGGCGAAGCCTTCGAGCGTGTCGCCAAGGAAAGCCAGCTCGAGCTTGATCCCTGACGGTGCATTTGGGCGATGGTGCCGATTGCACCGCCGCGCCATACTTCCGCCGTGTCGATCGGCACGGTAATGCCGTTTTTGGGGGGGGCTAGTGGAGCGGATTTGACATTCGCTATCCACGTGGCTGTGATCTCGGGAAGCGAATGTCAAATCCAAAGCTCCACTAGGCAAAGCTCTACTAGGACTGACACTTGCTAGTGGTCCTTTGATTCTAACATTCGCATGATAGCCTGCGGAACTGGGATGCGAATGTTAGAATCGGATCACTAGATGTTCGGTGTTGATCCCGACATCGGAAGCTCGGCGCTGCGGCTCTGGGTCTCCGCCGGATCGGCCGCGCTGCTCGTTTTTGTTTGCGCGCTGGCGTTCGACTGGACCCGGACCAGAACCGTGGCCCGCGTCGGCGTCGTCGTGCTCGGCGCCGTGCTGGGTGCAACCTTGGCCTGGGCATTTCTCGATGCCGCCTCGGTGCGCGACCGCAGTGCCGAACGCCGCGCGCTGGAGACACGCGCGGCCGAACTCAATGCCGAGAGCCTGGCCCCGGGTTCCCCGCTCGCCTGCCTCAACGGACTTGCCGGTGACGATGTCGAGGCGGCTTGCGAAAAAGCCTTGTTTGCCTCGCCGTCGACCGTCGCCAGCGCCGCCTCCTACGTCGCGGCGCGTTTTTCGCTGCTTGCCGACATCACCGCCTATATCAAACGCGATGGCGGCAACATCAACACCGTGCTGCTGCCGTTGCGTCACTCGCTGGAGGCCGACCGGTTCGGTTTCGTTGCCCACACGCTCGCGGTTGCCGACCGCTGCACCAGCGATCGTTGCGCGGCGCTAAGCCTGCTCGACAATCCAGGCAAAGTGCGCGCGAATTTGAGCGGCCTGACGCTGCAACGCTATCTCGACCACTATCTCACGGTGTGGGCGCAGGCGCCCGAAACTCCGGTTGCCGACGCGAGCGCGGCCGCCGGCGCTCAACCGGCACCGCACAAGTTCGTCGATATCGACTTTCCGAGTGCGGCGTCGATCCCGCCAATCAGCATCATGAACCCCGAGCCGCCTGGCCCGCCGACGGCCGCCGCCATCGCCGCTGCGACGGCCGGCGAACCAAAGGCGCATGAGG
>JBAQHW010000513.1:0-4464 GCA_049288525.1 Xanthobacteraceae bacterium
TTCCGATATTCGCCCGGTTTCCATCACCGAGGAGATGAAGAAGAGCTATCTCGATTACGCCATGAGCGTGATCGTGGCCCGCGCGTTGCCGGACGCCCGCGATGGGCTCAAGCCGGTGCATCGGCGCATTCTCTATTCGATGCACGAGAACGGCTACGAGTGGAACAAGCCGTACCGCAAATCGGCGCGCGTCGTCGGCGACGTCATCGGTAAATATCATCCGCACGGCGACCAGTCGATCTATGACGCGCTGGTGCGGATGGCGCAGGTTTTTTCGATGCGCCTGCCGCTGATCGACGGCCAGGGCAATTTCGGCTCGGTCGACGGCGATGCGCCGGCGGCCATGCGCTACACCGAGGTGCGGCTGGCCAAGGTGGCGCAGGCGCTGGTCGACGATCTCGACAAGGATACCGTCGACTTCCAGGAAAACTATGACAATACCGAGCGCGAGCCCATTGCGCTGCCGGCACGCTTTCCCAATCTCTTGGTCAATGGCGCCGGCGGCATCGCCGTCGGCATGGCGACCAATATCCCGCCGCACAATCTCGGCGAGGTGATCGACGCCTGCGTTGCGCTGATCGACAATCCGGCGCTGTCGATCGAGGACCTGATCGGCATCGTGCCGGGCCCTGATTTTCCGACCGGCGGCATCATTCTCGGCCGCCAAGGCATCCGCTCCGCCTATCATCTCGGCCGCGGCTCCATCGTCATGCGCGGCAAGGTCGAGTTCGAGACGCTGCGCGGCGAGCGCGAAGCGATCATCATTTCGGAAATTCCCTACCAGGTGAACAAGGCGCATCTCGTCGAGCGCATCGGCGAGCTGGTGCGCGACAAGAAGCTTGAGGGCATTTCGGCGCTGCGCGATGAATCCGACCGCGACGGTTTTCGCGTCGTGATCGAAATGCGCCGCGATGCGGTGCCGGACGTGGTGCTCAACCAGCTCTACCGTTTCACCGCCCTGCAATCGTCGTTCGGCGCCAACATGGTCGCGCTCGACAATGGCCGGCCGCTGGTGATGAACCTGAAGGACCTGCTGACGCTGTTCCTGGCGTTCCGCGAGCAGGTCATCTACCGCCGTACCAAGCATCTGTTGGGCAAGGCGCGCGATCGCGCCCATGTGCTGGTCGGTCTCGCCATCGCGGTCGCCAATATCGATGAGATGATCAAACTCATCCGTGCCGCCAAGGACGCCAACGAGGCGCGCGAGGAACTGATGGGTCGCGAGTGGCCGGCGCGCGACGTTGCCGCCATGGTCACGCTGATCGACGATCCGCGCCACGTGGTTTCGGAGGCTGGCGCCACGCGGCTGTCGGCGGAGCAGGCCAAGGCCATCCTCGACCTGCGGCTGCAGCGCCTGACGGCGCTGGGGCGCGACGAGATCAAGGCCGAACTCGACAAGCTTGCCGTTGAGATCGCCGATTATCTCGACATCCTGCGTTCGCGCGCCCGCATCCAGACCATCGTCAAAGACGAACTGATCGCCATCAAAACCGAATTCGCCACCCCCCGCCGGACCGTGATCCTCGATCAGGAAGGCGAGATGGAGGACGAGGACCTGATCCAACGCGAGGACATGGTCGTCACCGTCTCGCATGCCGGCTACGTCAAGCGCGTGCCGCTGTCGACCTATCGCTCGCAAAAGCGCGGCGGCAAGGGCCGCGCCGGCATGCAGACCCGCGAGGAGGATTTCGTCACCCGGCTGTTCGTCGCCTCGACCCATACGCCGGTCTTGTTCTTCTCCTCGCGCGGCCAGGTCTACAAGGAAAAGGTCTGGCGGCTGCCGCAAGCCGCGCCGCAGGCGCGCGGCAAGGCGCTGATCAATATCCTGCCGCTGGAGCAGGGCGAGAACATCACCACGATCATGCCGCTGCCGGAGGACGAAAACACTTGGGGCCGGCTCGACGTGATGTTTGCCACCACGTCCGGCACCGTGCGCCGCAACAAGCTGTCGGACTTCGCCGACGTGCGCCGCTCCGGCATCATCGCCATGAAGCTCGACGAGGGCGACGCCATCGTCGACGTCCAGATTTGCAAGGAGGACGACGACGTCCTTCTGACCTCGGCGGCCGGCCAGTGCATCCGCTTCGCGGTCAACGACGTGCGCGTGTTCTCCGGCCGCACCTCGATGGGCGTGCGCGGCATCAATCTCGGGAATGATAGGGAAGGCTTGGGCGACAAGCTCATTTCGCTGTCGATCCTGCGCCACGTCGAGGTGAGCGCCGAGGAGCGCGCCGCTTATCTCAAGCGCGCCAATGCGGTGCGGCGCGGCGGCAATGGCGACGCCGAGGAGGTGAGCGCCGAGGCCGAGGAGGCCGCCGGCGCCATCGAGCTCGGACAGACGCGCTATGTCGAACTGTCCGCGGCCGAACAATTCGTGCTGACGATTTCCGAGAAAGGCTTCGGTAAGCGCACTTCGAGCTACGAGTACCGCACCACCGGCCGCGGCGGCAAAGGCATCGTGGCGATGGCCATCACCGAAAAGAACGGCCGGCTGGTGGCCTCATTCCCGATCGAGGAGTCCGACCAGATCATGCTGGTGACCGATGGCGGCCAACTGATCCGCTGCCCGATCGACGGCATCCGTATCGCCGGCCGCTCCACCCAAGGCGTCATCGTATTCTCAACCGGCGAAGGCGAGAAGGTCGCGTCGGTCGAGCGGTTGACCGAGGACGGCGGCGACGAGAACGGCGACAACGGTTCTGAGTAAACGCAGTCGTCTTTGCGAGCCAACGGACCCACGCGGAAGTCGCGCGGTTCGATGACAGGCTTCGCGAAGCAATCCAGCGTCCAACGCGATCTGGCCTTGGATTGCTTCGTCGCTTAGGCTCCTCGCAATGCCGGAGCGAGGCAAGCCGACATGGCGACCGAACATGGCGAGCGAACCAGTCGATTTTATGATTTTGGCGGGTGCCGGCGCGGCCGTGCGCGAATTCAAGGCCGGCGAAGTCATTTTCGGTCAAGGCGACGCCGCCCGGGAATTGTTCGTCGTGCAGAGCGGCGAAGTCGAAATCCGCCGCGGCAACCGCCTGCGCGAAACCCTGTCGCAATACGGCATCTTCGGCGAGATGGCGATCATCAATGCCTCGCCGCACAGCGCGACGGCTGTTGCGGCAACCGATGTGAAACTTGTCGCCGTGGGCGAGAAGCAGTGTTTGTTTCTCGTCAGCAACACGCCGAATTTCGCATTGAATGTGATGCGCGTCATGGCGCGGCGGCTGCGCGCAACTACGAGCAGCCTGTAACGCCGCGGCTCTTGACGAGCGAGGTGCTTACGCCTTTCCCGCAATCCACGGCTTTGCGCCGATTGCTGTCGTCGCGCGCTTGAGTGTAACGATCATGTGATCGCCGGGGCGGCCGGAATTGGGGTCTAGCCTGACTGATGCGACCCGCGAACGGCCGCGCCCGGCAAACCGCCCGTTTGTTGCCCGCTATGTTGCGACCCGAGCGTTTGACGCAACAATCATCGCGGCCTCTTGACCCGGTGGATTCATCTTAACCTCCGTGTCGGCATAGCTACGGTGAAATTCTGGACCTGTGGTTTTTATTGTCAAGTTTGTCGGTCTGCATTTCGGACAACATAAGTTGCATCACTATCGCGGAACCCAAGCCGGCGGCTTGCGTTCACCAGGCTTGCGTCACGCCTCCGCGTTTCGCGTGATGGCTTTCGCCTCATAGGCCGTCGACAATCTGGCCGTGCGTTGGGGGTCGTGGACGGCAACCCGCTGTGCTATCAGGCGGCATGCCCCAATCTCACGACCAAGCTCACGATCACAGTCAAAGCACCGACCGCTGGAAGCTCGACGGCGTGCGTGTTATTCCCGGCAACCAGCTCGATCCCAATGTGCCATCGACGCCGGGCATGGATCGCAAGGCGGCGATCAATTTCGCCCGCGTCGGCGCGCAAAAACTGTGGGCCGGCACGGTGACTATCAGGCCCGACGCCAAGACCGGCGCGCACCATCACGGCCATCTCGAGAGCATCATCTATGTGGTGCGCGGCAAAGCGCGCATGCGCTGGGGCGAGCAGCTGCAATTCGCCGCCGAGGCGGGGCCCGGCGATTTCATTTTCATCCCGCCTTACGTGCCGCACCAGGAGATCAATGCCAGCCGCGACGAAGTGCTGGAATGCGTGTTGGTGCGCAGCGACGGCGAGGCGATCGCGATCAATCTCGACATCGAGCCGGTGGAGAAGCCGCAGACCGTTTTGTGGGTCGATCCGATCCATCGCGATCCGGCGGCCGAATCATAAGGTGCGGCCACGCCGTTAAGTGCGGAACCGCGCGGCGAGTGCCTCCGGCGGCGCCGCCGCGGCTACTTATCCACAGGGTGGACCGGCAATCTTTTGACGCTCGACGTTCGGCGGCGCATCAATTTGGCTGCAAAGGGGTGATGAGTGGTTCAGTTGTCAGTGGGTAAGCGTCCTATGCTCGATCATTTGGCGAGGGCCCGCGAGCTGCGCCGGCA
>JBAQHW010000514.1:0-18885 GCA_049288525.1 Xanthobacteraceae bacterium
CTGACCAAAAGAACGATCACGCCGGAAATGATCGACAACAGATAAAACAGGTCGTCGACGCGGACGGCATATTGAGAAGCTTCGGTGGTGAATTGGGAGATATTCATATCGCCTCCCTCCGCCGTCTCAGCATCACCATGGTGAAAATGCCGCCGGCAATGATCACGAGGGTGGCGAGACAGGCGAATGTCAGAAGCGTGGTGATGCGCTCGGTATAGACGCCGTGCGCGGGATCGAAGCCGTAGCAAAGCAGGTGCAGCTGGTCGGCCAGACCGCCGATTGCGCCGCGACCCGCATCGATCAGCGCAAGGCGTAAGTCCCCGCCATCGAGGCCGATCGGCGACATCACCCGGCGCACCTGACCGGCGGAGTCGACGATATACGCCGCGGCCGGGTGCGCGTATTGGTCGTGCTCGGAGTCGTAGGCGTAATGCAGCCCGACGGCCTGGGTTGCGGCGTGGATGGCCGGCTCGGCGCCGCTGAGAAAAATAGCCGCGCGCTGCACCGGGCTGCCCGGCTCGATATGTTGCGCGCGCATCGCCCGAGCCGTGTCGATGCCGTCGCGCGGATTGATGCCGATGACGACCAGCCGATAGTCCTTGCCGGGGTCGAGGCCGGTCTTGCCGAGCCCGTCGGCGGTGAATTCGACGATCGGCCCGCACAGCGTACGACAGGTATAGTCGGCGAAGATCACGACGGCCGGCACGCCGCCGATGGCCTCCTTGACGGTGACGTGCCGGCCGTTTTCATCCTTGAATATCAGGGTCTGCGGCAGCACAGCATGCGGCGGCGGCGTGGCGGCAATTTGCGCGAGCTGAGCGGACGTGAAATTCGCCCGCGCCGGCGTGATCGATGCCAGCGCCAGCATCATCGGCAGCATGATGGTGCGCGCGAGTATCATCGTTGCTTGGCCGGTTGCGAACTGCTGGCGCTGGCCGGTGGGGCGGGGGTGACAGCGTTTTGCGCACCGGCCGTTGGCGAGCTGAGCGCCGGCTGCGGCGGCAACAGCGGCGCATAAGCGTCCTTGCCCTTCTGCATCAGCAGCGTCATTGCTTGCTCGATCGGGATTTGAATGTTTTTGTGCTGGTCGTCAGCCCATCTCCAAGTCTCCAACCGCTTGCTCTGCTCGTCGCGCAGGCGATGCAGCTGGGCTTGGTCGGCTTCGGAGGTAACGACCTGCGGCCGGGGAAATGATTGCAGCGGCGGAATCGTCTTGACCGGTACCTCGTAGTCGTAAACCGCGGAGAGGCCGCCGATGGCGCCGCCAAGCAGCACTAGGACTGCGAAGGCGCACCACAGTACGACCCGGGTGTCGACGCCGGGCGATTCCGGGACATATTGAATGTGCTCGTCAGCGGGCATCGGCCGGCTCCCGGACGGGCAAAAGTGTGGTGAAGCCGCTTAAGAACAGGCCGCACAATGCGAGCCCAATGCCGGCAACGGCGAGAAGCGCGGTGAGTACCGCACGGCCGCCTGACGGCGGCGCTATCAGATAAATGTCGTAGCAGACGAGCCCGATCAGCGCGCAGACGCCGACCGCGCGCAGCGGTCTGCGGGCGTTACGGACTTTTGCCAGAAGCAGCGCG
Organism: Xanthobacteraceae bacterium; assembly: GCA_049288525.1. GTDB lineage: Bacteria > Pseudomonadota > Alphaproteobacteria > Rhizobiales > Xanthobacteraceae > BOG-931. The sequence goes on from JBAQHW010000514.1 coordinate 1,587, forward strand.
ATGACCGGCAGTACCGAGACGAACAGGAAAGCGCCGACGGCCAATGCCGACCAGGGCCAACGATCGCGTTCGACGAACCAGATTTCCTCGCGCGGCAGGTCGCCGTACCAGATCACCAGCACGGCCATGAAATCGATGTAGGTGATGCCAAGCAGTGTCGCGAGGAAAAGCCCGCCGACGTCTCCGATCGCCGGATCGTTGTCCGGCATCGGGGCCGCCAGCGCCGCCAAAGCAACGGCGCCGACCAGCGCCGAGATGGCAACGCTGGCGCCGAAGGATGACGAGGTGAACGGGGCTTCGAGCGACAGATACCAGTCGATCGATACGCTTGAGATAATAAGCGCGTGAAACACCAATCCTTGCCCGGCCAAGAGCGTGCCGGTTCGCCCGTTTACGCGCGGCAACAACAGCGCCAGGACCGACCAGCCACCGAGCGCCAGCAAGGTGCGCACGATGAACGACGGCACGTTCAGATAATAGGATACCACGTCGGGCTTGATCGCGCCGGCGTGGCCGAACCATGGATAGAGCACGGGGATGGCGATGAACAGCGGGACGGCGAGCGGAATGAGCAGCGGAACGGCCGCGGTCGCCGGCTCGGCGATCGGGGCGACCATCTCGCCCCAGCGCCCGCCGGTCAGTCTGTGGATCATGGCCAGCGTCAGGCTGCCGACCAGAATTTGCATCCAGAACACGAAGCCTGTGAGCCAGCCAGCGGCGGCCGCCTTCGGATCGAGCAGGGCGGCGACGATCAGGAGCACGGCCGCCCATGCGGCGCCGACGTAAGCGGCGTTGCGCAGCTCGGCGCGGCGGTGGTTCGGCCCGTTCATCGGACGTGCCCCGCGGCGTCGGGCACTTCGGCCATGGTGGCGCGGCGCGAGAGCTGAAGCGCGCGGATATAGGCGGCGATCGCCCAGCGGTCGTGGGGATCGACCCGGTCGGCGTAGGAGTACATTACGCCGTAACCGTTGGTCATCACGTCGAAGAAATGTTGCGCCGGCGCCGCTTCAAGGCGGTCGAGGTAATATGACGGCGGGGCGGGAAAGCCGTGCGCGACGATGATGCCGTCGCCGTCGCCGGCAAGACCATGACATGGCGCGCAGAAAATGCCGAAGCGTTCGCGGCCGCGGGCCAAAAGCGCGGCGGTGACCGGCGGCGGCGTTTTGGCTTCAGCTGCGCGTGCGACGTCACCCTGCGCCACGACATGCTCGGGCAGCGGCCGCGCCGACGATCCGTCCGGCCACAATGCGGTCGGCGCATAAGTCGTCAGCTTGCGCTGCTGCGTCATCGACAGATCGCACGCCGAAAGCGCGAAGCAGGCGAGGGCGAGCACCGGCAAGAGGAGGCAGTGCTCGGGGAGACGATGCATCACGTATCGACCTCCCGTATGGCAACCGCGCCGGCACCGCGGAAGAAGTCGAGCGTCCGCTGCAGTTCGTCGTCGCCCGCCGGCCGCTCCAGCGCCAGAATGAATTGGTCCTGGCTGGCGTGCTCAAAGCCTTCGACCGCGAACAGGGCATAGTGCAACCGGGGCAGGCGACACTCGATCAGGAACGTCGCAAAGCCGGCAATAGCGGCCAGCAATATGCCGGTCGCGAACGGCACCAACATAAAGGCGGGCCACGCATCGAGCGGCCGCCCGCCGCTGTTATAGGGGTAATCGATCACGGCCGAATAATATTCGAGGCCATAGGCCGCCGCGGCCGTCGCGATACCGGCGATAAACATTGCCACGCGGATGCGGCTGTGGCGCTGGTCGAGCAACTCGTGCACAGCTTCGACCGGAAACGGCGTGAACGCGTCAACCAGCCGGTAATCCGCGCTCTTTGCACGTCGCGCCGCTTCGACAAACCGGGTGGATTCGGCGAATTGAGCGAGGAGGAGAGAAGCCATCACGAGCCCTCCGCGTCGACGAGCTTGCGCACTTCGTGCATCGAGACTGCGGGAATAAGGCGCACGAAGATGAGGAACATGAGCACGAACAGCCCGAGCGAGCCGATCGTCGTCAGCCAATCCCAAACGGTGGGAAGAAAGAGCCGCCACATGCTCGGCAGGTAACCGTGCGACAGCGTGTTCCACACGATCAGGATGCGCTCGAGCCACATTCCGATATTGATGATGACCGAGATGACGAAGACGGCGACGACGCTGCGCCGTACCGCGCCGAGCCAGAAGGCTTGCGGGGCGATGACGTTGCAGAAAAGCAGCGCCCCGAACATCGGCGCATAACCGCCGGTGAATTCGAAAATCACGAAACTGCGGTCGGGACGATCGCCGCCGTACCAGGCGTTGAACCATTCGGTGGCATAGGACAGGCCCATGACAATCGAGGCCATCAGCATGACCTTGGCCATGACCTCGAAATGCGCAACCGTAATCAGGCCTTCAAGGCGGAATCCCCAGCGCACCAGCGCGGCCAGGCACACCACCATTGCGAAGCCGGAATACATCGCGCCGACGACGAAATAGGGCGGGAAAATCGTTTCTTGCCAGCCCGGCATCAGGCTGGCGGCGAAATCCATGCCGACGACGCTGTGCAGCGAGACGACGAGCGGCACGCCGAGACAGGCGAGCGCAAGGTGCAGCTTTTCATAGGCCTGCCAATGCCGCGCCGAGCCGCGCCAACCCAGCGCGAAGGCGCCGTAGATCGTGGCTGCGACTTTGCCGCGGGCGCGGTCGCGCATGGTGGCGAGATCGGGGATCAGGCCGACATACCAGAAAATAATCGAAAACAGGATGTAGCTTAAGATCGCCCAAAAATCCCAGATCAACGCGCTGCGCCACTGCGGCCAGACCGTCATCGTGTTGGGGTAGGGCGTCAGCCAATAGAAATACATCGGCCGGCCGAGATGGATGATCGGAAAGATGCCGGCAATGGTGGCGGCGAACAATGTCATCGCTTCGGCAAAGCGATTGGTCGAGGCGCGCCACTTCTGCCGCATCAGAAGCAGCATCGAGGAGATCAAGGTGCCGGCATTGCCGATGCCGATCCACCACACGTAATCGGCGATGGCGAAGCCCCAGACCGAGCTCGTGTTCAGGCCCCAGACGCCGACGCCGCGGGTGAGCACCACATAGACTGCGATCAAGAAAACAAGCGTCATGGCGCCGCTGACCGCGACGGCGATCCACCAAGCTCTCCACGACCACAGCCGGCGTTCGTAAAGCGGCGCCGTGACGAGATCGTTGACGGCGTCAAGGCTGCGCGCGTGCGGCAGCGTCCAGCGCACGGCCTCGGGCGGCATCGGTTCGGTGCGGATGGCGGCAATGCTCAAGACTGCGCCTTTCCGAAGTCTGGATTGGGATTTTCCAGGCGCGCCAGATAGGTGGTGCGCGGCCGGGTGCCGAGTTCGCCGAGAAGCGCATAGGCCTGCGGCTCGCCGCGCAGCGCGTTGACGCGCGAATTCGCATCGGACAGATCGCCGAACGCGATGGCACGCGTCGGGCACGCGGCCTGGCAGGCGGTGACGACTTCGCCGTCGTGGATCTTGCGGTGGTCCTTCTCCGCAGCACGCCGCGCCCGGCTGATGCGCTGAACGCAATAGGTGCACTTCTCCATGACGCCGCGGCCGCGCACCGTGACGTCGGGATTGAATACCGCCTTGACGATGTCGTCGCCGAAGCTCTTGTATTCTTCGCCGTCGGCATAGCCGAAGAAATTGAAGCGGCGTACTTTGTACGGACAATTGGACTGGCAAAACCGCGTGCCGACGCAGCGATTATAGACCTGCAGATTCAGTCCTTCGCTGTCGTGGACCGACGCCGCCACCGGGCAGACAGGCTCGCACGGCGCGTGCTCGCAGTGCATGCACGGGACCGGCGAGAAGCCAGGCTTGCCGTCGATCACATAATCGTCGATGCGCAGCCAATGCATATCGCGGCCTTCCGCGATCTGGTCCGGGCCGACGATCGGCACATTGTTTTCGGCTTGGCAGGCGACGACACAGGCGTTGCAGCCGATGCAGGCCGCGGTGTCGATCACCATCGCCCATTCGTAGGTGTCGTAATCGTGCGGCGAATAGAGCGTCGCTGGATTGCCGCCGGGCTTGCTTAGACCGAGATCGGGTTTTGACAGCTCGGCCAGTGTGAAGCGTGGCTGCAAATCCTTTGCTTCGCCTTCGAGCGCGAAGAAATGTTGCGTGAGCAGCAGGTTTTGATGGCCGTCGATCTTGCTGACGCTGACATTTGAAAGCGCCCATGGTGAATCCGACGGCCGCAGCCGGTAGACGTCGAAGCCGATGCCGCTGCCAAGCGTCCCGGCGGCGGTGCGGCCGTAACCGAGTGTCGTTGCAATGGTGTGCGAGGCCTGTCCGGGGCGTACCAGAACCGGCGCTTCGAGCACCGTTTTTCCGGCAACAAGCCGCACCATGTCGCCATCGACGACGCCAAGCGACTGTGCGTCGCTTTCGGCGAGCTGCAGGACATTGCCCCAGACTTGCTTGGTGAACGGCTTGGGGCATTCCTGCAGCCAGGCATTGTTGGCGAAGCTGCCGTCAAATAGTGACGCATCCAGCGCGAGCGCCAAAGTAAAGCTCTCGCCATCGGTTAGCGGCGGTACCTGCGGAATTTTCGGAGCGGACAGCGAAAGCTTGGCTGCTGCACTGCCGGCGACGACGCCGCCTTGCAGAGTTTGCCGCCACCAATCGTCGAAATCGCCGCCGTGCTTACCGGTTTTCTGCCAATAACTGCGAACCATATCGAAAGAGGACGGCCCGGTGGCATCACTCAAGAGCGCCAAAATCTGGTGCGCGGTGCGGCTGTCATACAGAGGACGAATAAGCGGTTGGATAATGCTGGCGGTGCCGTCGAAGGCGCGGATGTCCGACCAGCCTTCCAGCACATGGGTGAGCGGCAAATGCCAGGTGCAGTGCGCTGCGGTTTCGTCGCGATAGAGCCCGAGCTGCGCTGAAAATGGCACCGCCCCGATTGCGTCGGCAACGCCGAGGTCGCCGGGCGCGTCATAAAGCGGATTGGCGCCGACGATCATCAGTGTTTCAATTGCCCCGGCGCGGACATCGGCGACAAACGACTTGAGCGAGGCGATAGCGCCGATATTGAGGGTATCGACCGGCGCGATGAAATCGACCGGCGCGCTCAGCTCGTTGTTGATCCAGTGGCACAGCGCATGGACCTCAGCCGGCTGGCGCGGACCCGCCAGCACCAAGCCGCCGCCTTGCCGCGCCGTGAGATCGGCGGCCGCCGCCTTGGCAAACTGCTCCGCCTCGGGGGGCCCTTTCAGTTGCGGCACCGAAGCGCCGAGCGAGCGGGCAATCTCGATCGCCACGTTACGGACCAGCTCCGGCCGCAGCGCCAAGCGGTGATCGGCGAGCGCACCGGTCAAGGTCCAAGCCGGCTCGACGGCATAGATGCGCAGCGATTGGTCCGGGACATTCGTCTGCCGTGCCCCAATAATGTCGCGCGCGAAGCGGATCTGTTCTGGACCGATGCCAAGGGGGTCGGCATCCAGCGCCAGTACCACGCGTGCATCGGCAAAGCGCGGCAGCATTGTCGCCGGTTGGTTGAAGGCCAGGATCGCGCCATTGCGAACAGCGTCGTCCTCGCTGGGTTCGTAGCGATACCATTTGGCGTGCGGCAGCGCCTTGATCAGGGCGTCGATCTGCGCCGTCAGCGTCGGCGAGGTAATGCGGCCGGTGAGAAGGGCTAGGCCGGCGCCCTGGCGCGCGCGCGCCTTATCGAGTCGCGGCTGCAACGCCGCCTCGAACGCGCTCCAATCTTGCACGCGGCCGCTGCTATACGGCGCCTGGGAACGGTCGGGATCGTACAACGACAGTACCGTGGCTTCGGCAAAGACGTCTGTCGAGCCGAGGCTCGCCGGATGGCGCGGATTGCCGTCGATCTTGATCGGCCGGCCCTCGACCGAAGTGACGATGACGCCGCGGCCGTAGCCGGCGAGTGGCAGGGCGCTGGCAAAGCGCATTGGCAGACCGGGCGTCATGGCCTCCGGAATCTCGACATAGGGCACGATCTGTTCGGCCGGGCGGCCACAGGAGGCGAGCGCCAAAGCAGCGCCGCTGACGAACAGCTTCAAGGCCGCGCGGCGATCGACCTCGCTGCTCGGCGGCTGGCACCTGGTCGCTTGATCGGAATGCAAATGCTTGTTCATCGGTGGCATACCGAGCAGTCGGTGAGATGCGCGTTGTCGAGGTTTTGGTGGGCGAGAATAATTCCACGCTTGCTCTGGTCGGGCGGCGCTTGCCAGTCGGGATCGAACACTTCGGAAGCGGGACGCAGATACGGCGCGGGATCGCGATGGCAATTCAGGCACCAGCCCATCGTCAGCGGCGCCGCCTGCCGCATCAGCGGCATGGTCGCCACCGGACCGTGACACGTGGTGCAGCCAATGCCTTTGGCGATGTGGATGGAATGATCGAAATAGACATAGTCGGGCAGCCGGTTGACCTTGTTCCAGTGGATTGGCTTGTTTTCGGCAAGGCTTTCGCGCACCGGCGCGAGCATCGCGGCTTGGGTGTAAAGCTGCGAATGGCAGGTCATGCAGGTGTGCGTCGGGGGCAGGCTGGCGAGGGGGGAAGTCTCGACCGCGGTGTGACAGTAGCGGCAATCCAGTCCGAGGCCGCCGACGTGATGCTCATGGCTGAATGGCACCGGCTGATCGACTGTGACCGTCTGTTCGGTTTCGTAAGGCGACGCGGACAGCCAGTAGCCAGCGGCGATAGCTGCAAACGGAACGACAAGGATAGCGACGAGGATCGTGCGGGCGACGGTGTCGGCATAGGGCCGGAACAAGTGCGGCATCTGCCGCCCTCCTCACCAACATTTCGTCCGAATAGATTTCTGAATGAGGAAATGGTCGCCCGCAAGCCCTAAATCCATCCCGTCATCCAATTGAAGGTTCCGCAATGCTGCAGCGCCTGCGTCGGGCTCCCGACGCAGGCTTTTTCCATGGCTAATTTCCCATGGCTAAAGTGTCAGTGCACAGCCAAATAATAGTGCGGGTTCCGAGCGGCCGCGACTAGACGGCAATAATGTCGACGATCTCGAGCGAATCCGGATCGATGATCAGGATATTGTCGCCGACAATAATGTAATCGTAGCCGCGAAATTCGGGCACGACTTCGACTATTTCAGTGGGCAGAACCTCGACGTGGACGCTGCTTGGAATCTTGACGCCGACCGAGACATCAAAATGCACGTTGCTCACGCGCGCGCCGCTGCTCTTACCGATCATCGTCTGGATCTTGGTGCGTTGTGCCTGCGACAACTTCACGGCGCCGTGCGCGCCGGTCGTCTTGCCGGCGTTCTGCTCGGCGGAGTTCGTTCCTGATTTGGCGCTGTCCTTGGCACTGTCTTGTTGCGCCGCCGGCTTTTCCTCCTCGGCATTGCGCGGCGGCGTCATTCCCTTGGGCTGATCTTGGCCAAGCTTTTGGTCGGACTTTTGGTCTAGCTTTTGGTCGGGACTTTCTTGGCCGAGCTTCTGGTCGGATTTGCCGGTCGGCGATGCGTCTTGTGCCGACTTCGCATGGTCCGGGCTCGTGGCTTGCGCATGGCCGCCCGGCAGGTCGCCTTTCAGTGCACCGCTCAATGCCCCCTTGGATTCCGCGGGTCGTGTGTTTTCCGTTTTGGCGGCGGTCCCCGCTCCGGCGCCGGCCGGCGGGCCTTGCATGGTCTGCGCGGACACTGCGCCGGTATATCCGGCCAGCGCTGCCGCGGCGACTGTGGTCAATAACAATTTTCTCATTGGTGTCTCCTGGTTGTCCCTCAAATCGCGCCCCCACGTTTTCGCATGCGCGAACTGCTGGCGAGGCGCGATCGCTTTTCCTTCGCCCCAACTCACCGGCGGGACTGGCGTTCCTGATTCGGAAGGATTTTGTAAGGATCGGTTTTGCGGCGATCGGCCCCGGGGTCTGGTGAGGACTCGCCGGAACCAGCCTGCGACCGCGGACGTTGTTCCGCCGACGGCTATCACGCCCTGCAGCAACAGAAACAATTCGGAGATGAACAGTGGATTGGAACCGGATCGAGGGAAATTGGAAACAGGCTAAAGGCTCGATCAAGCAGAAGTGGGGACAGCTCACCGACGACGATCTCACCACCGTCAACGGCAAGCGAGATCAGCTTGAGGGCAAGATCCAGGAGCGCTACGGCATCGCCAAGGACAATGTCCGCAAGGACGTCGACGACTGGTTGAAGACTCAGTCGTAAACAGTTCGCGTGAACGAATGGCGGATAGGAAGGCACTTTTCTATCCGGTAGCTTTTCTATCCGCCATTTGTGCCCGCGCCCTCAACAACGCGCTCTTTTGTATTTGAAATATTGCACTTGCAACAAGGAGACCACAATGAGCTCTCCCTCGGAATCTGACCGTCACCCACTCGAACCGCATCCTGTCGTGCGCACCAATCGCGCCAGGCAAGGCGTAACCGGACATAACGTGCGCTACGTGCTCGGCTTCGGGCTTGCCGCGGTCGTGATCTTGTTTGGAATTATCTATCTCGCTTACTTCGGGTAACGACCCAAGCATGCGCGCTAGTCGTTTCGCTCCACCAGCTTGGCGCGCTCTTTAGAGACATCGCCGGCGCTGACCGCAGGCGCGGAGTTGCCCCAGGCGTTGCGCACGTAAGTGAGCAGGGCGGCGACCTGATCGTCGTTGAGGACCCAGGCGAAGGCCGGCATTTCCGGCGCTGTCGGAGCGGCCTTGGTGGCCACTCCGAGCGCGCCGCGCAGCACCACGTGGATGAGGGTGGTCGGGTCGCTTTGCTGCACAAACGGCGTGTCGTGCAACGACGGGAACAGGCCCGTCACGCCTTTACCATCCGGGGTATGGCAGCCCGAGCACTCGTCGGCATAAATTTGTTCGCCGGCCTTCATCGGCGCCTGATCGGGGGGCGGCGAGGTCGACTGCGTTTCAGCTTGCTGCTTGCTGGGGTCGTTCGGCCGATCTTTTAGATAAACTGCAATCGCCTTGGCGTCGGCATCCGTCAAATGCGAGGTCGACAGATGGATGGTTTCGGCCATTAGGCCGTTGCCGACGGTGATGCCGTTCTCGCCGTTCTTCAGATAGGCGGCGATCTGGTCGACCGACCATGAACCAAGCCCGCGCCGAGCATCATTGGTGATATTGGGCGCAAACCAGCCCTGCAGTGCGTAACCTTGCAGCGCCTCACTGGCCTTGTCGGCTCCGAGCACATTCTTAGGAGTATGACACATGCCGCAATGGCCGGCCCCTTCGGCAAGATAGGCACCGCGGTTCCATTGCGCGCTCTTGTCCGGATTCGACTTGAATTCGCCGGGCTTGAAAAACAATTCATCCCATCCCGCCATGCTTAAGCGTATGTCGAGGGGGAACGGCAGTTGATCCGATTTGATCGGATTGTGCACGGCCGGCACGGTGTTGAGATAGGCGCGGATGGCGAGCACATCTTGCCGGGTGAGCTTCGTATAATAGGTGAAGGGCATCGCCGGATAGAGCCGTTCGCCATGGCGGCCGGTGCCTTTGGTCAGGGCATTGACGAACTCGTCATCGGTCCAGGCGCCGATGCCGGTGAGCGGATCGGGCGTGATGTTCGGCGCGACCAGATTTCCGAACGGCGTCTCGACGGTGCGGCCGCCGGCGAAATCGTGGCCACTGTCTGGTAAAGTGTGGCAGGCGGCGCAGTCGCCGACGACGGCCAGATAGTGCCCACGTTGCACCTGATCGAAATCTTGGTTGTCGATGGCGCCGGCGGCATAGGCGCCAAGCGGCCAGCCGGCAAGAGCCGCGCCGAGCAATAGGCCGCGCGCCAGCTTGGCAAGATATCGGTGGACCTCAGACATGGACAAGCGGTCCCGGGTTTTTGAGATATTGCGAGCGGATCGCTTCCGCCGACCAGAACGCCAGCGCACCCACGGTCCCCGTCGGGTTGTAGCCGGCATTCTGCGGAAACGCCGAAGCTCCGATCACGAACAAATTAGGGACGTCCCAGCTTTGCAGATAGCGGTTCACCGCGCTGTTACTGGGGTTGTCGCCCATGATGGCGCCGCCGTTGAGATGTGAGGTCTGATATTCGGTGACGTCGTAGGGACCCTTGCGCGGCTTCTTGACGATCTGCTTGGCGCCCATCGCCTGCAGAATCCCGGCGTATTTGTCGGTCAGGAAACTGCTCATCTTGAGTTCGTTGTCGTGGAAATCGATCGTGATGCGCACCAATGGACGGCCGAACCGGTCCTTGTAGGTCGGATCGAGACTCAAATAGGTGTCGCGATAGGAGTACATCGAGCCATGGCAGGCGCCGCCTGAATTGATCGTCGACAGATAATTGTCCTTGATCGCCTGTTTCCATTTCGAGCCCCAGGCCGGCGTGCCGGGCGGCACCGCGGTGCTCTCGATCGGCCGGCCATTGGTCTGGACCTGGCCGATGTAGCCGCCGCCGACGAAGCCGAGTGGCCCGTGATCGAAATTGTCGCCATTGAAGTCGTCGATAATCATGCCGATCGCGCCCGAGGCGACGAAAGGATTGAAGTTGTATTTATCCTTGTCGAAGAAACCCAGCGCGGACGACATCGTCTGGTGCGTGAAGTTGCGTCCGATCTGACCCTGACCGGTACTTGGATCGTAAGGGGTACCCACTCCCGACAGCAGGAGGAGCTGCACGTTGAACAGCGAAAAAGCGCAAACCAGCACAAGATCGGCCGGTTGCTCGTATTCCTCACCCGAGGAATCGACAAAGGTGACGCCGGTCGCTCGCTTGCCGGTATTGTCCAGGTTGATGCGGGTGACTTCGGAATCTGTACGGGCCTCGAAATTCGATTTACGAAGCAGCGCTGGCAGGACCGTAGTTTGCGGACTGGCCTTTGAGTTATTGGCGCAACCGAACCACTCGCAGAAGCCGCAATAAGTACAGGGCCCAAGCGTCACGCCGAGCGGATTGGTATAGCCCTGCGACATGTTTCCCGACGGTTGCGGAAACGGCTTATAGCCGAGCTTTGCCGCGCCTTCGGCGAACAGCATGTGGCCGAAGCCTTGCTTTTGCGGCGGCGTTGGGTAGGGCCGCGAGCGCGGTCCCTCGTACGGATTGCCGCCGGCTTGAATTTTGCCGCCGAGATTGCCAGCTTGGCCGGCAGTGCCGCACAGATATTCGAACGTATCGTAATACGGCTCGATGTCGTTCCAGGTGATGCCCCAGTCCTGGATGGTCATGTCGGCCGGCAGAAAGTTTGCGCCGTAGCGTTGCGTCAGATGGCTCTTCAGCGTGAAATCGGTCGGCTGAAACCGCCAGGTTTCTGCGTTCCAATGTACGCCGGCGCCGCCGACGCCGTTGCCGAGCATGAAGGCACCCCAGGTGCGCACCGGCAGCGCCGTTTGAGAGGTGTTGTTGCGGAACGTCACCGACATCTGCGAATTGCGCAGGAATAGCTCGTGGCGGATGCGGTAACGAAGCTCGTCCTGGGCGTAGGAGATCGCAAAATCGGTCCCGGTGTCGCGCCACGGGCCGCGCTCGATCGCCACAACGTCGAGGCCGGCGTCGGTCAACTCGTTGGCAAGAATGGAGCCGGTCCAGCCCAGACCGATGATTGCTACATCCTTGTGGGGCAGTTTTCGCGGCATAAGTTTCCTCGGCGGGGCAACGCCAGATCTTTTAGTCTGCTATTGCGCCCAGTTCGGATGATTGGCGATGCCGACCGAGGCCAGCGTGACACGTTGGTTATGCTTGTCGATCCAGTCGCGGTAATCGTAATGCGCGCCGGGAAAGCCGATCATCTTCCATGACGCCATATCCTTGTTGCCGCCATAGATCGGGTCCGCGAGATAGCCGTTCTGTGTGTTCTTCAGGATCAGCTTGAAAAATTTCTCGCCGTCCGTTCCGTCGAGCTTGAACGAACCGCCTTCGAGGCCGCCGATGACCTCGTCTTTTTGCGCATCGGTAAGCTCGGCAAAGGGTTTGCTGTATTTGGTGCGGCAGGCTTGATCGAGCGCAGCGAGCGCCTTGCGATATTGCTGGGCCGGCGTCACTGGCGATTGCGGCCCTTGTTGTTTGGTGCCCTTCACAAACGGGCCGGCCATGTAATAGCCGCCGAAATGTCCATAGGGACCGGCGAGCTGGCGGTCGATATAGACGGCGCAGCCGCACTCTTTTCCCCCTGGCGACAGGTCATCGGCCGGTATCAGACGGTCGACGAAAGCTTCGACGGTTGCGACTTCCTGTGGGGTAAAATACTTCCAGCCGCCGGGCGTGACTTGCTCCGGCGGGTCGCCGGCGCCGGGCTTCCACGGTATGCCGCCACGGATGATGGCGGCGCGGGCGGCGCTAGAGCTCACTAACAGCCACACGGCGCTTGAGCCGAGCAGCTGTCGTCGAGTCAATCGGTACACGAAAGTGATCCCCGGTCAGGCCGTCGCCGCAAGCTCAAACCCGGCGGGAACATGAAAGTTCCACCAGATTGCCAGAAATCTCCGCATTAAGTCGGGTACTAGACGCTACGCATCGTTCCTGCGATCGCCGCTACGACAAACAACACAAGCGCGACCAAGAACACGACCTTGGCGATACTGACCGCGGCGCCGGCGATGCCGCCGAAACCCAGCACCGCCGCGATCAACGCAATGATCAAAAGCGTAACGACAAGATTGAGCATGGCTTTCCTCGCAAATAATTTTGGGCCTCGCGCCACGCGGGGCGGTTCATCGACTGGTGCGAGAAAGAAACGCGGGCCAAGCAAAAAGTTCCGTTGTGCGAGGCTGCAATGGAACCGGACCTGCCCGAGACGGTTCACAAGGCGAACCGCGGCAATTAGATGGCGGGATTTTGCAATCTCGCGTCCGCTTCTGAAAATGTCGCCTGTGGCGTGAACGCAATTTATTTCCGGGAGAAATCAATGGACGAAACAACAATCGTCGGTGAGAACGTCGCAGTGATGGGCTCACCGTCCGCCGGCTGGGCCGGAGCTTGGAGCGGCATATCGTGGAGCGCCGTGATTGCCGGCGCGATCACTGCGATTGCCGTGTCTTTCATTATCATCGCGCTCGGCTCCGGCATCGGCATGGCGGTTGTATCGCCCTATTCTTATTCTTCGCCGTCGGCGACCACGATGACCGTGATCGGCGCCTTGTGGCTCGTCTTTGCGCAGGCGGTAGGATTTGCGGTCGGCGGCTATGTCGCCGGTCGGGTGCGTCGCTCGCCGGCGTTGCTGCACACCGACGAAGTCAAGTTTCGCGACGGCGCCAACGGCCTTGTGGTGTGGGCGATCGGGGTCTTCGCAACCGCGATCGTGCTGGTGGCCGCCGTCAATAAAGTGGAGAACGCGGCCGCGAATACCGCCATCGGGACGCTTGCCGTGGGCACGGCAGGAACCGCCGCCATGGCGCAGGGCCCCTCGGTCAATTACTTCACCGACACGCTGCTGCGCAACGGTCCGCAAAATGCGGCGAATGCGGGCGAAGCGGCAAACGGCAATTCCGCTGGTGGCGCGGCTAGCTCGCCCGGCGCTCCTGCGGGCGCGACGGCAAGCGGCACGCCGAGCGCTTCGCCAAGCAATTCGTCCAGTCAGGCTGCCGCCTTCCGCGAAACCAGCAATCAGCAGCGCATCCAGATCAACCGCATTTTGGTGACCTCGCTCGGACCGCACGGCATCTCCAGTGACGATCGGACCTATCTGGCGCAGCTCGTTGCCGAGCAGACCGGAATGAGCCAAGCCGATGCCCAAAAGCGGGTCGACGCGGTCGTCAACCAGATGAAACAGGACGCCACGCAGGCTGCCGAGACAGCCCGCAAGGCCGCGGCCTATCTGTCGTTCTGGACCTTCATGTCGCTTCTGTTCGGCGCCGTCTGCGCGACTTTGGGCGGAATCTTGGGTGGCGATCTGCGCGATGAATTTGCCGACCGGCTGGCAGTGCCGGCGCCGGCCCGCTAGCCGGAAAGCTTTAAGACGAGCCAACGGCTCGGACCGGCTGATACAGGAGCCGGGGCGGCGACGCCCCGGTCTTTTCGTCCCGGAAGTAGTTTCGTCATCTGTTAAAAGACGCATCGCCACGGAACCGGAACGATCGCATTCGCACTCTGGGCCAAGTTCCCGGAACGACTGCGGAAGCCATTCGTTGCCTTCCGGTAACCCGACCGGCAGGCCGCATTTTGCGGATAAAGCCCGGTCAAACTCAGCCATAGAGCAACAAAGAAGGAGCCGACAGCCATGGGACTGTTCTCGCGAGACATTAAAACGATGGACGATCTGTTCGTGCACACGCTGCGCGACATTTATTACGCCGAGAAGCAGATCGTCAAAGCGCTGCCCGACATGATCGCGAAAGCGACCGACCCTCAGCTCAAGCAGGGTTTTCAATCGCATCTGCGCGAGACCGAAAATCACGTCAAGCGCCTTGAGCAGGTATTCGAACTCACCGGCAAGAAGGCGCAAGGCGTCGACTGCCCCGCGATCGACGGCATCATCAAGGAAGCCAACGAAGTCGCCGGCGAGGTCGACAAGAAGACCGTGATGGACGCCGCGTTGATCGCTGCCGCGCAGGCGGTCGAACACTACGAGATGACGCGCTACGGCACGCTGATCGCTTGGGCGAAGCAGCTGGGTCACAACAATGTCGTTACGCTCCTTAACCAGACGCTCGACGAGGAGAAAGCGGCGGACAAGAAGCTGACGTCGATGGCCGAGTCGCAGGTCAACCGCAAAGCGGCGTAGGCCGTGTCTACGTTCGAGACCTTAGTGAAGCGGCGCTGCAGTGCAGCGCCGCTTTCTTTTGTGTCCGCCCCCTGAGGGCTGATAGCCGGTACGTCAGGCAGGGATCGCGGGAACCTGCGCACCGCTGACGGCATTTTTGTTGTGGTCATTTGCGATCATTTTCAGGGTGCTATTGCCTATGTCTGATACGGCGCTTTCAGCGATCCTTCTCGGCACCGCGATGCCGACCGAGCTGACATGGCATGAGCTTGTCTTCCGCCTTCTCGACACGCTGATTGCCGGCGCGGCAATCGGCTTTAATCGCGGCGAGCACGGCAAAGCTGCCGGCCTGCGCACCACAATGCTGGTGTGCATGGCGGCTTCGCTCGCAATGCTGCAGATGAATTATCTGCTGCCGCTGTCAGGCCGCACCGCCGATTCCTTCGTGATGAACGATCTGATGCGGCTGCCGCTCGGCATCTTGACCGGCGTCGGCTTTATCGGCGGCGGCGCGATTCTCCGCCGCGGCCGTCTTGTCACCGGCGTCACCACCGCCGCCACGCTGTGGTATGTCACCGTGATAGGTCTTTGCTTTGGCGGCGGGCAGGTGCTGCTCGGCTGGATGGCGACCGGCATCGGTCTTCTTGTGTTATGGGGCTTGCGCCGGCTCGAAGACTACATGCCGGTCGAGCAGCGGGCGCGTCTTGCCGTTACCATCGAAGCGGGCGGGCCGCCCGAAAGGGAAATCCGCCGGCAACTCGCCGCTGCCGCCATCGCGGTGCGCGACGTCAATCTGACGACGCACGGCGACGCACGGACCTATGTTTTTATTGTCGGCGAAGTCCGCCGGCCTTCCGTCAACTCCTTGCCGCAGGCCATTGAGACACTCAGCCGCGAGGCCGGCGTATCCGCGCTTGACTGGCGTTATTTCGATTAGCAGCGAATGGGTCGGCAATATCGGATAGATGGGATAGTGGCCGGCCGCGCCCGGCAATGATGAATGCCTACCCAATTTGCCCGAGGGAGGAAGTGGCAGGAGCCAGGGACGCCCATCCGGTCTTGAACGGAATCAGCGAAACTGGCACATCCACCCAGCCATGAATATTTCCTTCCGGACGTCATCGGCTGCCGAAACTCCGCCGCCCATCGCGGCCGAGGTCGCGCGGCGCCGTACCTTTGCGATTATCTCTCATCCAGATGCCGGCAAAACCACCTTGACGGAAAAGCTCCTCCTGTTCGGCGGAGCAATCCAGCTTGCCGGGCAGGTCAAGGCTAAGCGCGACCGGCGGTCAACCCGATCGGACTGGATGACGATCGAACGCGAGCGCGGGATATCCGTGGTGACGTCGGTCATGACCTTTGAATACGGCGGTCGAGTATTCAATTTGCTCGACACGCCAGGCCACGAGGATTTTTCTGAAGATACCTACCGGACACTCACGGCGGTCGACTCAGCGGTCATGGTGATCGACGCTGCCAAGGGCATCGAGCCACGGACGCGTAAGCTTTTCGAAGTGTGCCGGCTGCGCGATATTCCAATCATTACTTTCATTAACAAGATGGACCGGGAAACCCGCGACCCATTTGAACTCATTGACGAGATCGAGAAAACGCTGGCGCTCGACGCCGCCCCGATCGTATGGCCGGTCGGGCGCGGGCGCGATTTCGTCGGCACCGTCGATGTGGAATCCGGTGGGGTGCGCCTCCTTGACGGCGATTCCGAGTCGACAGGCAAGCCACGCCAAATGTCGGTGGCCGACGTCGCTGCTTTAACCTCTAATCTCGACGCCGCGACCCTCGGCGGCGAGCTTGATCTGGCGCGCGAAGCCTGCAAGCGGTTCGACCGGCTCGCTTTTGCCGAGGGCCACATGACACCGATCTTCTTTGGCAGCGCGCTCAAGAATTTTGGCGTCGGCGATTTACTGAATGCGCTCGCCGACCTGGCGCCCCCGCCACGAACCCAAACGGCTGACAGGCGGGTCGTGTCGGCTACCGAGTCCACGATGTCGGCGTTCGTTTTCAAGATCCAGGCGAACATGGATCCGAACCACCGTGATCGTATCGCTTTCGTGCGACTCTGTTCCGGCAAGCTTACCCGCGGCATGAAGGTCAAGCAGACGCGAACTGCGAAAACAATGAGTCTGCGCGCACCGCAATTTTTCTTCGCGCAAGATCGGGCGCTTGCCGAGGAAGCCTATGCGGGAGACGTGGTTGGCATACCCAACCACGGGACGCTGCGCATCGGTGACACCCTGACTGAGGGCGAGGACCTGAACTTTGAGGGCATACCTAACTTCGCACCGGAAATTTTGCGTCGGGTTAGGCTGCCTGATGCCATGAAGGCCAAGAAGCTGAAACAAGCGCTGCAGGAGCTATCCGAGGAAGGCGTCGCCCAAGTGTTCCGGCCGACCGACGGTACTGCTCTCCTGGTTGGCGTCGTTGGCCCGCTCCAACTCGATGTGTTGAAGGCCCGGCTTGCCGCGGAGTACGGCCTGAACA
Source organism: Xanthobacteraceae bacterium (assembly GCA_049288525.1). Classification (GTDB taxonomy): domain Bacteria; phylum Pseudomonadota; class Alphaproteobacteria; order Rhizobiales; family Xanthobacteraceae; genus BOG-931. The sequence continues at coordinate 18,711 of JBAQHW010000514.1, forward strand.
TTGATTGGAGTACACCCGAGTTTCAATTCGCGCGTTGGATTGCGGTTGACGATCGTAAGGTGATTGATCGGTTCGCGAAGAGCTATCCATCATCGATCGCCGAGGATTTCGACGGCGATCTCGTCTTTCTGGCGCGCACCGCCTTCGATCTCGAATACACCGGTGAACATAACAG
>JBAQHW010000515.1:0-4492 GCA_049288525.1 Xanthobacteraceae bacterium
GCACCGTTGCGCCAATGGTTGGATCGATCGACGCAGTGGTTATGCGCGCCCTTTGCTGCAGTACGGCATGATAAAGCGCGCTCTTTTGGGTCGGCGTGAGCGTCAGGGTGTCGCCTACCGCGCCGTCCGGCTTCACGGCCTCGTTGGGTCCCACGCTTTGGGCGACGGCGCCGGAACTGGCCATGGCAACGGATAACATGCCAACGGATAAGGCGAAGGCAGGAATGGATAATTTGGCGGCAAGGGGTAAATTCCGCATGCAGCACTCCAGCGACGGCGGCGGGTTAAGTCCTCCGTTAGCGAACGCCGAATGGCCGCAATGGGTTCACTCAGCGTTGATAGTCTTGCTCAGTTTTTTATTGCGCTGCACTAAGCGCCCCAATCGAACTTCCGCTTGCGACCAATAGCCACGGTTGTAAATGTTCCGTGACTTTCTCGTAATCTGGCGCTGAATGTTGTAAATCTGCTCACAAAGAAGAACATGCAAGAGGGGATGAACGCTCATGACGGCAACGACCACGATGGCTCAACCTGAAGCGGCTGCAACGCAGACGAGGCGTTGGACCCAACTCATCATCGCCATCATTTGCATGGTGATGATCGCCAACCTGCAATACGGCTGGACGTTCTTCGTCAACCCGATGAATCAGGCGCATGGCTGGTCGAAAGCATCGATTCAGTTAGCCTTCAGCATTTTCATCGCCTTGGAAACGTGGCTGACGCCGATCGAGGGCTGGATCGTCGATAATCTGGGTGCGCGGCGCGGGCCCAAGCTGATGATCGCGTTCGGCGGCATCATGGTCGCGGTCGGTTGGATCGTGAATTCGGCCGCCGATTCGCTTGGAATGCTGTATCTTGGCGCTGCGATCAGCGGTATCGGCGGCGGCGCGATCTACGCAACCTGCGTCGGTAACGCGGTCAAATGGTTTCCCGATCGGCGCGGTCTGGCGGTCGGTTTGACCGCCGCCGGATACGGCGCCGGTACGGCGCTCTCGGTTATTCCCATCACCGCGGTCATCCATTCGTCCGGCTACGCGACCGCGTTCTTCTGGTTCGGTCTCGTGCAAGGCGGCATCGTATTTGTGCTCGCTTGGCTGATGCGAGGGCCCGATGCCGGTGAATTGTCCGGTCTGGCCATGCCGAAAGTGGCGCAGACAACGCGAAATTATTCACCGGCGCAGGCGCTGGGTACACCGGTGTTCTGGCTCCTCTACGTCATGTTTGTCCTGGTTTCGGCCTCGGGCCTCATGGCGACCGCGCAACTCGCCCCGATTGCCGGCGATTTCGGTGTCAGCAAGATGATGATGTTCGGCGTGACAACCTTAGTCATGGCGGGCATTGTCGATAATCTCTGCAACGGCGGCGCACGCCCGCTGTTCGGCTGGATATCGGACAATATCGGCCGCGAAAACACCATGGCGCTGGCGTTCGGCCTTGGCGGCATTGCTTATTGGCTGTTGGGAAGCCTCGGCCATGCGCCTTGGGCCTTTGTTGTCTTTGCCGGGCTGATCTTCCTGACCTGGGGTGAAATCTTCAGCCTCTTCCCCTCGACGTGCACCGATACCTTCGGCACCAAGTTTGCGACGGTGAATTTGAGTCTGCTCTACACCGCTAAAGGCGCCTCCGCCTTTTTGGTGCCGGTCGCCAACCTGGTGAAGAACGCGACGGGCGGCTGGCACACGGTGTTCGTCATCACCGCGATCATGAACTTCGTCGTCGTTGGTCTGGCGCTGTTCGTGCTCAAGCCGATGCGGGCGCGGACGATGGCGCAAGGCTGACGGAACGCGCGGCAAAAATGTAAAAGCCCGGCCACTTGGCCGGGCTTTTTTTAAGGCCTGTCTACAATACGAATTCCAGTTCGCGGGCCTCCATCGCTTCACCTCAGGCGCGGGAGGACATCCGGCGCCTAGTCTGTTTTAAGATGGCGAAAAGTGCGTTGTTCCCGCCGAAACTGCGTCGTTTTTGCGCTGGTATAATGTATTACAGTGCGCTAAGAAGACCCACAACGCGACCGAAAGTGTGGCGGTGAAGGGTAGCGAGCGTCCGTTAGAATGCCTTCCAGCGTGCATCGTTTTTCCGTCGCCCCCAGCAACACCGGCGACGTCAGATCAGCCGAAGCGGGCACCAGCGGCCCCGTCGCATCGACGCGGCCACGGCTGCAACCGATCGACACCTCCTCCAGCTTCAAGAGCAAAGCCTATGCGGCGCTGAAGTCGGTCATCGTCGGCATGGACATCTACGGCAGCCGCAGCGAAATCCGGCTCGACGAACGTTCGCTGGCGCAGGAATTCGGCATCAGCCGCACGCCGGTCCGCGAGGCGATGGCGCAGCTCGAGCGCGAAGGTTTCGTCCGCTCGGTGCCGCGTCGTGGCGTCTATGTGGTCAGAAAATCCAAGCGCGAGGTCATCGAGCTCATCACCGCCTGGGCGGCGCTCGAAAGCATGGCGGCTCGGCTCATCACCGAGAACGCCGGCGATGAAGAGATCGCCTCGCTGCGCAAGATGTTCGCTACGTTTGAAAACGGCGAACTGCGCGCGCATCTCGATGAATATTCCGAAGTGAACATCGAGTTCCACCAGGCCATCATCCGGCTGAGCCGCAACAACGTGCTGATGGAGCTCGCGGAAAATCTGTTCACCCACATGCGAATGATCCGACGCAAGACCATCGGCGAGAAGGACCGTGCGGATCGCTCGATCCGTGACCATATTCACATCATTGAGGCGCTTGAGGCGCGCGACATTGCGCGCGCCGAGACACTGGTGCGGGATCACGCGCTGGGGCTCGCCGCTCACGTCGCGGAATATGCAGACTATCTGGATTGAATTTAGGGAGAACTCCCCATGGCAGATGTAGCAATGAAAGCAAAAGCGCCCGAAGGTGCCGAGGCGGCAGAGCAGGAATTGACGGACGGCTTCCATCTCGTCATCGAGGCCCTCAAGCTCAACGGCCTCGATACCATTTATGGGGTGCCCGGCATTCCGGTCACGGATTTCGGCCGCATGGCGCAAGCCGAGGGCATCCGCGTGTTGTCCTTCCGTCACGAACAGAATGCCGGCTACGCCGCGGCCATCGCCGGATTCCTGACCAAGAAACCCGGCATCTGCCTTACGGTGTCGGCGCCCGGTTTTCTCAACGGCCTTACCGCGCTGGCGCACGCCACCACCAACTGCTTTCCGATGATCCTGATTTCAGGCTCCTCCGAGCGCGAAATCGTCGATCTGCAGCAGGGCGACTATGAAGAGATGGATCAACTCGCCATTGCCAAACCGCTCTGCAAGGCCGCGTATCGCGTTCTCCATGCCCAGGACATCGGCATCGGTTTGGCGCGCGCCATCCGTGCCGCAGTATCGGGCCGCCCCGGCGGCGTCTATCTGGATTTGCCGGCTAAGCTTTTCGGCCAGGTCATGGACGCAAAGGAAGGTGAGAGGTCTCTGGTCAAGGTGATCGATCCCGCGCCGGCGCAAATTCCGGCGCCAGCCGCGGTCAAGCGCGCGCTCGAAGTGCTCAGGGGCGCGAAGCGGCCTTTGGTTATCCTCGGCAAAGGTGCGGCTTACGCGCAGGCCGACGATGCGATCCGCTCGCTGGTCGAGAAAAGCGGCATTCCGTTCCTGCCGATGAGCATGGCCAAGGGCCTCTTGCCCGACACCCATCCGCAATGCGCCGGCGCGGCGCGCTCGACCGTGCTGAAAGATTCGGACGTGGTGATGCTGATCGGCGCGCGGCTCAACTGGCTGTTGTCGCACGGCAAGGGCAAAGCCTGGGGCGAGCCGCATTCGAAGAAGTTCATTCAGATCGATATCGAGCCGAAGGAAATGGATTCCAACATCGAGGTCGTCGCGCCCGTGGTCGGCGACATCGGTTCCTGCGTCGCCGCTTTGCTCGATGGCATGGGCGCCAAATGGCCGGCCGCGCCGGCCGACTGGACCGATGCCGTCACCAAGAAGCGCGAAGAGAATGTCGCCAAGATGGCGCCCCGGCTGATGAATAATAATGCGCCGATGGACTATCACGGCGCGCTCGGCGTGTTGCGCACGATCGTCAAGGAGCGTCCCGACGCCATCCTGGTCAATGAAGGCGCCAACACGCTCGATCTCGCACGCGGCATTGTCGACATGTATCAGCCGCGCAAGCGGCTCGACGTCGGCACCTGGGGCGTCATGGGCGTCGGTATGGGCTACGCCATTGCGGCGGCGGTCGAGACCGGTAAGCCGGTGCTCGCGATCGAGGGTGACTCGGCGTTCGGTTTTTCTGGCATGGAGATCGAAACGGTCTGCCGCTACCAGCTGCCGGTCTGCGTGGTGATCTTCAACAACGACGGCATTTACCGCGGTACCGACGTCAATAGCGCCGGCGGAGCGGATCCGGCCCCCACGGTCTTCGTGAAGGGCTCGCGCTACGACAAGATGATCGAGGCCTTCGGCGGCGTCGGCGTCAACGCCACGTCGCCCGACGAGCTCAAACGCGCGGTGAATGCCGCCATGGACTCGCG
>JBAQHW010000516.1:0-3290 GCA_049288525.1 Xanthobacteraceae bacterium
CCAGCCGCCGGTTCCCGACTTCCGCCGCAATCCGGGCGGGAAGTAGCGTCGGGGTTTGGGCCGGGCAGGCGTTTCGCTTGGCCGGGCCGCAGGCCGGGTGCATAACATCAGGCCGCCTATTTAAGGCTTAAGGAGCCGGTCCGAACGCCGGATCGCGCGGGGGAACGATGGATCGCATTCGTATTGTCGGCGGCCGGCGCCTCAACGGCACCATTCCGATCTCGGGGGCGAAGAACGCGACGCTGCCGCTGATGATCGCGTCGCTGCTCACCGATGAGACGCTGATCCTCGACAACGTGCCGCGGCTCGCCGACGTGGCGCTGCTCGAACGCATTTTGGGCAATCACGGCGTCGACATCATGACCAGCGGCAAGCGCCCCGGCGAGACCGCCGACCACGGCCAGACGCTGCATATCTCCGCGGCCAACATCATCGACACCACTGCGCCCTACGAGCTCGTCTCCAAAATGCGGGCGAGCTTCTGGGTGCTGGCGCCGCTGGTCGCCCGGATGGGCGAAGCGCGCGTGTCGATGCCCGGCGGCTGCGCCATCGGCACGCGGCCGGTCGATCTTCTCATCCTGGCGATGACGCGGCTCGGCGCCGACATCGAGATCGACGCCGGCTATGTGGTGGCGCGCGCGCCGCATGGGCTGCGCGGCGGCGAGATCGTGTTCCCCAAGGTCACCGTCGGCGGCACCCACACCGCGATGATGGGCGCTTGCCTTGCCAACGGCACCACCGTGATCGACAACGCCGCACAGGAGCCGGAGATCGCCGACGTCGCCGACTGCCTCAACAAGATGGGCGCGCGCATTTCCGGCGCCGGCACCTCGCGCATCATTATCGAAGGCGTCGCCAAGCTCAACGGCGCGCGCCACGCGGTGCTGCCCGATCGCATCGAGACCGGCACCTACGCGATGGCGGCGGCAATGGCCGGCGGCGACGTGCTGCTGCAGAACGCGCGGCCCGAATTGCTGCAGGCCGCGTTCGATGTCCTCACCCAGGCCGGCGCCACGATCACGCCGACCAATCAGGGCGTCCGCGTTGCCCGCAACGGCGCCGGCTTGGCGCCGATCGAAGTGTCCACCGCCCCGTTTCCGGGTTTCCCCACCGACCTGCAGGCGCAGCTCATGGCGCTGATGACGCGCGCGCGCGGCACCTCGCACATCACCGAGACGATTTTCGAAAACCGCTTCATGCATGTCGGCGAGCTCATGCGCTTCGGCGCCCGCATCCAGCTCGACGGCGAGCGCGCCACCATCGAAGGCGTCGAGCAGCTCAAGGGCGCGCCGGTGATGGCGACCGACCTGCGCGCCTCGGTGTCGCTGGTCATCGCCGCGCTCGCCGCCGAAGGCGAGACCATCGTCAACCGCGTCTATCACCTCGACCGCGGTTTCGAGCGCCTGGAAGACAAGCTCGGCCGCTGCGGCGCCGCAATCGAGCGGCTGGCGGGGTGAAATAAATGCGCCTCATCCTGAGGTGCCCGCGCGAAGCGCGGGCCTCGAAGGATGCTGCTCAGGAGCCCGGGCCGTCGCCCTTCGAGGGTCGCTGCACGGCCACCTCAGGGTGACGGGCCGTTACGCCGCCAAGTCCTTCATGATTCGGTAGAGCCGCGCCTGGCCTTCGAAGCCAATGCCAGGCCGGTCGGACAGTTTCAAATAGCCGTTGTCCAGCGTGGCGTCGTCGGCGAAGCCGCCGAAATCGCCGAACACGCCGGGATAAGATTCCGCGCCGCCGAGGCCGAAGCCGGCGGCAATGGCGAGCGACATCTGGTTGCCGCCGTGCGGAAACAACAGCGATCGGGGCCAGCGATGCCGCGCCAGCATGTCGAGCGTGCGGGCATATTGCACGATGCCGTAGGCCTGCGGCGGATCGACCTGGATGACGTCGCGCCGCGCGGGTGTGAGCCCGCCGAAGCGCACCAGGTTTTCCACGTCCTGCGTCGAAAAAAGGTTCTCGCCGGTCGACAGTGGTGGGTCGTAATTGGCGGCGATCTCGGCAAGCACCGCATAGTCGAGCGGATCGCACGGCTCCTCGAACCAGCGCAGCCCGAACGGCTGCAAGCCGCGGGCATAAGCCAAGGCCTCGTCGCGGGAGAATTTCGAATTGGCGTCGACCGCGAGTGTGCCGCCCGGCGGCAGGATCGCCTTGACCGCTTCGACGCGGGCGAGATCGTCCTTGAGCGCCATGCCGCCGACCTTCATCTTGAGCATGGTGTAACCGGCGTCGAGATGACCTTGCATCTCGTCGAGAAGATCGCGGGTGTTCTTACCAGGCGCGTACCAGCCGCCGCCGACATAGCAGAACACTTTGTCGGCGATCTTGCCGCCGTTATAGCGCTCGGCCAGCAGCGCATGCAGGGGCTTGTCGGCGATCTTGGCGACCGCGTCCCAGATCGCGACCTCGATGGTGCCGATGCCGATCGAGCGCTCGCTGTGACCGCCGGATTTTTCGTTGCGCATCATGACGGCGAGAATCTTTTCCGGCGCCAAATTGTCGCCGGCCTCGTTCAAGAGCGATTGCGGCGGCGCGTTGAGAATGCGCGGGATGAAGCGCGCCCGCATCTGCGCGCCGCAGGCGTAACGGCCGGTGGAATTGAAGGCGAAGCCCGTCACCGGCTTGCCATCGCGGATAACGTCCGTGATCACCGCGACCACCGAGCTGGTCATTTCAGAGAAGTTGAAGCCCGAATTGGCCAGCGTCGAATTGATCGGGACTGCGGTCTCGCGGATGTCGACGATGCGCATGGGGTCCTGCGGAAAAATGGGTGCCTGCGGCTGAAGCATGATCCGGAAAAAGCATGCCCGCGGACTTGGTCCGAGGGCGGAGACCGGTCTGCCGAAATGATCACGCGTCAGCGCAAAATCCTAGACCGGCTCGGCCTCACCTTGACAACTAGGGCCCAGGGAACCACTTGTGCAATGCACAATTGGTATATTGCGATGCAACATGGGAATGAAAATGCCGGATTTTGATGCGGCCATGGGCAAATTGCGAACGCTGCGCGGCAAGTTCGAGCAGCTTCTCGAAAGTGCCCGCGAAAAGGTGGCCGGCGAGCTTAAGGCGCCGGGCCCGCGTTCCGCCCGCCTGCAAGAGGTCGCCGCATTCGGCGCCAATCCCGGAAACTTGCGCATGTTCGCGTATAGTCCCGAGCAGCTTTCGGCCGGGGCGCCTCTGGTCGTTGCGCTTCACGGCTGCGGCCAGACCGCCGCAGAATTCGACTATGGCAGCGGATGGTCGGAGCTGGCCGATCGCTTCGGATTTGCGGTGCTCTATCCGGAACAGCAACC
>JBAQHW010000517.1:0-3350 GCA_049288525.1 Xanthobacteraceae bacterium
GGTTATTCCGTCACGCTGATCGACGGCGTCACCGGCTCCGGCAAGACCGAGGTTTATTTCGAGGCGGTCGCCGACACCATCCGCGCCCGCCGGCAGTCGCTCATTCTGATGCCGGAAATCGCGCTCACCGCCGCCTTCCTCGACCGTTTCGCCGCGCGCTTCGGCACCCGGCCGGCGGAGTGGCATTCGGAATTGTCGCCGCGCAAACGCGCCCGCACCTGGCGCGCGGTCGCCGACAACGAAGCGTCCGTCGTGGTCGGCGCGCGCTCGGCGCTGTTTCTACCTTATGCCGATCTCGGCTTGATCGTCGTCGATGAGGAGCACGACCCGGCCTATAAGCAGGAGGATGGCGTGCATTATCACGCCCGCGACATGGCGGTGGTGCGCGGGCATATCGCCAAAATCCCGGTGGTGCTGGCGTCGGCCACGCCATCGGTCGAGACTGAGGTGAATGCGCGGCGCGGCCGCTATGCGCGGATCGCTCTGCCGGAGCGGTTCGGCGGCGCGCGCCTGCCGTCGGTCGAGGCCATCGATCTGCGCACGGCGCCGCCGCCGCGCGGCCGCTTCATTTCGCCGGTGTTGGCCGAGGCGATCAAGACGGCGCTCGAGCGCAAGGAGCAGGCGCTGCTGTTTCTCAATCGCCGCGGTTATGCGCCGCTGACCCTGTGCCGCGCCTGCGGCTTTCGCTTCTCCTGCCCGAACTGCGACGCCTGGCTGGTCGATCACCGCTTCCGCCGCCAGCTCGTCTGCCATCATTGCGGTTTCGCCATGCCGCATCCGCCGCACTGCCCGAAATGCCAGGCCGCCGACTCCTTCGTTCCGATCGGCCCCGGCGTCGAGCGGCTGGACGAAGAGGTGCGCGCGCTGTTCCCCGAGGCGCGCGTGTTGGTGCTGTCGTCCGATCTGGTCGCCACCGTCGAGCGCATGCGCGAGGAATTCGCCGACATCGCCGCCGGCAAATTCGACATCGTCATCGGCACCCAATTGGTCGCCAAGGGCCATCACTTCCCGATGCTCAATCTGGTCGGCGTCATCGACGCCGATCTCGGCCTTGCCAACGGCGATCCGCGCGCCGCCGAGCGCACCTTCCAACTGCTGCATCAGGTCATCGGCCGCGCCGGCCGCGACGCCGGCACCGGCCACGGTTTTTTGCAGACCCACCAGCCCGACCATCCGGTGATGCGGGCCTTGATCGCCCAGGACCGCGAGGCGTTCTATTCCGCCGAGATCGCCGATCGCGAGGCGGCGCATTATCCGCCGTTCGGCCGGTTGGCCTCGATCGTCGTCTCCGGCCCGGACAAAAACGACACCGCGTCCTATGCGCGTTCGCTCGCCCGCGCCGCGCCGCAGACCGATTTGCTGGACGGCGAGGTGCGCGTGCTCGGCCCCGCCGAGCCGCCGTTTGCGCTCATTCGCGGCCGCCACCGCCTGCGGCTTCTGATCAAGGCACCGCGCGCTTTCGATCTGTCGAATTATCTACGGGCCTGGCTCGCCGCCGCGCCGAAGAAGCACGGTTCGATCAAGTTCGACATCGACATCGATCCGCAGAGCTTTTTGTAGACTTGTCATCGTCGGCGGGCGCATGACCCAGTGATTTGTGGTTAGTGTACGGTAATTGAGATCGATACTCCTTCGTGAGGGAGGATCGAAACGATCTCTGCGCTTAGCGAATGCGAATCGTGCACCGCCTGCAATGTCACGTCACACAGTGGTCCAGACGCTCCATCGAATGCGACCGTGTTAGCCACCAGGCGGATGAGACCGTTCTCATCGATCGTCGGTTTTGGGTAAGCCGGAAAGATCAATCCATAACGAGTTAGATCTTGGCTCAAGCTTTGGTCATCCTCGACCTTCTCCAGCATTGGCGGCCGAATTACCTTGACCAAGTCGAGTGGGCCAAGCGCGGTGTCGTCACCAGCAAAGAAGAAAAGTTCTGCATTTGCATAATTATCCCGCTGCTCAATCTTTAACAGCAAATGGCTGTCCGGCGACCACGCTGTGAAAAGGTAGGCGGGGGCGATCTTGGTGCTTAAATCCCAATAGGCGCCGCGCGATCTGGCTAGTATCACTCCGTCCGCGAGACGTAAAATTGCATTCTGTAAATCGGGATCGTTGGCTTCAGGTATATTGTTGGGCGGCCTATTGGCTAACCGCCAGGCAAAAGCGAGCCGTTTCGAAGGCGAGATGGTTTTGACGATGACCCGCGCCGCTCCGTCTCCGCGCCCGCAGGTGAGAAAGTCCTCCTCGTCCCGCGCGCAAGGGCCCATCCCGGCATAGGCGGCGCAGGCCCACTGCGAAATCATTAGCGCGAGACCAATCGTCTGGGCCAAGGTCCGTTGTTTGCTCAAAGACGCCCTGCAGTTCCTCATCCATAACCGTCATGCAACTATAGATTGTTATACCAAAATAGCAATTGATCTGCTCCTTAAGCTTGAGGCTAGCCGCCGCGCTGCGGAATGATAGTGAACCGCGCAAACTACGTCTTGGCGCGCTTTCGCCCGACGCGGCGGCGTGGCTTAAATCGCTTCCGCTCCGCCGCGGCAAACGCCTTCGCTGCCCAGGCCGCCAACTCTTCGGGATCGTCGTAAAGCCGTTCCGGCAGGCGCCAATAGGGCAGCGCGTGCTCGCTCGGACGGCCGCTCTTTTTGCCGCGGGTATAGGTGAACGGGGTGCAGCCTTCGCGTTCGAAATCGGCCGCGGTGCTGTCGTCGGCTTTCAGATAAATCATCTCGCGCACGACGAGGCCGAACATCAGCCCGTCGGCGAAAATCCCGGCGCCCGAGAACATGCGCCGTATGGTGACCGGGCGGAACGGTGCGAATAAATCGCGGATGAAATCGGCGTCCATCGTCGGCCTCCTGTCCGTCATCCTGAGGTGCGAGCCAACGGGTCCGCGCGAAGCGCGCGGCCCGATGACAGGCTCCGCGAGCCTCGAAGGATGCGGCTGGAGCGTTTGCGCTGGCACCCTTCGAGGCTCGGCGCTGCGCGCCGAGCGCCTCAGGGTGACGGGTCGGACTACTCACTACGCAAACCGCTCTTTGGCCCGGGCGCGCGCCTTCGCCGCTTCCTCGTCACGGTTCTTGGGTGGGCTTGCGGTCTCCAGCGAGGCGATCAGCCTTCGCGCGGTGGTCGAGACTTCATCGACGGCGCGATCGAACGCCGCCGCGTTGAGATGCGACGGGTGGGTGAAGCCCGACAGCTTGCGCACGAATTGCAGCGCCGAGGCGCGGATTTCTTCTTCGGTTGCCGGCGGCTCGAAATTAAACAGCGTGCGGATGCTGCGGCACATGGGTTGCTCCTTGCGCTTTGGTCTTTGTCGGCGGAGTTCTGTCATAATCCAGCGCACCGGC
>JBAQHW010000518.1:0-2823 GCA_049288525.1 Xanthobacteraceae bacterium
GCGAGACGGAATTGCAGCGCCTGGAATTCATCGAGCCGTTGGCCGAATGCTTTGCGCTCCTTCATGTAGGCGAGTGCTTTCTCCAGTGCCGATTGCGCGCCGCCGAGCGAACAGGCCGCGATATTAAGCCGGCCGCCATCGAGGCCGGCCATCGCGATCTTGAAGCCAAAGCCTTCTTCACCGAGCCGATTGTCGGCCGGGACACGTACGTCCTCAAAGACGACCGCGCGCGTCGGTTGGGCATTCCAGCCCATCTTTCGCTCGGGGGCGCCGAACGAGATGCCTGCGCTGTCGCCCGGCACCAGAAAGGCCGAGATGCCAGACGGCCCGGCACCGCCCGTTCGCGCCATCACCAGATAGAGATCGCCGGCGCCGGCGCCTGAAATAAACTGCTTTTGCCCATCGATCACATAATGATCGCCGTTCCGGCCGGCGCGGGTTATCAGCGCCGCGGCGTCCGAGCCGGCGCCCGGCTCGGTCAGGCAATAGCTTGCCAAAAGCTCCATCGTGCACAGCTTCGGCAGCCAGCGCTGCCGCTGCACCTGCGAGCCGAACGCATCGATCAACAGCGCCGTCATATTGTGGATCGAAAGATAGGCCGACACTGTTGGGCAGCCGGTCGCCAGTGCCTCGAAAATCAAGCTGCCGGTCAGCCGCGACAGGCCGGCGCCGCCGAAACCTTCGGCAACGAACATGCCACCCATGCCAAGCGCGGCCGCAGCGCGCATTTCAGCGACGGGAAAATGTTTGGCCTCGTCCCAGGCGAGCGCGTTGGGCGCGAAGTGCTCGTCGGCGAAGGCGCGCGCCATGTCGCGAATCGCGATCTGCTCCGCGTCGAGCGAAAATTGCGCAGCGCTCGGGCTTGAATCGAGCATGACGCCTTAAGTCCTATGGGTATTCGGCCCATTGTTGCATTGTCGCTTTGCCGCAGCAATGCGCCAGCCGCCGGACGGGGCCAAAATCAATCGATGCGGGGACGGCGGCGCCCGTGACGCCTAGCCGGTCGGTGTTGCGCAGTCGGCGGCACGTAGTAGGGATTAAGGTTGCAAAAACCGCGATTGCCGGCCACGACGTTCGGCGCACACTGTTCAATCGTTTGATAGTGGCAATCCCATTCGACTTCGCCGGACCCGATCTCTACCACTGCGCACCACGGTGCGTCGCCGGAAAGGGCGTGACTGGCAGTGATTTCGACCAGCAGCAGAGCCACCGCGCCAGCTAAGGTGCAAACTATCCGCATCATGCTTTTCCCGAACGAACGCTTGTGAAACGCGCGTCTCCGGCCGCCCGTTCCAAGCAGGCGTACAACTTCATCTTGCAGCGGCAATCGGTCGAGGCATTCACCGCGCCTGCGAGCGCCACGGAATGTGGCGGCGTACATAATGCTTGGCAGGTGCGCCCGCGGCAGGTCGATAGGTAGGATTGACGTTGCAAAAGCCACGATTGCCGGCCACCACGTTGGGGACGCAGGCCGCGAATGTCTGGTACTGACAGTCCCAGTAGACCTCTCCGGTGCCGACATTGATCACGGCGCACCACGGTGCGTCGCCATAACCGGCGTAACTCGACGAAATATCCAGCAACAACAATGCCGCAGCGCTGACGGCCGCTTGCATGATTCGCTTCACGGTGTTCACCTCGGCTTTCCACCCAGCCTTTGGCTTCGGTATAACACCTCAACGATTATAGCTATTCCCGCCTTGTTAAGGAACAGCCTGGGGGACGCCTTATGGATTTCACCCTTTCACCCGAGGTCGAGGATTTGCGTCGGCGTACACGCAGCTTTGTCGAAGCACACGTGCTGCCGCTCGAATCCGATCCGGAGAATTTTTCCGAACACGAGAATATTCCCCTAAAGCGGCTGGCGCCGATCCAGGAACAGGCGCGCAAGGCCGGCTTATGGGCACCGCAATCGCCCAAGGAGTTCGGCGGCATGGATCTACCGATCGTCGCCTGGGCGGCGATTTACGAGGAAGCGGCGCGTTCGATTTTCGGGCCGATGTCGATCAATTGCATGGCGCCGGACGACGGCAACATGAATTTGCTGTCGCGCACCGGCACGCCGGCGCAGAAGGAATGGTGGCTGCGGCCGATCGTCGAGGGCAGGGTGAAGTCCGCTTTTGCCATGACCGAGCCGGCGCCCGGCGGCGGCTCGGACCCTGGCATGATCCGCACTTTTGCCGAGAGGAAGAACGGCAAATGGATCATCCGCGGCCGTAAATGGTTCATCACCGGCGCCGGCGAGGCGGCGCATTTCATCGTCATCGCCCGCACGTCCGACGACAAGCGCCGCGGGCTCACCGCTTTCCTCTATCATCGCGACCAGCCCGGCTGGCGCATCGTACGGCGTATCGCGATTATGGGGCCGGAGGAGCACGGCGGCCACTGCGAACTTGAGTTTGACGGGCTGGAAGTCGCCGACGATAACGTCTTGCTCGACGTCGGCGATGGCCTCAAATGCACCCAGATCAGGCTCGGCCCGGCGCGGCTCACGCACTGCATGCGCTGGCTCGGCCAGGCCAAGCGCTGCCTCGAGATCGCGCAGGATTACGTCAATAACCGCGAAGGCTTCGGCGTAAAACTCGCGGACCGCGAAAGCGTCCAGATCAAGCTCGGCCAGGTGGCGCAGCGCATCCAGATCGGACGTCTGCTCACCATGCACGCGGCCTGGAAGCTCGACCAGGGCGACCGCGCGCGCAAGGAGGTCTCGATGGCGAAGGTGCATGTCGCCGACACGTTGCACGAAGCCGCCGATACCGCCATCCAGCTCAACGGCGCGCGCGGCTATTCCAAGGACACCATCCTAGAATGGATCTACCGGGC
>JBAQHW010000519.1:0-10675 GCA_049288525.1 Xanthobacteraceae bacterium
TCGGCTTCGCTGGCGAGAGTCTTTGCCGGGGCCGGACTTAAAGTCGCGCTGGCCGCGCGGCGCGCCGCCAATCTGGCGCCGCTGGCGCAACAGACCGGCGCCAAGGTCTATGTCTGCGACGCCACCAATCGCGGCGATGTCGCCAAACTCTTCGCCGACGTGGAAACATCTCTCGGATCACCCGACGTCGTGGTCTATAACGCCAGTTACCGCACCCGCGGTCCGTTCGTCGAACTCGATCCCGACGAGGTCGCCAAATCGCTGCAAGTTACCGCCTACGCCGGATTCCTGGTGGCGCAGGAAGCGGCCAAGCGCATGCTGCCCCATCATCACGGTGCGATTTTCTTCACCGGCGCGTCGGCGAGCGTAAAGGGCTATGCCCAGTCGGCGCCGTTTGCCATGGGCAAATTTGCCTTGCGCGGTCTGGCGCAAAGCATGGCCCGCGAACTCTCGCCGCATGGCATTCACATCGGCCATGTCGTGGTCGATGGCGGCATCAAGAGCGATCGGCGGCCCGACCCGCCGGACAAGCCCGACAGCATGCTCGACCCTGACGCCATCGCCCAGAGCTATCTGCATCTGTTGCAACAACCGCGCAGCGCCTGGGCTTGGGAAATCGAGCTGCGGCCCTGGGTCGAGAAATTCTAAAGCGGTAAATCCTGTACGATGCTGCTGAAAACCGTCACCAAGACCGCTTTACTCCTGATCGCGACCGCGTCTGTCGCGACCGGCGCCCACGCGCAATATCGCCACCGCATCGAGCGGCAGCGCGAACCGAGACATATCGAGCATGCGGCGCCGGCCGTTCCGCTCGACAAGCGCGATCGCGTCATCGCCGCGCCGGCCCCGTTTGCCGGCCGGCCTTATTGGCTGGCAATGGCGCAATGCGGCGGCATCTTTTTCAAGCTCAATGTGCTTTACACCGACATCGCGGTGCACGCCCGCGTGGTCAAGCCGGATCCCAGGGTCAATACCGAGTACACCAAGAAACTCAATGACGCGATCAACGTGGCGACCAGCTTTTACGACGCCGCGAATGAATTTCTGATGACGGATCGCAACATCGAGCGTGACGACGCCATCCTGATTTACGAGGGACAGGCGCAGGCCGCCGGCGAGCGGGCCAAGACCATCGACGAGGCGCTCGCCGCCGCGCGGTCGTGCCCCGCACTTTATGCCGCCTGCCAGGTGGCGCATCCCAAGGAATGCGGCGAGTCGCTGGCTCCGGGCAGCTAGTGGAGCGGATTTGAATTCGCTAGTCGTCCTTTGATTCCAATATTCGCATGATAGCTCCCGGAACCTGGATGTGAATGTTAGTATTGGGCCACTAGCCGGAATGTAGGAGCAGGCCATGAAAGTCGCCGTTGCGTTGTTGACCGCAGCATCGCTGCTCGCGCTCGCCGGCTCGGCCGGCGCTCAGGACAATACACAGCCTCCGCCTGGATCGGCGCAGGAACAGCCTTATCAGCCGAGCCTCTCCGACATCATGGCGCATCAGCAAGAGCGTCACATAAAATTGTGGTTTGCCGGCCATGCCGGTAACTGGCCGCTGGCCGATTACGAGATCGGGGAGCTGAGCGATGGTTTCGACGACGTCGGCAAAATGCTCGGCGGCGACATTGTGAAGCAGCACGTCGGCGGCGCGCTTGACGCGCTACAAAAAGCGGTCGACGGCAAGGACAGCGCGGCTTTTGCTGCCGGCTACGACCAACTCAGCGCCGGATGCAATGCCTGCCACCACACGCTCGATCACGCTTTCATCGTGATCGCGCGACCGACGGTGCTTCCGTACAGCGATCAGGTCTTCACACCGCAGCGCTAAACAGGCCACTTAGTGGACGGTTTTATAAATGCGATCGTCATAAATTGCACCGGCAAACGGCGTGAGCTTCTGGCGAAAGCTGCGCGCATGTTCGGTCATGACATGCGCGTCGAGCGCTGCCTTGCTGCTCCAGGCTTCGAGGATGGTGAAGTGATTGCTGCGGTTGGCCTGCACCAGCACTTGATAGGCGATGTTGCCTGGGTCCCTTGGAGTATCGATGCTCATTGCCTTCAGCGCCGCCAAGGCATCGTTTTTGCCGGGAGGGATAACGTCGACATGCGTAACGACGTAGACCGCGGTGGCGGGAACTGGTGACTTTCCAGGCGTCATGTAGAGGGGATCGTCAATCCGCTGATCGGCAGGTGCATCCTCGACGGCCTTCAGCCTGTCGTGGATTTTGGCACTGGCGCCGGCCTGCTCATGGGCGGCCTGTGCTGTTTTGTCTTTCCAGATTTCTAAAATCACGAAGCGGTTCGGCCGGCCAATTTCGTGCAACACGGCGAATCGCCTGTTGCCGGGTTCCGCCTTGCTCACATCGCGATAATGCTTCAGGAGCGCGGTACCGCCGGCAATTTCGTTCGGCATGAGCTCGACATAGGTAACGACAAAAACGGCGCTGTCTTGAGCGCGAGCCGGGTTCCCAAGAACTGCCGCGATAATAGCCGGCCAGACGGCAAGCTGAAAAAATGGGCGCATGAACGTTCGGCCTCCCAATGCGTTTTTTACGCAAGGGTAGCCGTACGGTTTCGCACGTCAACGGCGTGCCGTATTCGCCGGCACAGGGCCGGCTTGCTCGAATAGCCGAGCGAAAAAGGAGGCCAATGATGACTTATCGCGTCTATTCAGGCCCGCGCGGATCGGAATCCATCTCGCCATTGGACAAGGACAAGCATCTCTTCAAGGAATTCGGCTCGCTGGACGAGGCGATGAGTTGGGCGCGCCATATCAATAAGGGCGGCCGCGTGGCCTTGCTGATCGAGGGCGATGACGGCACCCGCCTCACCAAGCAGCAGATCGTAACTGCATTGAAGAATCCCGAAGTGGGAGAATCGGAGCACGCCGCGTAGCGCCTTTTAGCATGTCTTTTTCGCAAAACCGGTTGCCACTTTTGCGGGACATGCTTTAGCGGATCTGCACGACGACGCTGCCGAGGACTTTGCCTTGTTCCACCGCTTCATGTGCAGCAGCGGTGTCGGCGAGCGGAAAAACTGCGCCGATATTGGTGATGAGTTTCCCCGTGGCAAGCGCCCGCGCGATGCCGTTGAGCGCCGCGGCACGCTCGGCCGTGTCGAGTTCGTAGACGTAGATGAACTTCAGCACGATGGCGTTGCGCAAGAAGAAGAACAGCGGAACGTCCGCTGTCATGGCACCAGTGCCATAGACGACGACCGTTCCCCGCGGCCGCAACACATGAGGAATGAGCTTGGCATTGGCTGCGATGTCGAGCTCGATGATGCCGTCGACCCCGTTTTTGCCGGTCAAGGCCATGACTCGCTCGCCGACATTGTCGCGTTTATAGTCGATGACTTGGTCGGCGCCCGCCGCCTGGGCCGCCTTGGTTTTTTCCGGCGAGCTGACGGTGGCGATGACGGCGGCGCCGGCCGCCTTGGCGAATTGGACCGCGTAGTGCCCGACCGCGCCTGCACCGCCGGCGACGAGCAGCGTCATGCCTGGCGCGGCGCGCGTGACCGCAACAGCGTGAAACGCCGTCATTGCTGGAATGCCAAGACAGGCGCCTACCTCGAAGCTGACATCGTCGGGCAGGCGAACCGCTTGCTCGGACGGCAATGCGATGTATTCGGCGCAGGTGCCGAAGGCGCGCAGCCATTGCGCGTTCCACAGCCAAACCCGCTCGCCGAGTCGGGTGACGGGAATGCCGTCGCCGACCATGTCGATTTCGCCGGCACCGTCGCTGTGCGGGATGACCCGAGGGTAGGCGATTTTGCGGGTCGAGCCGGCGCGTGCTTTGACATCCGACGGATTGACGCCCGACATCGTCAATCTAACGCGGACCTCACCGGGCCCGGGATGCGGCGTGTTGATAGCGTCGAGCTTGATGACACCGCGGGCGGGACCGTTTTTCTCGTAGAAGGCGGCGTGCATCTTGCATTCCTCCAGGCCGGCGCAACGGATGATTGGATGTTAAGACTAGCCAATGCTCCGCTGGAGGTCACATCCAGCCTTATCAAGCCGCGGTAAAGCCATGATTCAATGTTGATTCCAGGCTTCTCGACAGCGGCGGCGGGAACCGGCTTTATCCTTGAATTATCGGCCAATCTCGCCATACTGCGGGGCAACATGCAGGTCGGCAACGCCGTCTGGGGGTTTCTTGGAACAGCCACGTAACGAGATCGCCGGCTCCGGTGTTTTTGGCGCGCCGCAGTCGAATTCCTGCAACGTGCTTATGATTTATCCGCGCTTTACGGCGGATTCCTTCTGGAATTTTTCGGAAGCCTGCGAGCTGGTCGGCGCCCGTTACCCGGCGATTCCGCTCGGCCTGATCACCGTGGCGGCGATGCTGCCAAAGTCCTGGAACGTGCGCCTGGTCAACCGCAATACCGAAGAACTGGCTGAGAGCGACTTTGCCTGGGCCGACATGATCATGACCGGCGGCATGCTGTTCCAGCAGTCCGACACACTGCGAATCATCGAGATGGGCCGGGCGCGCGGTCTGCCCGTGGTGGTTGGCGGACCGGATGCGACCTCAAGTCCGCACCTGTACGAAAGCGCCGACTTTCGTGTGCTCGGCGAAGCCGAGGACATCCTCAAGGAATTTATCGCCGCGTGGGATAGAGGCGAGCGCGAAGGCACATTCACGGCGGAGAAATTCCAGGTCGACGTCACCAAGACTCCGATCCCGCGCTTCGATCTGTTGAAGTTCGAGCAGTACCTCTACATCGGCGTGCAGTTCTCGCGCGGTTGCCCGTTCACCTGCGAGTTCTGCGACATCATCGAGCTTTATGGCCGCTCGCCGCGCACCAAGACGCACGACCAAATGCTGCGCGAACTGGAAGCACTCTACGGTGCCGGCTATCGCGGTCACGTCGATTTCGTTGACGACAATCTCATCGGCAACAAGAAAGCGATCAAGGCATTCCTGCCGGTACTCGAAAACTGGATCAAGGAGTACGATTACCCGTTCGAGTTCACCACCGAGGCTTCGCTCAACCTAGCTGACGACGGCAATCTCTTGCAGATGCTCAATCGCTGTAACTTTTTTGCGATCTTCGTCGGCATCGAAAGTCCGGACGAGGAAACGCTGGCGGCAATGCGCAAGAAGCAGAACACGCGCCGCAGCATCGCCGACAGCGTGCACAAGATCTATGCGGCCGGCATGTTCGTGACGGCGGGCTTTATCGTCGGTTTCGACACCGAGAAGGGTTCCATCGCGGGACCGATGGTTCATCTGATCGAGGAATCCGCTATCCCGATCGCCATGGTGGGGCTGCTTTACGCGCTGCCGAACACGCAACTTACCCGCCGCCTCGCGCGCGAGGGCCGCTTATACGTCGGGCACGATGCGGCGCCCGAAGGCACCGGCGACCAATGCACCGCCGGCGTGAATTACCAGACCAAACGTTCGCGCCTCGACATTCTGCGCGACTACCGCAGAATCCTCGACGAAGTTTATGATCCCGACGCTTTCTGCGGACGATTGGAGCGGCTCTCCGCCATGCTCGACTGCTCCGTGCGGCGCAAGGAACTGCCCGAAGGCGATATCAGGCGGCGGCTCTCCACCATCAACATGGTGCATGAGCTTCTGTCGCGTCTGCCCGAAGGCCGCGAGCGCTTCTGGAAGGCGTTCATGACCTGCATGTCGAAAAACCCGCAGTCGGTGCGTGCCATTGTGACGCTGATGGCCTTCTATCTGCATGTTGGGCCGTATTCGCGCTACGTGATGAAGCAGATCGATCGCCAGATCGAAGATCTTGAAGCCGGCCGATTCGTCGAGCCGAAACTACTGCCGCCGGTCGCACCCGATCCGCCCACTCGCATCGCCGTCAACGCCTAGAATCTGGATCCTAGAGCGTCACCGACGCCAGCGCCGATAAATCAGGCAGCACCCGCAGCGGCGGGTATTCGGCATATTCCTCCGGCAACCCGGAGCGATTGACCCAGAGCGCGCGAAAGCCGAACGCCACCGCGCCCATGACGTCCCAGCGGTTGGAAGAAACGAATACGACCTGGTCCGGCTGCACCGCGAATCGCTCAGTAACGAGGGCGTAGACCTCCGGTCGCGGCTTATTCATGCGCACGCTGTCGACCGAGAGGACAGCATCAAGAAGCGGTGCCATGCCCGAGGCATTAACCGCATCCTGCAGCATGCCCGGCGAGCCATTGGACAGAATAGCGGTCTGGAAGCCTCGCCCTTTCAATTCGGTGACGGCGGTGCGGCCGTCTGGGTAGGCGTCAAGCTTCCTATAGGCTTCGAGCAGCTTCGGCCGCAACGCGCGATCAACCGAGGGGACCCGCGCAAAGGCGTAATCCAGTGCCCGCTCGGTCAGCGCCCAAAAATCAGCGTAACGGCCGGAGAGCGTCTGGGTCCAGCTATACTCCAGCTGTTTCTGCCGCCAGAGCTCGGAGAAACGCTCGGCATCGGGGCCGGCCGCGGCGCGATGGCGGGCGATCGCCGCATGGACATCGAACAGCGTGCCGTAGGCGTCGAAAACAAAGATCGGTAGGGCAGCGTTAATCATCGGCCAATCTCCCTGCAGTAGGCATCTTGAGCGGGCACGCTAGATGGCCCTTGTGCGCGAAGTGTCGGCAAAGTCGCCTCTTATCGAACATAGGTGCAATGCCCAATTAGGATGGCAGACCGTCGCGCACACGGTTATGACCACCCCACATAAACGCCGTGCACTTATCCTGCACGGGCGAAGGAAGGTTTTCCAGTGAGCGAAGCCGTCATCGGCCGGCGTGAGGCCGGCACGACCGTTGTGACGATTCTAACCGCGGTGACGTTTTGTCATTTCCTCAATGACATGGCGTCGTCGTTGCTGCCGGCCATCTATCCGATGCTCAAGAGCGGCTTCAACCTGAGCTTCGCCCAGATCGGCGTAATCACGCTGGCATATCAGGGCATCGCATCGCTGCTGCAGCCGGTCGTGGGACTGTACACCGACCACCGGCCGCAGCCTTATTCGCTGCCGTTCGGCATGGGCTGTACGCTCGTTGGGCTGACCACCTTGGCCTACGCGACGAATTTTCCTTTGCTGCTCACCGGCGCCGCGCTCCTCGGCGTCGGCTCGGCGATCTTTCATCCGGAATCCTCGCGCATGGCGCGCCTCGCCTCCGGCGGCGCCCATGGTTTCGCGCAGTCGCTGTTTCAGGTCGGCGGTAATTTCGGCAACTCGACGGCTCCCCTTTTGGCGGCCTTCGTCATCCTGCCGCATGGTCAGGGCAGCATCGCCTGGTTCGCTTTGGCGGCGCTGCTCGGCATCGTCGTTCTGACGATCGTCGGGCGCTGGTTCAAGGCCGCCGGCCACGGCAAGCCGAGTGCAGGACGTTCTTCCGTAACGGCGACCGCTCTGCCGGCTGGGCAGGTCCGGCGCGCCATCGCCGTTCTGGTCGCGCTGATCTTTTCAAAGTTTTTCTACCTGTCGAGCATCACCAGCTATTACATTTTTTACCTGATGCAGCAGTTCCGCCTGTCAACCGAGGACGCTCAGCTTTGCCTGTTTCTGTTCCTGGCGTCCGCCGCGGTCGGCACCTTCATCGGCGGCCCGATCGGCGATCGGATCGGGCGTAAGCGCGTCATCTGGGGCTCGATCCTGGGCGTGCTGCCGTTCACGCTCGTGCTGCCGTATGTCGGGCTGCCCGCGACCATTGCGCTGAGCGTGATCATCGGCCTGGTGCTGTCGTCGGCGTTCTCGGCCATTGTCGTCTATGCGCAAGAATTGATGCCCGGCCGCATCGGCATGGTGTCAGGACTGTTTTTCGGCCTGGCGTTCGGCATGGCGGGCATTGGCGCGGCGGTGCTTGGCGTGCTCGCCGACTGGACCAGCATCCAGTTCGTCTACCGGATTTGCTCGTTCCTGCCGATGATCGGGCTGCTCACGGCCTTCCTTCCGGACGTCCGGCACGATCGCGCGATGCCGGCGAGAGCCTGATCCGGAAAAGTAGAAGCCGGTTTTCTGAAAAGATCATGCTCCATTAAATTACTGGAGCGACAATCGATTCAATCTGTTGCTCTACTGCGTGACCGCTCTAATTGACGCTCGGATAGGCTAGCAGCGTCGATACTGACAGACCGCGGATATCATAGACGCGGGCGTAGACAACGCCGTCGCGCACAACCTGCAAAATGACTGGCGCATCGAGCTTGGCGCAATAGAATT
Organism: Xanthobacteraceae bacterium; assembly: GCA_049288525.1. Taxonomy (GTDB): domain Bacteria; phylum Pseudomonadota; class Alphaproteobacteria; order Rhizobiales; family Xanthobacteraceae; genus BOG-931. Next base: position 8,161 of record JBAQHW010000519.1, read on the forward strand.
CATTGAGCATCATGGCGAAGTCCGCGCCGTTCGGATCCCAGAGGGTGGAGAATCCCGAGCCCAATGCGATCTCGACCGCGGGATGTGGTCCGCAGACGGCAACTTTCCACGGTCTTCCCGCCGGCGGCTTCTCGTCGCGCGCTTCTAGCCACACCCGCAGGCGGCGCGAGGCTTGCGTCATCGACAGCCCCCAATAATCGATCATGTAGCGCGGCCGTGCGCCGGCCACGCCGCCGATGAGATGGTTGTAATAGGTGTACTGATACGGATGCAGCCGGACCATCTCGACGACCGGCGAGGTGATGCCGGCGACCAGCGTCAGCGCGGCGGCCGCCATCGCGGCGATGCCGAACCGCCGCAAGCGCCGCGCGATCCATGCCGCCGCCAAACCGCCGAGCACCGCGAGCGGTGGAAATGTGAAGACGAAATGGCGGATGCCGTTATACATCGCCGGCCGCTCGGCGACTGTTATCAGCATCGGCAGCAGCGCGGCGGTCAGCACCGCGCATAGCGCGGCGCGGCGGCCGGTGCCGAGGCCACTTTTGGCGCCGCGCAGAATGGCGGCGACGGCGCCGTAAATGGCGAGCAAGCCGAGAAGGAGCATCAATAAAGGTGTCTGCAGCGCCATCAGAGTAGGCACGTAACTGCGCGGCATGTCCGGAACGAGATTGATCTGACCGTCGAACAGTTCGCGCCACGGCTTTTCAAAGAAATTGGAAAAATATTCGACCGCATGAAACGGATTGAATGGCGACAGCACGGCCCACGGCCAGACCAGGCCCATGACCAGATAAGCGAGGATGACGGCGGGGATGAACGGCGCCAGATAGGCGCCGAGCTCGGCGGCCGCGGTGCCTGCGCCGCGCTCGTGCCGTCGGATGCCGAGAATATAAAACAGCGGCAGCAGCGCTTCGAGGACGGCGAAGCCGCCAAGCACGCGGGCGCCGATCGCCAGTCCTACGCCGATTCCGCATAACGCCATCGTCGCCGGACTGGCGCGCGGGTATTCGTCAAGCGCGCGCACGATGCCGAGCAGCGCGACGGCCATATAGGTTGCGAACGGCCCGTCCTTGGCGTTGATGAACATGTGGCCGTAATAGAGCGGGCAGGCGGCGAGAAGGATGAGCGCCATGAGGCCTGCAAATGGGCCGCCCAGGCGCCGCCCCAGGCGCCAGGTGAAGAACAGTCCGACGACGCCGATCAGCGCGCCGAGGAGCCGCCGTGTCTCGAACAGGCCAAACGGTAGAATCTTCGCCGCGAGCGTGGCGAGGATATCGTAGCCGCCGCCGTACATGTAAAGGTTGACGAACGATAGCGCGCGGCGATCGGAGAAGCCGGAGCGATAGAGCGCCACCAGGAGCCGGCCGTATTGCGAATGGGTGTAGTCGTCCCAGCCGAGCCCGTAGTCGCGAAAGGTAGCGAGCGCGATCGCGACGACCACGGCGAGCACGCATAAGGCCATGGCGTCGAGCCGGCGCGCCGTGCCGATCGCTTTCGCGCGAAAAAAGAGGGAGTTCAACGCAACGTCTTGCACGATCAGCCCGGTTTCAGATCGGCGCAGCTTTACTCATGAGGCGCAACTGTCGTCTGGACAATGCGTCAAATGAGCAGAGCTGCGCAACGAAAAGCGGGGCCACGGGCCCCGCTTTGAAATCTTCGCCGCGGTCTGCGCGGTTATTTTATCGCCGCTTCGTACATTTCGGCCACGTAGTCCCAATTGACCAGGTTATCGAAAAACGCCTTCAGGTAATCGGGGCGCCGGTTGCGATAATCGATGTAATAGGAGTGCTCCCACACGTCGCAGCCGAGAATGGGCTTGCCGCCGTGCACCAGCGGATTCTCGCCGTTCGGCGTCTTCATGACGACGATCTTGCCGTCCTTGACGGCGAGCCAGCACCAGCCGGAGCCGAACTGGGTGGTGCCGGCTTGGACGAGTTCCTCCTTCACTTTGGCCAGCGGGCCAACATCGGACGTCAATTGCTTTTCAAGCTTGCCGGGAAGCTTGTCCCCGCCGCCGCCCTTCTTCATCCATTGCCAAAAATGGGTGTGATTGAAGTGCTGGGCGGCATTATTGAACAGGCCGGGGTTTTTGCCGAAGGTGCCCTTCACGACCTCTTCGACCGGCTTGTTTTCCCACTCGGTGCCTTTGGCCAAATTGTTGCCCGCGGTCACGTAGGCCTGATGATGCTTGTCATGGTGAAATTCGAGGGTTTCCCGCGACATATGCGGCGTCAGCGCATCGTACGGATAGGGCAGTTCGGGCAGTGTGAAAGCCATTGGTCTACTCCTCAATGTGAAGCCGGAAACGGCGGGACGGGTCGGGGCGCAGGTGAAACCGTGCGGGCAAGCGAATGGTTCCTCTAGATAGGGCCTTCGCAGGGGTCTGGGCAACGGGCGCGCACGCTCCGGTGCCGCCGGTCCAGGGTCGCGCTGTCGCAGCGGCCGTATCTTAGTCCTTGCGTCGCCTGGGTTGCGCCGTCACAATACCGCCTTGATGTGGTCCCCGTGCATTGTT
>JBAQHW010000520.1:0-17368 GCA_049288525.1 Xanthobacteraceae bacterium
TTTTCCTCGATGCGCGCATCATAGAAGGTTTCAATCGCGGCGCGGCTCAGTTTGGTCAAGCCGGCCAATCCATGCGTTCGAAGAAACGAGGATCGAAACCCTGCAGCTTCGGAGCAGGTCGCTCGAAGACGCCGCGTAGCCACGTTCTGACGCTGACCGGCAGGAACGTCTTGGCCACGCGGATTGACAAAGGCCTTCGCCCAATCTCGTTGCTGCGGCTATCGGCCACCGGTTTTTCGGCGTGTTTCGCAGCCCAAAGAGCGACGTAGTCGCTCTGCTGGGGGGTGCATTCGAATATCGGCAAACGCGCCAGCCTTTTTGCGATAATGAGCAGGTAAACCGGCAGCGAATTGCTGAGCGTCACTCGCTCCGCCGCATCCCGCGGACTCCTGACCGCATACCAGACCGGTTCCGCCTTTTCTTCAAATGCAATCATTTTTGTAACTTCAAATCCGTTCGCCTTCGAAAGAACCGTAAAATACAGCTCCGGGCTGAATTGGTAGAAGCCATGTCCGAAAAAATTATTGGCGGGCGTGATCGCGAGATAATGCCCTCCGACCTTTACCATCTCCATGCAGTTCTTGATTGCCACCGGGAAATTAAAAATATGCTCCAACGAGCCGCCATCGAGCACCGCGCTATAGGCTTCCTTGAAATCATTCCCTATCGGTTCGTTCATGTCGTGAATATGAGTCGAACTTTGGTAATCCGAATAATCGAAGGAACACGTGCTTTCGGCGCCGAGAAAGCGGAGCAGCGTCTCCGCGTAGCCGCTAGCGCAGATTTCTCGCGCGTCTGCTTGGCTGATGATGATCCCACACGGGGCTAGTAACGCGCAGATTTCGTTCGGGTTGACATACAAGTTCTGCCTGCCGACCATTGCGGTAGTCGCGAAGTTCACCCCGGTCAACTTGGCGTAGATGAGGAACTTTGCCCCGTTGAGATCGATACCTATCGTGGCCTCCCTCAGCTAGCCGGCACGGCGGTCCAATCGTGACTCCGTTGCGCCGACCGGGGATACCGACCAATACGACTCTTCGACGTAAAGCGCCGTTCCGGGTGCCCAATAGAAATCCCTGACCTCGTCCAAGACCGCCACTTCAAATGAACAGATTTCCGTTGGGGCATCAAACGCGCGCCTTGGATCGGTCGCCCCGAAATAAAAGCTCAGATAGTAGTGTCCCGGAAAAAGCTGCAAATGCGGGAATGTGCAGGTTAACACATGCCTGCCCGGCTCCCGCAGCATCGGCAACTCCGAATCAAGCGCGAGTACGTGGATGACCGCCTGATTCATCGCCGTGAAGATTTGAAAGGAGACGGCTGCGTTTCGGATCGGCTCCGGCGTGAAGATTTCGATGTCGATCGCCATTGGCGCGCCGTGCTTTTGTAAAGCACCGGGGCCGCTTGACCGCAGTCTCACATAGGTGAACTCTGGATGAGTTTGCGCGGGTTGTTTTTGATAGATGGCGGTGTTGCTGGCGTGGTTGGCAAGGTACCTGTTGATGACTTCTTCGGACGGCCCGACCGCCGTCGCGCTGCCACTCTCCAGAAGAATGGATCGCTCCGTGAGTCCGGCGACGGTCTGCATATTGTGGCTTACCAACAAAACAGTCCGGCCGCTATCGGCAACCTTTTGCATTTTTCCGAGGCATTTTTTTTGAAAGACGACATCGCCGACCGCCAGTACTTCGTCGACGATCAAAATCTCCGGCTCCAGATGCGCGGCGACGGCGAAGGCGAGGCGGACATACATGCCGGACGAATAGCGCTTCACTGGGGTGTCGAGGAAGCGCTCGACTTCGGCGAAGTCGACGATCTCGTCGAACCTCGCCTTTATCTCAGCCCGGGCCATGCCCAGGATGGCGCCGTTGAGAAAGATGTTCTCGCGGCCGGTCAACTCGGGATGAAAGCCCGTGCCGACTTCGAGCAGGCTCGCCACCTGGCCACGGATCACGACACGGCCGCGCGTCGGTTCGGTGATGCGGCTTAAGATTTTGAGGAGCGTCGACTTGCCGGCGCCGTTGCGACCGATGACGCCAATGACCTCGCCACGCTTGACGTCGAAAGAAACATCCTTGAGCGCCCAGAATTCCTCGACCGTATCGCCGGCAACGAGATGGCGGCCGTGCGCCATCGCCGAGACCGTGCGGCCAAGGCCGCGGGCGGAACGCACAAGCATCTCGCGAAACGAATCGCGACCATTCGCGCCGGTCTCATGGCCGATGAGATAGCTCTTGGCCAGGCCTTCGACGCTGACAGCGACGTCGTTATCGGACATGAGCGCGATGGGTTATGGGCAAAATAAAAATAGGCAGCGCCGGTCAGAGCAAATCGGCGAAGTTTCTTTCCAGCTTGCGAAATTGGCGCAGGCCGATCCAGAGCCCGAATGCCGCGACTGCGGCGCCGACGCCGATCCCCGGCCAATACAATGGGCTGCGGCCGCCAAGAATGCACCAACGGAACGAATCAATGACGCCGACCATCGGATTTAGCGAATAGACCAGCCGCCATCTCTCGGGAACGACGTTGGAACCGAATCCGACGGGTGAAACATAGAGCCCAAGCTGGACCAAAAACGGTACGACGAACCGGAAATCGCGATAGCGCACGTTGACCGCGGTAATCCACAAGCTTGGTCCGAGTGCAGTCAACAGGGCGGCGAGGACGATCAGAGGTAAAAATGCGAGTTGCCAGCCGGGGATGACACTGAACCCGACCATCATCGCAGCCAGGATCAAAAGCCCGACGCAAAAATCGACCAGCGCCGCAAGGATGGCGGCGGCCGGCACGATCAGCCGCGGGAAGTAGGTCTTGCCGATCAAGTTGGCGTTGCCCACCAGACTGTTTGAAGCATCCGACAGCGCGGTTGCGAAAAACGTCCACGGCAGCACGCCAGCCAATACCATCACGGCATAAGGCACGCCGCCGTCGCTTGGCAGTTTAGCGAGGCGGCTGAACACAAGCGTGAACACCACCATCGTGAGAAGCGGCCGCACCACCGCCCAGGCAACGCCAATGGCGGTTTGCTTGTATCGGATCGCCACGTCGCGCCAAGCCAGGACCTGAAACAGTTCGCGGTAGCGCCACAGCTCCCGCCAATAGTTTTGCGCAATGCCCCCGGGGACGATGACGATTTCGACAGGCGTCGGACAGGCGGCCATCAGTGCACGAAGATAATGCTCGACCCCTGCGGGGCGAAGCGGAACGGGGTTTCCCGCAAAGTCCCGAGGGCGCGGCGGATGGCCTCGTGGCGCTCCGGCTCGGCATACACCAACAAGAAGCCGCCGCCACCGGCCCCGAGCAGCTTGCCGCCGGTGGCGCCGGCGGCGCGCGCGGCTTGATAGGCGTCGTCGACGAGCGAATTGCTGATGCCATCGGTCATGCGTTTCTTGATCTGCCAGGCGTCGTGCAGCATGTCGCCGAGCGTGCCGGCATTGCCGGCGCAAAGCTCGGCATAAGCGGCTTCCGCAAGCCGCACCATGTCCGCCATGCCTTGCCGTTTGCAGGCGTCGCCGGCCATCGCCTGCGATTGGCGCTGCAGCAGTTCGGATGCCGAGCGAGTGATGCCAGTATAGAAGAACAGCAGGCGCTGCTGCAGGCCCGCGAGCACGTCCGGCGCGCAGACGACCTTGTTGACCTCGACCCGCCCGTCGGGATGAAACCGAATGAAGTTGAAACCGCCGAACGCCGCCGCATATTGATCCTGCTTGCCGATCGGCTCGCCGCAGCGCTCGATCTCGATCTCGCAGCACTGCGCAGCCAGTTTTTCGGCCGACACGTGGCGGCCGCCATAAGCATGCAAGGCGTTGAGAAGCCCGACGGTGAACGAGCTCGACGAACCCAGCCCCGTGCCCTTGGCCGGAATGTCGGCGATCGAGGTGATCTCGATGCCGCCTTCGACACCGAGCAGTGCGAGCGCCTCGCGCACCAGCGGGTGAGCGACGTCGCGCGAATGCGCTACTTCCTCGGTGCGCGAATAGCTCACGCGAACGGCCTTGTCGAACTTGCGGCTCACAGTGACATAGACGGATTGATCGATTGCAGTCGACAGCACGGCGCCGCCGTCACGGCGGTAGAAGGCCGGCAAGTCCGAGCCGCCGCCGAGAAAACTGACGCGCAGCGGCGTGCGGGAAATGATCACGCGCGGGCGGCCTGTGCGGTTTCCGCCAAAATGAGCGCCGCGGCGATCTGCAAATCGGCCGCGACGTGGTCGGCGACGCATGCGAAGCGCCCGTCGCCGCCGGCAGCGCCGGTCTGCACCAAAATCGAGCGTAATCCCGCGCGCCGCGCCAATTCGATGTCGCGCGTTTGATCGCCGATCATCCAGGAATTCGCCAGATCGATAGCAAGCTCGCGGCACGCGCGCTCCACCAGTCCCGTCGCCGGCTTGCGGCAGTCACAGACGATTTTCAGATCGGCGCGTTCGCCGGGGAAGCCGCCGTCGGGGTGGTGCGGACACACATAAATGCCGTCGAAATAGGCACCGGCCTTGCCCAATTCCCATTCTAGCCGGCGATGGATCACGGCAACATCGCTCTCGTTTATTTTGCCATGGGCAACGATCGACTGGTTGGTCAAAACGACCAGTCCAAACCCGCCACGCCGCAGCGCGATCAAGGCGTCGGCGACATTGGGAAGCAATTCCAGATCTTCCGGCCGTCGCACACCGCCTTTTTCGACGTTCAAAGTACCGTCGCGGTCGAGAAAGACCACCGGCCGCGGGCGATGCGAGTGCGCGATATCGATTTTTCCGGCCCGCCAGTCGGCTTCGACCTGGGCGAGACGCTTCGGCGTACCCATGTCTCTGGCATATTCGCTCGAGCGATAGGCAAACACTTGCGCGCCGGCGGTGATCAGCCCCGACATGACGTCCTTGGTAAAGTCGACTTTGTTTGATCGTCCGGTCCACGGCCGAAGCGCCTCGCGTCGCACTGCATAGAGCGCGGCATTGACGAGATTGGAAAAGTCGCGGCCGGCCGGATGCGGATAGCCATGAATCGCCATGACACGTGCGCACTCGTCGATCTCAAATAGATCGGAATCAAGCGGGTGATCGTTGGGGTGGACCAGGCAGGTAAAGTCCGCATTATGGGCGAGATGGAATTCCCCAAAGCGGGGCAGATCGACGGCGGTCATGACATCGCCGTAAAGTACCAAAAAATGCTTCGGCATCTCATCGAGATGCTGCAGAAGCGCGCCCGCGCTGCCAAGCGGTTCGGTTTCGACGAGTACGCGCGCCTTGATGCCGAATGCAGAGCCGTCGCCAACGAATTCGGCGATCTTGTCACTGAGATGGCCTGCGAGAATAGTCACCTCGCTGACCCCGCAGCTCGCCGCCAATTCCAACTGGTGAGCAAGAACCGGTTTACCGCCGATCGGAACCAGCGCCTTCGGTAGCGCGGGAAAGACTTGCGCCAAGCGTTCGCCCTTACCGCCGGCGACGATGAGGAGATGGCCAATAGCAGATCGCGAACGCGAAGTTCCTTGCGCCAGAACGTTCATTACCTATGCAGCGGCCGCAGCGGTGAGTTCGTCGATGGCAAGCAGCACAGCGGAGTCCGATGACAGTTTGGGTTGCCACCCCAAGCGCGCGAGCTTTTGGGTCGAGTACTGGAATCGCGGCACATCACCGACCCAGCCGCGATCCCCCCCCGTGTAGGTGATGGGCGTTCCAGGCCGAAGCCGCTCAATCACTTTCGCGGCAATGAAAGCCACGCTCGTGCCGGCGCCCACCGGACCGATATTGAAAAGATTGCGCCGCTCCCGCGCCTTATCGACGATGAAGCGCATCGCCGCGATCAATTCCGAGACATGCAGATATGGCTTGGTTTGCGTGCCGTCGCCGAGCACTTTGAGAGAAGTCGGCTGCGCCGCAAGCCGCGCGATGAAATCGAAAATCGCGCCGTGTGTTGCCCGCGACCCCACCACGTTAGGGAAACGAAAGAGCCAAATTCGTTCCAAAAAAGTCTCGGCGGCAGCGCTGAGCAGCGCTTCGCTAGCGAGCTTGGTCGCGCCGTAAAATGAGATCGGCAAAAGCGGACCTGTCTCCTCTTCCAGCACGACATCATTCTCGCCGTATACGGCGGAAGTCGAGGCAAATGCGACCTTACGCACCGCGGCAGTTCGCGCCGCCGCGATGATCGCGAAGGTGGTCTGCAGTGTCCGGCGGAAGTCCAAGCTCGGCTCCGTCGAGCCGCTCGAAATGTCGCTATTGGCGGCGAAATGCCATACCAGATCGGGCGGCCCTGCCCAGGCTGAGGCTTGCTGCAGGCAATCGGCCGCCGTCTCGGTCCGGCTGATGTCGCGCTCGATGAAAAGAAAGTCCCGGCTTCTTCCCGCCGCCGCCAAATGCGCAATCCGACCGAGCGACAGATCGTCGATGCCGCTCACGCGATGTCCTGCATCGAGCAGGCAATCGACAAGCTGGCTGCCAATGAAGCCTGCAGCGCCGGTCACGACATGATGCATCGTAAGTTGCGACAGAAACGAAGCGCTCTTACGCTTTGGCGGTGTCGCGCGGTACGGCGACCGGCGTTCGCTTGTCCACGACCGCGTCAGTGCCCGAGACCGGATTGGCCTCAAGCCACTGCATGCAAATATGCCCGACGATCAGCTGCAAATCCTCGGCAATTTGCATGTCATCGACTGCAAAATGAATGGCATGTTGCGCAAGGGTTTTGCAGCGGCCTCCGGCAAAGCCGAGGATGGCGAATGTCGTCATCCCGACGGCATTTCCGATTTCGAGCGCCTTGACGACATTGGCAGAATCGCCGCTGCCGGAAAGGACGATCAGGACATCGCCGGCATTGGACTTAACCCTGATCTGCTCCGCGAAGATCGAATCGTAACCGCAATCGTTGGCAAGGCAGGTCAACACGGCAGTATTGGCGCTGAGCGCCTCGACTTTCAGTCCGCCGCCGTTGCGCAGCCCGGCGCCATAAAGGAGGTCGTTGGCCAGGTGGATCGCATTCCCGGCGCTGCCGCCGTTGCCGCACAAATAAACGCTATGGCCGGTTCGCCATGCTTCGCGTAACGCGGCGCCAAGCTTTGGTAATTCCCCCATCGCCGGCATGCCGAACGCCCGCGCGAGTTTCTCCCTATAGCGCTCGCCATGTTCATGCAGCGAGGTGGTGCTCATCCACGCCTCGTCTCGCATGCAGGCAATGCAACCTTGGTCATGAGGCAACCGCTTCGATCGGGATATTTTCGTTCGCTGCAATCACATTCGGCAGCACGATTTGCGACCAGTCGCGCGATATCAATCCCGCGGGCGCGGACACGGCGCGCGCTGGCGCTTTGTGCGCCAAGCTTTTCGCCATCCACGCGCCGGTCGGCACGCCAAAGCCGGTCTTCGCCCGCGCGACGGTCTCTTCGGGCAGCGGCAGCGTTGGAGACCGCGCCAGCGCTGCCTTGCCCTCACCCGGCACGAGGGTGCCTAATGCGGGCGCAAAGCGTTTGAGCAGTTCGATGTCGACAAGCGGCACGCGGATCTCGAGCGAATGAGCCATTCCGGCCCAATCGGCATCGCGCAAAAGCTGGTTTCGCAAGTAGTGCGAGGATTCGAATAGACAGACCCGGCCCGGATCGGAGCCGGGATCGGGCACGATGCTGGCGGCAAGCTGATGCGTCGGGTTCAACCGCCGAAGCCCTTCGTCGACCAACTCCGGGTCAAGAATTGAAAACAGTTCATCCGGCAAAAACAATCCGCGCCGCAACAGGTAGGCGCCGGCCCAGGTGCTGCAATACTCGAAAATTCCCAACGCCTTCGGCCGGCGGCGCGCGAATTCCGGGGCGAGCGTGCGGACAAGGGAGCGGGCCAGGCCGCCAAGTCCGGGAATTTTGGCGAGGGCGCCGTATCGACGCCGCCACCGTGGCACGTCGACGAAGCTTGGATAGCCAGCGAGTAGCTCGTCGCCGCCGATACCGGAAAGCGCGACTTTCAACCCGGCTTCCCTTGCCGCCTTGGCAATGAACCAGGTGTTCACGCCATCGATCGACGGTTGATCCATCGCGTCGAAGATCGCGGGAAGATCATGGCTGAACTCCCGCTCGCCGACTCGCCGGACAACGTGATGCGCTTCATACCGCGCGGCAATGCGGGCGGCGTGGGGCGCCTCGTCCTCCTCGGTGGCGCGAAATTCGTCGAAGGCGAGCGTTATGGCGCGAATGTCGCGCTGACCTGCATCTCGCATGAGGCCAAGGAGCGCACCGGAATCGACGCCGGCCGAGAGGAATATCCCCACTTCGACATCCGCCAACAAGTGCGCCTTAACGCTGTCCGCCGCACAATCGCGGAGCCTTTCAGAAAGCGCGGCGCGCGGGCTCGGATCGTCCATTCCACGTTGCACAATTTCCGCAAGCGTGACGTAACGCTGCGGCGGATGCGGCCCCGCCGCATCGATCCACTGTGTGTGTCCCGCCGGCAGGGCACGTATTGCGCGATAAAGCGTGAACGGCTCCGGCACGCTGCCAAATAGATAGAATCCGACCACGCCGGCGGGGTCGATCTCGCGCGACACTTGTTCCCCGGCGAGCAGCGCCTTGACTTGCGACGCGAATCGAAAGGTTCGTCCGTCGTCCGCCGTGTAGAGCGGCTTGATGCCGTAGGGATCGCGAGCAAGGAACAAGCCACACTTTCGTTCGTCCCAGATTGCGAAGGAGAACATGCCACGGAGCTGGTGCACCATTTCGGCGCCGTGCCGCGCGTATAGATGCAAGAGCGCTTCCGTATCGGAGGTCGAGGCGAAACGAACTCCGTCCGCTTCAAAGCCCTTCCGCAAGGTCGGATAATTGTAAATTTCACCGTTGAAAGTGACGATACGGTTGCCGTCGCCACTGACCATGGGCTGCGCAGCGCGCTCGGATAAATCGACGATCGAAAGCCGGCGGTGACCGAGACCGCAGCGCCGGCTCGCGTTCCACCACGCGCCACAGCCATCGGGACCCCGTGCGTGCATCCGTTCCCGCGTCTTAAGCAGTTCGCGCTCGGTGGCCGGTTGAGCCGCCGGATGGTAGGCAAAAAGACCGTTGATGCCGCACATTGCTAGGAACGAAGGAACAGACCGGAAGGTGGCACGAATTGGCCGGGCGGGATATTTAATGATTGAACCAAAGCTACCGCATTTCGGGTGAATCGGCCCGAATCGGCGGCAGGGCAACACCCTCGCAAAATCCAGCAACCCATTTGGAATACAAGACAATTTTCAAATCAACGAATTATAGCCTGCCCCTCTGTGAGAGGGAATAGCATGCAGCTCCACTGAGAAGCATCACAGCGGCCCCCTGGCGCCCTGCTTATCGCTGCTCCTCGTCCTCCTGATCTGTGCGCCCCGGCTTCGCACGGCCGATATTCTGCGCGGAATCGGCATCGCTCTGGTTGGGCCAAAGCCCAGCGGATCGAAATTCCTGCTTCTCCTGCGCGTTTCGCCAAGCGTCCGGCCACTCAACATCTTCGCCCCATCGTCCGCCGGTTTGCGGCACCGGTTGTGTTTTGAATTCGTCCAGGCGTGGCGGAGTAAAGCTGGAATTGGAAGACAACTGACCCACCGCTCTCACCGGCAGTCCGCGCCTTCGACTTGCCTCCGCGGGCACCGCCTCCGCAATCCACGGTCTCTCGTCAGCCGCACGGACCGGCTCGATCAAATACGCGCAGCAAACCGCAAAAAGCGCCATGATCGCTTCGGTCCGCATCGGATAATCTACGAGCGAATGCACCAGCAGAAGACCAATCACTACACTCGCCGCCCGGGCAAGCGTGCAATCAAAGGCATGAATGCCGGCACGCGGTTTCCGCCACAACTTTACGCTGGCGATCCCCCACCAGATTAAAAATATACCGATCATGATCGGCCCGACGATTCCGGTCTCAAGCCAAATTTCCAGAAAATCGTCGTGCGCGTGATTGACGTAAGTCCCGGGGATCAGGTCTGGCGCCCGCTCGAACAGCTGATAGACCGGCACAAACGTGCCGCTGCCTGAACCGAAGGGCATGAAGGCGCTGGCGGCGGCGAACGTCACATGGCTGAAGGTGCTCCGCGACGGCTCTAACGGGTCCGTGCCAAACCGATCGAGAACGCGATAAAGCGCAAATTGCAGCGACAGCAGGACAGCCACAGCGATAGCCAAAAATAGGAACTTGTTTGCCTTCGCCCCTGCCAGCTTGCGCGGATCGGCAAACGCCAGCGCGAATGCCGCAAGCAGGGCGACCATCGTAAGGGCCAGCCCGGCGCGTGAGCGCGCCATCGCTTCGCCGGCAACCACGATAATGAAAACCAGGAAAATCGCGGTTAGCGCCGCGATCCTGGACGATGCCAATGTCCGTATGTCGTTCCACGTTTGAATTTTGAACGTAACGTCGATTGTCCAAGCCGCTGCAAACACCAAGACCGCATAAAGCAACGCTGCAAAATGATTTCGATTGGCGAAAAATCCCACCGCCTCGGTCGGATTGGTAATGTTGAAAAATCGCAATGGACTCGACTGACCCTGCGCAACCTGGATCAACCCAACAAACACGCTCACAACGCCGATCGTAATGATAAGCAAGCTTAAATGACGCCGTTCCAAATAGCTGAGCTGGATTGCCGCGAGGAAGACGGCCATTGGCGGCAACAACGAAAGACAGCCGAGCCACGTTGAATTGGGCGAAAGACTAATTGGCAGCCAGGGGATATCGCCGCCCAATAGCCCCATGAGCTTCGCAACCTCACCTCGCCCTGGCAGACTAGTCCAGATAGACGGCGGTAACGGAATGAGCTGAACGAGCGGGACGAGCGCGATCGCGAAGCAAAATGCCACGATCCACGGCACTTCGCGCCTGGCGCCGGTCTTCACGGGGTCCGATTGGACCAAAGAAGAAATCGCAATCAAAAGGGCGGGAATGGCGAACAATTGAAGAACGGCATCCGATAGAAAGCCGCCTCGCGTTCCGCCGCCAAGCACCACAGAACAGACCACCGTGTATGCGCAAGTGCAAAGGATGATGCTGGGCCTGTATCCCCTCAACCATGCGGGAATTAGTCCGCTCAATAGCGGTGCCAATGGCCGTCCTCGAAATGAGCTTAGCGAAGCCATGACCACAAGCGCTGCATTGTGACGGTACGGTAGTCGTTCAGGCCTAACCTCCCGCGGTGGAAGATTGCGGTACCCGCGATATCTGCAACTGATCGAAGAATATCGTTCCCGATACTAGCTCCTCGGACGCCATGCGCGCGTCGAGATCCAATCGCACATACTGCGCGGAACAACCTTTGTCGGGGACGGTGAATGAAAACGCCACATTTTTCCATCCCTTCGTAGCGCCGGTAATCATGGGGCTTTCGCCGGCCGGCGCGGCATTGCCGTCGGCGCAGGTGACGCGCCATTTCAACCCGCGCGGACCCACGAGTTTGCCCTGGTATTCGCCGTTGAATTGATAAGTGCCGGCTGGAAGCATAACGACTTCGGCGACACTGTGATATTCGACTCGACCGAATTCGAAATCGAGCATCAAGGCGTGTTGGTCGGCGCCCCCCGGCCGCGGAACGATGTCGACGGTCACTCCCGCACCTTGGGTGATCTGCCAATCGAACGGCGCGCCTGACGGCGAATCTTCGAAGCCTCCGTTAAACAAATAGCCGGCGTGATGGAGCTCGCTCGGGGAGAGAAACTGCAACCATGTGTAATAGGCCAGCGCGTAAAGCCTATGCACAACCAAAAAGTCAAGATAGGGCACGATGTCTGCCATTTTGGGCGGCTTCGGTTCCGTGCGCAGCGCCAGCAACAGGCTCAGGGGTGCGCGAGCGTCGGTCACGTCGTATGGCAGCGCCGAAATAAAGTCCGCCCGCCACGGAGGATCCGTGGCCAGAATCTTTTCTACTTGGGCGGCGCCATCCTTATCTTGTATAATTTGTGCGAGAAAAGGCACCACATAATGATACGATTGAGGATCCGTCCTTAGCAGCACGTCGGCATAGCGAACTGCCGAAGCGTAGTCGCGGGCGCGCGTGCTTCTGCGGAGCAGCCAGTAAGTGGCGAAGCTTTGATGCAACGACAGCCGCTCGGCGGCGTCCATAAACTTCAAGGCCGCCTTGTCGTCACCCTCAGCCTCGGCGAGCCTGCCCAAAATTTGAAATGCCTGTCCGTTGACCGGTTCACTCTTAATCGCCGATTCCGCCCACCCCCGCACCGTCGAAGCGTTGGCGGGGGGCAGAGGCCGACTGATACTTCGGTCGGGTCCGATCGATTCAAAGCGCGAAAACGCCCGATTGACGGTGCCATTCGTCGCGGCATCCTCAGACCTGCTTTGGTGCGGCCGCGAAACGCTCTCGGAGACCTGCGAAATGTCCTGTCCCGCTGCCGCTCGCTTGAATGCTTGATCAGCCAGATTGACCAGGGCCTCGGGCTGTCCCGGATTAATCCACAAAGCCAAGCTCGGCGCGGCATCGGCGAGATAGGCGGTAACGCTCCGTGACACCACCAGCCAGGTCAGAATCACAGCCGCCCCAATAAGAGCCAGGCTCCGCCGGCTCACCTGAAAGTGCGAGCTAATTTTCATAGCAATTGGCGAGTCACTGTGGCGGCCGCTGAAACAGGATTGAAAGCGCCCGGCGGAAGAACCCCATGTCAGCCAAACCGCTTGTTCGATTTGCGTGGCGACCAAACCGAATTCGACGCTTGTTTTCAGTCCTGGGCTGACTATGGTTGTCGTTCGAACCTGACTTCGGCTTACCGCTCCTCGATCGCCTGTTTTTTGCATGCGCGGGCCGCTGCAACCGATCGTCATAGGCGGCGCGCCGTTCTGGCGTCTTTACGTCATTCCAAGCTGCCGTGACCCGTCCGACAAAAACCGAGCGATCGTCGTGGGGGTCGAGATCTGGATGCAGCCATCGCAACAGCAGCGCGACGTTGCGCCGAAGCTCATGGGCGCCTGCTTGTGGGTTCGCACCAAGCACTCGGTAGCTGTCGGCGTCAGGCGCAAACAAAATCTGTTCGATGAAAAACGTAGCAGCCCGCCGCACGACGTCCCTTGATCGATCGACTGCGAGCGCAGCGGCTACTTCCATTTCTTCGTCACCAGCCACAACGCGCAACAAGGTCAGCATATTATCCGGCAGAGGCTCGGCCCTCGTGAGCCGGACCCGCGACGGGGAATGCAAAAGGTCGATGGCAGTTTTTAGTGCCATCCGGTTCGACATCATCCCTCCGCCGGCACATTCGATAGCTTCGGTTGAGCGCTGTGTTTGGTTTGGGCAATCGCCGGCTCGACGCCACCGTCGCCATCACCGTGGCCGTACCCGTACCCGTAACCGTAGCCATAGCCATAGCCATAGCTAGCGCGGGTATCAAATGAGGTGATGACGGTGCCGATGAGCGCCGCGCGCGAAAACTGCAGGCGCTTGACGGCGGCACGAATGAGACGCGCCCTAATCTGACCGGCACCGACGACGAAAATGGTCGCCGACGCCGCGCTCGACAGCAATGGCGCGTCGGCCAGACCCATCACGGGTGGGCTGTCTATGACGATGAGATCGAATACTTCCAAACCCACAGAAAACAACGACAATAGGCGAGAGCTGCCGAGCAGGTCCGCAGCATTCGGCGGCAGAGGACCGGAAGCCATAAAGGCAAGAGTGGATAGCTCTGTCTTTTGCAAAAGATCGGGCGGCGATGCGGCTCCCGTCAAATAATTGCTCAGACCGATTGTATTTTCGACTTTGAGCTTGGTGTGGAGTGACGGCTTTCGCAGATCCGCATCGACGAGCAAAACCTTAAGCCCAATATTCGCAAAATGGCGCGCCAGTGTTACAGAAGTCGTCGATTTGCCTTCCGACGGGCCCGCGCTGGTCACCAGCAGTGTTTTAGGCAGTCCCTCCTCGGTTGACAGTTGCAGCGCAGTGCAGAGAGAACGATAAGCCTCCGACATGTGCGATCTGGGATTCGCCAATTCCGCGTCGAGACTCGAACTCGATCCAACTTTCGGGATAATGCCCAGGGTGACATAGCCCAGCGCTCGCTCAACCTCTTCGGGCGAGCGCAACGTATCGTCGAGCCGCTCCAGCACAAATGCCAGGCCAAGAGCCGCCGCGAGACCGAGTGAAAACGCCACAAATAACGCATGCCGCATGTTCGGCGATGACGGCCCCCCCGGCACCATCGCCTTGTCGACGATGAAGATGTTATTTGCGCCGACGCCGCCGGCGATATCGACTTCCTTGTACCGCTGGAGCAGGCCGTTATACAAAGACTGGTTGGTGTCGACCTCGCGCTTAAGAATGTTGTACTGGATGCTTCGCTTTTGCAGATCGAGAACGTCCTGCTTTAATTTCTCGATCCGATTCTTCATTTCCACTTCTTGTTCCAACGATGCATCATAGGCAGCCTTATAGGACGCCTTCAACGTATTGACTTGCGCGGCAAGCTGCCTATCGATTTCGGCAATTTGATTGCTGAGCTGCACCATCGCCGGATAACTGGGCTGGAAGGTCTCGAGTTTTTCTTGATATTCGGTCTCAATCGCGCTTCGCTTAGCCTGCAAAGTTTGAATCACGGCGTTGGTGAGAAGCTGCGGCAAATCGATCGCCTTCGCCGTTTCAAGTTGCTTCCAGAGCTCCTCATTTTTCATCCGCTCGGCAACGAGCGAACCGAGAGCCATGTTCGCACCCGCCAAATTCGTTTCCGCAATAGATTCCTTATCGTTCGTCTGAACGATTTCTTCCTTTTGACCGAAATCGAGTAGCACTCTTTCGGAATCTTCCAAGCGAAGCTTCAACTGCTTCAGCTGGTCCTCAAGAAAGACCTTGGCGTAGGAATTGGCTTCAAACCGCTTATCGAGATTGGAGGCAATGAACGCGTCAGCATAACCCTCGGCAACCTGTTGCGCGCGAACCGGGCTTGGATCCGAATAGGAAATGTCGACCAACCGCGATCCTATGACCGGGTGCACCGCCCGATTACCCAAGACCACACCGGCGGCCGCCTCCTGATAATTGACTTTTTTGCTGATCTGGCGCGGCGGTGGCGATCGAGAAAAGATTAGGCCTTTTAGAAAATCTAATATTGAGAATTCTCGCGGCTGGAAGAACGACGGATCCTCACCAAGCTTTAAAGCCGAGGCTACTCGCTCAGCCATTGTACGGCTTTGTATCAACTCATACTGGGTTCTCATGAACTCAAGGTCGTTGCCGTCCACCGGCGTGATATTGCCGCCCTCGACGACCTTGGCGACATTGCGGTCGATCTGCAGTCGTACAGTCGACGTGTATAACGGCGTCTTCATCAACGTCATCACGGCGCCGATAACGAGAGCTGCGGCGACGACGCTCAGAATGAGCCATCTGCGCTTGACCGCGATGCGCAAATATTCGAGCAGATCGAGCTGGAAACCTGACGGACCGTCGACACCGGGCCCGTATGAGCCGACGGTGTAGGGATCTCGCGCCGTCGGAACAAATTGCGGCGCTGTAACAACGGCGCGGGATTTTGGCTCGGACGCTTCCGGTAGATTGGCGCGATTGTAATTCATGCTTGGCCGCTCACAACCCGGAGAACACAGCGGCTGTCGTGGCTAAGGGTAGCGCCGTCAGAACATTATGCAGCGCCACTTTGGTGGCCGACGAGTTGACGACGATAACGTCGCCCGCCTCCACCGCAGGATCCGCGGCTCGCCCTTCCCTGATCGCGTCGAGATCAAACTTCGCCGCAGAGCGCTGCCCGTCGATGTTCCTGAACACAACCACATCGCCGGAATCGGTGGTTGTATCGACATCGCCGGCCATCGCCACCACCTGCATGAGCGAGGTATTGCCCTTGATTGCATAAACGCCGGAGGTCTTGACCGACCCTGACACCGTCACGCGCTGACTGTTGAATTCCTTGACCAGGACCGAGACTTGCGGATTTTTTAGATATTTGGCGCCCAATTTGGTGGTAAGCTCCCGTTCAAGTTCATGGGCGGTTTTTCCTGCCGCTGGAACATCGCCGATCAGGGGATAATTGATCGTGCCGTCCTCCGCGACCTGAACTTCTTTAGTGAGATCAGGCACCTTGAAAACCGAGATGTCGAGCAAATCCAGCGGACCGATCTTATAGGCGGCATTGCCGGGCTTCGCGACGGCAGTCAGCGCGTCGGCGGCTTGACTGGCGGCGGCGGAATGCACTGACGTACCGGTCGGTGCAAAGGCGCTCGCGCTCGCCGCGGTGGTCAGCGACCCGTCCGTGGCGTAGGCTGGAGCCGCTGCCGGGTCGACATTGGCCGCGCTGCTAGCCGAAGAGCCGGCGCAACCGCCCAGCGAAACTGCGCCGATCACCAGCATCGTTGCGGCGATCAAGCGTATCACCCGGCAATTTCGATTCGTCAGCTGCTTCCTGGGACAACGCCGTCTCGGCATTCGCCACCCCTAAAGGCCCGGGCAAGTTCGAAGGACTTTCATCCTGCAAAACCCCCATTGGACGCGTGAACACTAGGCGTTGAGCTTCTTCGGGGCCAACGCGCTTTGCCACCAAGTCCCGTCCGGCCGCCAGATCGGGCGGCCTACGCTCAGCATCGTGAGCGTCGGTGGCAATAAGGTGGACACACCCCTCGTCCAACATCCGTTGCGCCCAGTATAGGGCATTGCGGCCGAAGGCACCAGCGAAAGACCCCGCCGTGATCTGCATCCAAACGCCGGACCGGATTAGCTTTTTAATGGTTGGATAGCGCGACGGCACCCAGGACAGCCGCTCCGGATGGGTCAGAATCGGGACATAGCCGGCGACCGCCAAGTTGAAGAAAAAATCCTCGATTTGCGGCGGGGCCGTATGGTGCGGCGGCTCAACCAAAACGTAGCGCGAATCGGCAATGGTCAAGAGCTGCCCGGAACGCAGTCCCGCAACGAAATTCGAGGTCATGTGGACGTCGGCCCCGGTCAGCAGCGTAAGCGGAATTGCCTGTTGATCGAGGACCTCTTGCAGCCGCCGCGTGGCCTCCCGGATGCCGGACCCGGTATTGTGATAAAGACCGGGCAAAATGTGTGGGGTGCAGGCAACCTGCGCGATTCCTTGCGCGACCATCATCCGCGCCATCAGGAGTGATACGGATAAGTCGCTCGCGCCGTCATCTATTCCCGGCAGGATGTGGCAGTGCAGGTCTATCACAATCCACCGTTCGTCGAATAATGGTGTGGACCCGAGGACTTCGGTTTAGGATCGCTATATTACGGTAATTCTATGATATTTCTGAAAAATGGCACGGCTGTTGCGGAATTGCCACGGCCGTCGCGAATTTGAAGGACGTGATTTTCAAAGCGACCGTTATATGCTACAGGTTGCACTTGGCATTGCTCCTTGGCATTGCTCAATGGGGGTGAGGTCATGCGTCTGACCGTTGGGGCATTGTGCTGTTGTGTGGCAC
>JBAQHW010000521.1:0-2045 GCA_049288525.1 Xanthobacteraceae bacterium
GTGCTGCCGACCGGGCGCAACATTTTCACCGCCGATCCGCGCACGCTGCCGACCGCGACCGCGGCGGAGCTCGGCCGCCGCGCCGCCGAGGAGGTGGTGCGCGGCTTCGTGCAGACACACGGCGATATGCCGCGCGAAATCGTGATCGATCTGTGGGGCAGCGCGACTCTGCGGACCGGCGGCGAGGAAATTGCGCAGGGCCTGTCGCTGATGGGCTGCCGGCCGATTTGGGATCGCGCGAGCGGCCGCGTGACCGGCATCGAAGTGCTGCCCTGCGCGGCGATCGGACGTCCGCGGATCGACGTCACCTGGCGAATCTCGGGACTGTTCCGCGATTTGTTTCCCGCGCAAATCGCGCTGCTCGACGCCGCCGTGCAGGCGGTCGCGGCGCGCGATGAGACTGCGGAAGAAAATCCGCTGGCGGCGGCGCGCAGTTGCAGCGCGGCGCCGCGTCTGGCCCGCATATTCGGCACCGCGCCCGGCGTCTATGGCGCCGGTGTCGAGCATCTGATCGGCGGCGATGTCGACCCCGATGCCGTCGGCGCCGCCTATCTCGCCGCCGCTTCGCACGTTTATGGCGGCGCCGATGGCGAAGCCGATGCCGCACCCGGCGTTTTTGCGGGTCGCGTCGCCGGCGCCGATGCGCTGGTGCATGTCAGCGACGATCCCGGCCGCGATCTCCTTGAAGGTGCCGAGGATGCCGCCTTCGTCGGTGGCTTCGCGGCGGCGGCAAAGCTTCTGGGCCGCTCGGCCGATCTGGTCATGCTCGATATGACCGACCCGCAGCGGCCGCGAGCACGGCCCTTATCCGCGGCTTTGGCGCGCATCGTGCACGGGCGCGCGGTCAATCCGAAATTCATCGCCGGGCAAATGCGCCACGGCCAACGCGGCGCCGCCGAGCTTGCCGAAACCGTCGATCGCCTTGTCGCGTTTGCACAAACCACGGGCGCCGTCTCCAGCGCCTTGTTCGACCTCCTGCACGACGCCTATGTTGCCGATCGCGCGGTGCGCGATTTTCTGCTGCGCGAAAATCCGCAAGCTGCTGCCGCCATTGCCGAGCGGCTCGAAGATGCTCGCCGCTGTGGCGTCTGGCATCCCCGTCGCAACGACATCGACGCCGGCTTTGCCGCCCTGAAAACCGAGGCCGTGGCATGACAGCGCGCGCGCAAGCAGTGCCGCTCCATCGCGGCGCCTGCCCCGGGCTGTCGGCGCCGATGGCGACGGGCGATGGGCTCTTGGTGCGGCTGCAACCGGTCGGCACCGTTTCGCTCGCAGCCTTCGCCGTGCTTTGTGCGGTATCACGCCGGCATGGCAACGGCGTCATCGAAATAACGTCGCGCGGCAACATACAAGTACGCGGTCTTGCCGAGCGATCGGCATCGCTGTTCGCCTCGGATGTCGCGGCCCTTGCCATTTCCGCCGCCGACGGCGTGTCGATTCTCTGCAATCCGCTTGCCGGTCTCGATGCCGATGAGCGCGTCGACACGGTAACGCTCGCCGACGAGCTGCGTCGCGTGCTCGGGGGCAGGGGGGTCGCCGCACGGTTACGCGCCAAAACCTCCATCGTCATCGAAAGTGGCGGCGCGCTCGATCCGGCCAAGGTTGCCGCGGACATTCGCTTGTCCGCGAGACCGATGGGCGCGGAGATTATGTTTGCGGTCGCGGTCGGCGGCGACCGCGGCGGCGCTGCTCCGCTCGGCCTGGTCGCGCATCGGAATGTGAGCGAAGCGGTCACTCGCCTGCTCGAAGTGTTGGCCAAACGCGGACGCGATTGCAGCGCCCGCGATATCCTCGCCGCGACGGGAGACGCTCCATTCCGCGCCGCGCTGGGCGACATTCTCTCGCCCGCCGATAGGAAATCCCACCGGCGCGGAGACGAGCGGGATGTGGTCGGCACCCATACCCTGCACGACGGCTCGCTGGCCTGCGGCATCGGTCTCGCCTTCGGTCATTCCGACGCAGCCGCACTCGAACGCCTGGCACACGCCGCGGCCGATGCCGGCGCCAGCGGTTTCCGCGCCGCACCGGGCCGCGCGCTCTTGGCC
>JBAQHW010000522.1:0-4735 GCA_049288525.1 Xanthobacteraceae bacterium
CTCCTCGATGCGCAGACCAATATGACCTATGCGGTGCGCTATCTCGCCGGCGCCTATCGCGCCGCCGGCGGCAACGAGAGCCGCGCCGTAGCGCTCTATGCCAGCGGTTATTACCGCGTCGCCAAGGCGCAAGGCTTCTCGCCTTATGGCTCATCCTACGGCGGCACGCCTTACCGGGTGGCGTTCAATACCTATCGCGCGCCCGGTTTCGGCGATCGGCCGGCGGCATGGCAGACCGAGCAGCCTTATGCCGGTGCGCCGCGGTGGCGCACGCGGCGTTATTGGCATCACCCGGTGTAACCCAAGCGCTCTGTCGATGCGCGGCCGTGGCGGCTGGATGTTACTCTACAGCGCCGCGACCGCGCTCACTTCGATCAGGAACTGCTCCTGCACCAGGCGATCGATCATCAGCAGCGTGTTCGGCGGATAGCCGCCGCTGCCGAACAGCTTGGGAAATTCGCGAGTGCGATAAGCCATGAATTTCGGGATGTCCTGCGAGTGCACGAGATAGGTGGTGAACTCGACGAGATTGGCGAAACCCGCACCCTGCGAGGCAAGCGCGGCCCCGATATTGGCGAAGACGAGTGCGCATTGCGCGTCGAACTCCGCCGGCGCCTTGCCGTCGCGCCCGGCGCCGACCTGCCCGGCGATGAACAAGAACTCCGAGGTCTTCACCCGGGTGAGCTGCGAGTATTGGCCGAGCGGCTTGCCGAGGCTGTCGGGATTGAGAATCTGAATTTGCGGCATAATAAGCTCCACGTCATTTGACATGCTGACACGCGTCCACCTTAGCGCGGACCTTATCTAAGAGCATCCGCACTTGCGCGGCCGCACGGCCCAAGACACTTGCGCGGCCCAAGAACGATACCATCTGACACGGGAGCGAAAAAAACGGATGCAAAATGAGCTTCTCGCGTAGCGGATTTTCAGGCTTCGGCGCGTTCCAGTTTTCCGGCCCCACCCCGGGCGTCCGCTACGACGCCGCGGGACGACGCGCCGCGCTTGACCGGCTCGACATGCTGGCGACCGCATTCGATACCGCATTCATCCTACCGGGAACCAATGTGCGTTTCGGCGTCGAATCGCTGTTGCGGCTCATCCCCGGTATCGGCGACGCCGTGGCGTCGCTGTTGTCGTTTTATCTGCTGTACGAGGCGCGCCGGCTCGGCGTGCCACGGCTGTTGCTCGCGCGCATGCTCGGCAATGTGCTATTGGAAGGCACGGTCGGCCTGGTGCCGGTGGCCGGCGATGCGTTCGACGTTTTCTTCCGCGCCAACCGGCGCAACGTCGCTTTACTGCGCCGGCATTTCGCGCGCGCCGGTTATTAGGAAGCTGTTGTTGCCGAGAGCATGTCCCGCAAAAGTGGAAACCGGTTTTACGCAAAGGACATGCTGAAACAAACAGCTGAGAGCATATCCCGATTCTGTTAAATCGTGATATGCTCTAGCCCGCCGAGCGTCAGGCGGTCTTGGTCCAACTCGCCTCGTCGCGCGACCTTTTCTTCGCGCCCGAGCGGGTGATGCTCTTGATCTGGACCGGCGCCCTGCCGGATTTTTCAGCGATGTCACGATCTTGTTCGATCAGAAAACCGTGCGCCGGCTTGTCGCCGTCGATGCCGCCGGTGAGCTCGCGCGGCACCTTGCGGTTGGAGCGTTGCGTGCCGTCCTCGTAGACGACGTCGAACATGATGAATTCGGAGTTTTGTCCGGGCTTGCGCGGCATGGTTGTTCTCCGCTTTGTTGGAGCGAAATCGATCCCGAAGGCGACTTTCGGCCCGGGTCAGGCTCAAGAGAGTTGTGAAGGAAAGCGCCGACGCTGGGACGACGTCGACGCTTGATCAGCACACGATATAGGCACGCCGCCGCGGCTTTGCAATTGCGCCGCGGCCTGGCGTTCAGTCGGTTCCCTCGACGATGCGGATGTCGCGCACCGCGCCATCGCCGAGCGCCTCAAGGGCTTTCTTATAGGCCGGGCTGTTATAGGCCGCGATGGCTTTGTCGAGGCTCGGAAATTCGGAGATGACGATGCGCTCCTTCTGACCGGCCTCGAAGGCGGCGGCGGCGGTGCCGCGCGCGATATAGCGAGCCCCGAACGGCGTGACCGCCGGCGGCGCCAGCTTGGCGTAGGCTTCAAGTTTTTTCGGGTCGGAAATGGAGCGGTAAACGCTCACCCAATAGGCTTTCGGCATGGTGCAAACTCCGGATGCGTGTCGTGGGCTCAAGGAGTAACATTACCGGCCAGCGCGTCATAGGCGGGCAGACTAATAAGCGGGAGCCAGGCGATGTCCATTTTCAGCGGGTTGTTCGGCCGCGGCCGGGCGGCGCCGGCCGAGAGAGTGGCCGACCCCGTCGCGTACAAGGGCTTCGTCATCCGCGCGGCGCCATACAAGAACAACGGCCAGTACCAGACCGCGGGCGTGATCGCACGCGAAGTCGGCGGCGTCGGCAAGGAGCACCGTTTCATTCGCGCGGATTCCTATGCGTCCTATGACGATGCGGTGACGTTCACGCTCAACAAAGCGCGCCAGATCATCGATCTGCAGGGCGAGCGGATGTTCGATTAAATCCCTTCGACGATGCGCAGGTCGCGATCGGCGCCGTTGTTGAGGACTTTGAGCGCGGCCTGATAGGCCGGACTGTCATGAGCCGCGGCGGCGCTCTCGACGCTGTCGAATTCGATGACGACGACGCGCTCCTTTAGGCCTGTCTCATAAGCCTTGGCGGCGGTGCCGCGCGCGAGGAAACGTCCGCCGCCGCCGGCAATCGCCGGCCCGGCAAGCTTGGCGTATTCGGCGAGCGAAGCCGGATTCGAAATCGAAAAATAGGTGGCAATCCAATAGCCCTTGGCCATGACGGTCTCCCTGTGCCGGTCGGGGCGAGACTACCAGGGAAGCCAGCTCGAACGCGAGGCCGGTTCAAGCCGCCACTTCGTCGCCGGCGGCCGCGGCCTTCTCACCTTTGAGCCGCTTTAAGAGCGTGCGCAGCGAGGTGATTTCAGCTTCCAGCATGGCGACGCGCTGGACCACTTCGGCTGCGCTCGGCGCGGCGTCAGGCGCGCGCCCGGCCACGACGAAAGCCAAACCGATCTCGTCGCCGCGGCGCCACTGGACCCGCGCGCGCAGCGTCTGCTCGCGTTGCGGGATATAGAGGTCGACCATTTCAGGCAGCGTCACGGTGTCGGAAAAGATGATGCGGGCACCCTTCTCCGACAGATCGCGGATGAGGCAGGTCAACGCGCCACGCTTGCGGCTGACATAGACAAAACCGCGCAGGAAGCTTTTGCTGCGTCTCGACCCGCGGCGCTCGCCCATCATTTCCCCCGACTGACGCGCAAGTAGAACGCGCCACGATAACCCGTGACGCTTAATGCCGCCTTACCGAACAAAATGTTGGAACGACGACAAAGTCTAAGTCTTTACAATAGCTTAGTTGAAGACCGCGCCAGCCAAAGCCGCCGACCGTCAGAATCACCAACTGGAAAACAGCCGTTCCAGGTCATAGGCGGCAGCACCGAGCACGCATATAGCCAAGCCGCCCCCGATTACGCCGAGCAGCACAGCGGAGTTGACGCGGGCCAGCGTGCGCTTGTCCAAATGGGCCTTGTCGGCGAGATGGGTCATCATTGTCTGTCCCCTTCGCAACTCTCAGCTACCGTAAGCTGCCCTCGCTTCGTCGCTTCCCGGCTTCGTCTCATTTAACGACCGACTCGTATCTTTAGCATCATTTGCCGCCGCAGGCCAGCATTGCGGCGTCTGGAGGGCTCAGAGACGAAGCCGTGGACGATGGGCCATCGCAACGGCGATCGATCCGGCCTAATGTCGCCCGCAGCGAACAAACAAGAGATGCCCGGGAGAACGCGCGATGCATGTTTTCAGCGTAGTGAACGAAGCTGAGTTCGATCCAAAGAAACACGTGGAAAAGATCCTCGGCACCGTCGAGGCGGGCGACGTCACTGTCGCCTGCTGGGAGCCCGGCCAGATCAGTCCCTATCATTGTCACCCGCACGCAACCGAGATCTATTTTTGTTTCGAGGGCGGCGGCACGATGCGCACGCCGCGGGACAGCGTCGCGGTCGCCCCAGGCGCGTTTGTCGTCCACCCGCCCGCCGAGGTGCATGAATATGCCAACGGCGCCGAGCGCACGCTGTTGTTCCGCGTCCGCTACGGCTCGGACATGGCGGCACGGCATCTGCAATGGCGCGGACGGCAAGGCTGGACGCAAAGCGCCGAGGACGCCGAATATTACCGCCGGCATCCGGCGGCATAAGCGCCATCGCCCGGTCGCGATCTGCTATCGCCGATAGCGCCCGGCCTGACCGGAATACCAGTTGTTCGGTTCGCAGAAGTCGGCGTTGCCGCGCTTCGACGCCAGGCATTGCGCCATCGAATTATAGCCGCAAGACTGCGCCGGCCCGGTCATCAGGCAATAAGGATAGGCCGCGCTCGATTGGGCGAATGCAGCGGCGCCAAGTGCGGGAAAAACCATGGATAAAAGCGCGCCGGCAAGCGCGGCCGCAACGACAATCGCACGCATCGTCTGTGTTCTCCATCAGTACCTCGTCGTCAAACGGCCGACCAAAGGCATGGTTCTGTCACTTCCCCGCGATTGGAGCCCAACGAGACGAACCCGCGGCCGGCACGGATATTCCCGGGGGTAAGCCCAATCTTTGGGCCAAGGTGACTCTTTTCCGTCGCGTTGCTAACAGTGCGGCCGGTAAATTGCGCAAGCTACGCACG
>JBAQHW010000523.1:0-12329 GCA_049288525.1 Xanthobacteraceae bacterium
CCGTCGAGCACGCCGGGCTTGAGTTCGAGCGCCAGCAAGCGATGCCGCTCGAACGCGCCGGGCAGCCATAGCCCACCGGTCTTGGCGTCGGTAAAGCCGAACCGGGCGTAATAGGCGGCATCGCCAACCAGAATAATGGTGCGATGGCCGGCAAGCCGTGCCCGCGCAATGGCCCGCTGCATCAAGCGCGTGCCGATGCCGCGATTGCGATGGCCGGGATGGACCGCCAGCGGGCCGAGCAGCAGCGCGGCGCATGCCGGGCCGGCGCTGACGTTCCACAGCCGGACCGTGCCGACGAGCCGGCCGTGGTCGGTCGCAATCAGCGACAACCCGGCGGCTGGCAGGCGCCCTTCCCGTAGCCGCTCGGAGGCTTTAGCAAAGCGCTCGAGGCCGTAGGCCTCTTCGAGCAACGCTTCGCGGGCATCACTATCGGCAGACTTTTCTTCCCGAATGGCCACCATGATCCGCTCCATTGAGGCGCAGCGTTCCGACGCGCGCCAAGATGCGTGCGCCGGAGCAAGTGGGCTCAGATGTGGAAGGTCCGCAGCGGAGGGAAGCCGTTGAAGGCTACCGCTGCGTAGGTCGCGGTGTAGGCCCCGGTGCCCTCGATCAGTACCCGGTCGCCGATGTCGAGGCTGACCGGAAGCATGTAGGGCACCTTCTCGTACAGCACGTCGGCCGAGTCGCAGGTCGGACCGGCGAGCACGCACGGCGCCATGGTGTCACCGTCCCGCGGCGTGCGGATCGGGTAGCGGATCGACTCGTCCATCGTCTCGGCGAGACCACCGAACTTGCCGATGTCGAGATAGACCCAGCGCACGTCATCCTCCTCGCTCTTCTTGGCGACGAGGACGACTTCGGCCTCGATCACGCCGGCATTGCCGACCATGCCACGGCCCGGCTCGATAATGGTCTCCGGGATACGGTTGCCGAAGTGTTTGCGGAGCGCCTTGAAAATCGCCGAGCCGTAGGTTTTCACCGACGGGACGCTTTTGGTGTATTTGGCCGGGAACCCCCCGCCCAAATTGACCATCGCCAGATTGATGCCGCGCTCGCCGCATTCCTTGAACACCGCCGCCACCGAAGCGAGCGCCCGGTCCCAGGCGTGCTGGTTGCGCTGCTGCGAGCCGACATGGAACGACACGCCATGCGGCTCCAGCCCAAGCTTTAACGCATGCTCGAGCACCTCGACGGCCATTGCCGGCTCGCAGCCGAACTTGCGCGACAGCGGCCACTCCGCCCCGACGCAATCGGAGAGGATGCGGCAGAAGACGCGTGAGCCGGGCGCCGCGCGGCCGACCTTTTCGACCTCGGCCTTGCAGTCGACGGCGAAGAGCCGCACCCCAAGCGCGAAAGCGCGGGCGATATCCCGCTCCTTCTTGATGGTGTTGCCATAGGAGATGCGGTCCGCCGTCGCGCCAGCCGCGAGCACCATCTCGATCTCGGCGACCGAAGCGGCGTCGAAGCAGGAGCCCAGTGCCACCAGCAGCGACAACAGCTCGGGCGCCGGGTTCGCCTTAACGGCGTAGAACACCCGGCTGTCCGGCAGAGCCCTGGCGAAGGCTTGGTAATTGTCGCGCACGACGTCGAGATCGACGACAAGGCAGGGGCCATCGTCGAGGCCCTCATCGCGGCGGCGGCGCAGGAAGTCGCGGATGCGCTCGGTCATTGGCGCACTCCTTTCCAGTTCAAGGGACCAAGCGGCTTGCAGCCGGTTGGCCCACGTTGAAATTCAGCCCTCCGCGCTTGCGCGCAGACGACCGGCGTCAGCGGCGTCAAACGCTTGGCGCGCCAGCCGTGCGTTGGGGACACGGGTGCAGGCGCGCGGCGCTTCCGCCGAGATGCTGCCTTGGATTGGAGCGGGAGACCCGTTCCGCACGGCCGGCAAAACAAGATGGACAAGCCTCTTCGGTGTTGACCTTTGGACGGCCAACGAGACCAAAAAAGCCCGCTCCGTCGTTGCTTTAAGCCGCGTCCCCCGTTGAGCGCGGGGTGCGCCGGTTTCGCCTCCGGCTGCCGATCACGGTGTGAGGCTCGAAACCTTTCGAACCTCAGGCGACTGTCCGGCCTCTTGTCCGGATGCCTACCGATCGACACACGGCCACAGGCACGTGCGAATTTGGGCGAGCGGCAAATAAGCCCGTCGACTCTGCAATGCAAGAAAATTCGTCGCGCACGACGAATTTTTTTCGTCAGCCGCCGCGCGAGCGCATCAGCGCATGCTGCTTTCACCGCTCGCGCGGTGTGCGATAGTGCGCCGCTCGACGCTCGAACTCATTGAAAGGTACTGCGATGCCGTCCCTGCCGATCACATTCGCCTGCGGCCTCTATGACCGCATGCTGGCGCTGCAAACCGGCGAGATCAAACCGGACGGCATCGACTTGAATTACCTCATCATGGACAATCCGCGTCAGATCTTCGACCGCATGTCGAACAATCTGGAATTCGACGCCTGCGAGATGTCGAGCTCGGAGTTCGTCAGCCGTTACGCGGCCAAGAAGCTGCCTTTCGTGGCGCTGCCGGTGTTCGCCTCGCGGGTTTTCCGTCACGGCTTCATCGTCGTTAACCGCAAATTCATCACCTCGCCGAAGGACCTCGCCGGCAAGCGCATCGGCGTGCCGCTTTACACCCAGACTGCCGCGCTCTTCGTCCGCGGGCTGATGCAGCACGACCTCGGCGTCGATCTCTCGACCATCGAGTGGGTCCAGGGGGCGATCAACGAACCCGGCGGCTACGGCAATCCATCGGTCATGCCGCTCGTCAAGCCGGTCAAAATCACCCAGAACCAAAGCGGCAAATCGCTGAGCGACCTGCTCGTCACCGGCGAAATCCACGCCATCATCGGCTCGAATCTGCCTCGGTCGCTCAAGAGTCATCCCGACGTGGTGCGGCTGTTCCCGGACTATCGGGCGCGCGAGAAGGACTATTTCCGCCGTACCAAGATCTTCCCGATCATGCACCTCATCGTCATCCGCAATGACGTCTACGAGCGCCACCCGTTCGTCGCCACCAGCCTCTACAATGCGTTTTGCGCCGCGAAGGACCGCGCCCGGGAAAAAATGCGGTTCTCGGGAACGCTGCGTTACATGCTGCCGTGGCTGCCGGACGACGTCGAAGAGATCGACGAATTGTTCGGCGGCGATTGCTGGCCCTATGGCATCGAGCCGAACCGGCCGACACTCGAGGCGCTGGTCGGCTACATGGCCGAGCAGGGACTCATTCCCGAGCCTATTGCGGTCGAAAAGCTGTTCGTGCCGACCTTCGGATAGAGCATGCCAAGAATCCCAGAGAGGCCGTGATGAAACCCTGGCGCGGCGCGGCTGTGGCGATTGCCGTCTTCTGCACGGCGCCCTTTGCCCTTGCTGCCGACTACGCGCCGCTTGATTGCACGCAAGCCAAGACGGCTGCGGAAGAGACCGTCTGCGCGAGTTATGCGCTGGGCCAGGCGGAAGCGCGGATGGCGACGCTGTACGCCACTGCCGCGTCATTGGTGGCCATGGGTCAGCGCGGCGACATCGGCGACGCACAACGGCAGTGGCTGCAGCGGCGCGACACCTGCGGACGCGACGTGGCCTGCCTGAGCCGGGCGTATCGCAACCGCATCGGCCAGTTGAACGCCGTCATCGCCGCGATCGCTTCGCGCGGGCCTTATTGACGCCCCTGCCCGTCCGACGCGCCGCTGTCCGCGAACGCAGTTGGGGCGGCAGGCCGCCGGCCTTCTGCAGCCGGATCGTCCAGTATTCCCAGGCGCGTCCCATCGGCCGCGGCGATAGTTGCCTTGGCTCGGCGCGTTCCCGCTCCGTCTGGTTCAAGGGAGCAATCTTGCCAATCGCCATCGCGCGCCACTGGATTTCGGCGTTGCTGTGCGAATAGACGGTGCGGAAAACCAGCTCGCGCAGCGTTCGTCCCGCAACCGTCGCACCATGGCGGCGCATCAGCACCATCCAGTTCGGCCCCAAGGCCCGCGCCAGCGATTGGCCCTCCTCCGGCTTCACCACCATGAGGTCGGTGTCGCCGAACTCATCGCGGCTGTCCCACATCGGCACCACCTGGCCCATCACCGGGCCCATGTGAAAGACCGGTTCAAACGGCACGTTGGCAATGCAAAACGGCAGCACCGCCAACGAATGATGATGGCAGACGGCGTTCACATCCGGCCGCGCCTGGTAGATGCAGCCGTGAATGACCCGTTCGCCGTACATCTCGCCCTTGGGCGGCGTCACCGGCTCGGAATCCAGCGTGAATTCGAGCAGGTCGGACGGCTCGATCAATTCCGGGCTGCGCGAGCGCGCCAACAGATAGCGATTGGGATCGTGCGGATGGCGGACGCTGACGTGACCGAAGCCGTCGAGCACCCCTTCGTGGGCGATGATGCGATTGGCGAGTGCGAGCTCATAACGCGTTTCGTCGAGGAGATTGGTCATTTACACCGCCTTTCGAAAGGGAGAATTCAGCTAAAGCGCGCTGTGCAAAGCGCGCTCGACCATGACGCCGATCAGGACTTTTCGATAGGCGCCGGTGGCGTGGATATCGTCGGGAGGATCGATCGCCGCCGACGCGGCGGCCTCAGCGCGGGCGATTGTTGCGTCGTCGATCGGATGGCCGTCGAGAACCTTTTCCACCGCGCGCAGACGCATCGGCCGGTCGGCAACGCCGAGAGCCCCGACATGAGCGTTGGCGGCTTTATTGCCATCATCCTCGTAAAACACCGCCGCGCCGGCCAAGGCGAAATCGCCGCGGCGGCGGGAGAATTCGCAAAAACCGAAGCGGCGGCGCGCCGGCCACGCCGGCAAACGGATTTCGGTGATGATCTCGTCGGCCTGCAGCGCCGTCAGCAGCGGACCGCGAAAGAAGTCGGCGGCCGCAATGGTGCGCTGCCCCGCTCGGCCACGGACGACGATACTGGCTTCACAGGTCACCGCGATGCAGGGCAGTTCCGCAGCCGGATCGGCGTGCGCCAGACTGCCGCCGACCGTGCCCCGGTTGCGAATCTGGTAATGCGCGACATGCTCGACGGCCCGCATCAACAGCGGGTGGGCCG
Organism: Xanthobacteraceae bacterium; assembly: GCA_049288525.1. Taxonomy (GTDB): domain Bacteria; phylum Pseudomonadota; class Alphaproteobacteria; order Rhizobiales; family Xanthobacteraceae; genus BOG-931. The sequence goes on from JBAQHW010000523.1 coordinate 5,043, forward strand.
CCGATAGCTGCGGATGTTCGAGAATATCCCGCCAGCGCACCATGGCGCCGAGCGTAACGGCGCCGTCCGTGATTGCGATCTGGCGCAGCTCGGACAGTTTACGCAGATCGACCAAGAGCGCCGGCGAAGCCACGCGGAACGCCAGCATCGGCACCAACGACTGCCCGCCGGCCAAGAGCTTGGCCTCGCCGTCATGTGAGGCGAGCAACGCCACCGCTTCGGCAACGCTTGTCGGGCAGGCATAATCGAGGGGCGGAAGCTTCATGTCCGTATATTTCCTACCACCCGCCGTCGCCGTCGAGCAACCGGCGCGACGAGATGTGCAGCGCGGGGGATTGCTGGTAGTCTCTCGAACAACCGACGTGGCGTGATGACGCGCGCGCCAAGGTTCTTTATTGGGTCATGGTCTTTTCGGAAAACCGGTATCCACTTTTCCGGATCATGCCCTAAGCGGAGGAAGCCGATGCTGACCAAGACGCCGCGCCAAGAGAAAAATGGCAAAAACGGGAAAAACGGCAAGAACGGAAACAAGAACGGCAAAAACAAAGCCGCAGGCGTCAACGAATTGCCGAAGATAACTATTCATACCGACACGCGCGAAATTCTCGCCCACGCCGCCAAGGAGGCGCGCGCCGAGGACTATTTCATTGTCGACGTCGATGCTCACGTCACCGAGACGGCATTCTGGTCCGAGGTCGTCGATCGTATGGACAGCGACGTGTACCGGCAGATGGCGCGCGCGTTCAAGGATCGCGGTGCGGCGCCGGGTCTCCTCAATGCGACGCCGGGATTCCTCCACCAGGACGTCTTCGGCCGCATTCCGCATCAGCAGCGCCTGGCCGAAGCAGTGCCGGGCGGGCGCACCCACGCCCAGGTCACGCTGGTGCAGCGCGCCATGGATTCATTGGGCATCGATTACATGGTGGTGTTCCCGACGCCGATGCTGGTCTTGGGCATGCATCCGCAGATCGAGATGGAGGTGGTCATCGGCAATGCCTTCAATAAATGGCTGGCCGAGGAAATCCTGCCGCAGGATCAGCGTATCAAGGCGATGCTCTATTTGCCGTTCAATCACCCGGAGGAAAGCCTCAAAGCGGTCGAACGCTACGCCGACAATCCGAGCGTCATCGGTTTTTCGGTCACCTCGACGCGGTTTCGCGCCGTCAATCACGATAGCTATATGCCGCTCTATTCGGCCATCCAGGCGACCGGCAAGCCGCTCGCTTTCCACTCCGGCTTCCACTGGGGCGATCAGTCGATGCAGCAGTGCAATCGCTTCATCTCCATGCACTCGATCTCGTTCGTCTATTACAACATCATCCATCTGACCAACTGGCTCATCAACGGACTGCCGGAGCGCTTTCCGAAACTGAAAGTCATGTGGATCGAGAGCGGGCTCGCCTGGCTGCCGTTCCTGATGCAGCGCCTGGACTCCGAGTACATGATGCGCTCCTCGGAAGCCCCGCTGTTGAAGCGGCGGCCGAGCGAATACATCCAGGACATGTACTTCACCAGCCAACCGCTCGAACGCTCGAACCTGGAACTCACCGAAGCGACCTTCAAAGCCATCAGGGCCGAAACCCAATTGTTGTTTGCGTCGGACTGGCCGCATTGGGACTTCGACCTGCCCAGTTCCATCACTACGCTGCCGTTTCTCGACGAGCGCGCCAAACGCAATATTTTGGGATTCAACGCCGCCCGGCTGTTCAACCTCGAAGTGCCGAAGCACAAGCTTCTGAAAGCCAAAAGCAAGAAGCCGAGTGCCCGCGAGCCAGTCACGGCCTGAACTGCAGTGCGCAAAGTGAAATCAGCCAAACGCGCCGCACGACCGAAGCGCAAACACGCCGTTCCCACGGAGTCGCAGGAGTTTTGCGCTGCGGCGCGCCTTGCGCTCAAACGCAGCGAACCCGATTCGATCTCCGACCGGACGCTGCAACGCATTCTTACCGCGGCAGTCAAACTTTACGCCGCGAAGGTCGAAAAGCGCGGCCACGACGTCGCGCCGTTCGCTCCGGGCACGGTGACGGCGACCGAAACGGTCGTCACGGCCTGCGGATTGATCCGCGCCGCCGATCTCAACATGTTCGACGTGGCGATCTGGTTCCATCGCCCGCCGGGAATAGAGTGACGGGGAGGAAAATCATGAATGGGGTAGCTATGGACGAGGTGTCAGTAGGCCGGCTGACCGATATTGCCGATGGCGACTACCGGATTTTCGCCTTGGATAGAATCGAAGTCGGCATATTCCGCACCGGCAGCAAAGTGCTGGCCTACGAGAATGTCTGTCCCCATGCCGGCGGCCCGGTCTGCCAGGGCAAGATTTTCAATCAGGTCGAGGAGGTCATCACACCTGATAAGAAAAGCGTCGGGCTCCGCTTCGGCAAGCAGCGCCACATCGTCTGCCCCTGGCACGGCTACGAATTCGATCTGGCGACCGGATGCCACCCCGGCGATCCGTCGGTCCGGCTTACACCGGTGCCTGTCGCCGTGAGGGGCGGCGAGATTTTCGTCAGTGTTCCCGACTGACCGCGACGGGCCGTGTCACTTCTGTCCGGTCTTGACGTGAAATATCACCGGCATCGTAAAGCTCAGTCCGGCGCTGGCGACAAGGGGCGGCGGCGGCGGTACTGGGTCGGACCGCTGCAACATCGACAGGGCTGCATCGTCAAAGACCGGATCGCCGGAGGTTTTGACGATGCGTGACGACACGATATGTCCGCCGTCGTCCAGCACGAAATTAACGACGACTTCGGCCGAGCGCGCCGCGCGATCCTCGGGGTAGCGCTTGTATTTGTCGAAATGAGCGGCGAGCTCCTTCTGCCACGTAACCCGTTCGCGGACCGCGCTCGCGCCCGTGCCTGGCGACGGCGTGCGTGACGCGGCCGATTCGCGAGCCATCGCAACACTCGGAATGGCCGTCTCCTCGGCCGCGATGGACGGATTCGACGGGGCGGCTTGAACCGCCGATATCTTCGGGTCCTGATCGAGCGGTCGCTTCACGTCCTCACTGGCAACGATTCGCTCCGGGTCGTTGGTATCGGTCGGGGTATCTTTCGGCAGATCGTTCTTCTGGATCACCGTTTTCTGTTCGACGACCGCGGGCGCCTGCGCCGACGCTTCGGTGTCCGGCCCCACCGGCAGGTCGTTCGGGTCGCGGCGCGGCGCAGTGAGTTCGACATCGACGACCAGCCCGGGTGCGCCGAGGTCGGCCGTCGTGTCGCGCATATAGCCGACGACCAGGGCGCCGCCGGCAAGGTGAAGTGCGAGCGCACCAATTGCGCCGATCACCCAGGTGCGGGGCAACGGACGAAACGCCTCGTCAAACGAAACCGCCGCAAATTCCGGAGAGAGAACGGACGTCATAACTCGGCCCAATGACGGATCATGTTGTGATAGAGGCCGCTGAGCTTGACGATCTCCGGATCGTTGCGGTCCAGGCGCCGGCCGAGGCCCTGAATGGCGACGTCGAGCTCGAAGATCATCCTTCGGGTTTCGTCATGCCGAATCATGCTTTGGAGCCAGAAGAACGAGGCGACGCGGGCGCCGCGGGTTATCGCGGTCACCGCATGCAGGCTGGTGGCCGGGTATAAAACGAGATGGCCGGCCGGCAGCTTGACCCGCTGGGTACCGTAATGGTCTTCGACGACCAACTCGCCGCCCTCGTAATCTTCCGGTTCGGAGAGGAACAATGTCACCGACAGGTCGGTGCGTATGCGCAGCCCCGTGAGCGGGTCGCCACGCACCGAATTGTCGACGTGCAGTCCGAAATGCTGGCCGATCCCGTAGCGATTGAACAACGGCGGGAATATCCGCAGCGGGATCGCCGCCGAGATGAACAGCGGGTTAGCGGTGATCGCCTTGATCACTTCTTCGCCGAGCGTGCGCGCCAGCGGGCTGTCGGGTGGAAGCTGCTGGTTTTTCTTGACCATCGCCGATTGCGCGCCGGCGGTCGAGCGACCGTCTTCCCAAGACGCGGAATCCATTGCGCTTCGGAAACGAGCCACCTCGGCCTTGCTCAACACGTCGGGTATGCAGACAAGCATTCGATAGTGCTTTGGTTAGAAGCGCGTTCAGTACTTCGCCGCCAGCTCCACGCCGAGCACACGGCCGGGCGCGACCAGAACGAATGGCGCCCCGCTCTGGTACATCGCGTCGTAGTAGAGCTTGTTGAAAATATTGTTGGCGAACAGCTTCCACTTCAGGTTCGGCGTGACCTTGCCTTCGAGAAAGCTATCGAAGCGCCAATAGCTCGGCAGCTCGGTGCCTGCATTAGCTGCAAGCAAGGTGCCGCCGTAGATTTTAGAGCGATACGTCGCCTGGCCGCCGACCTCTACGTCATAGGGGAGAAACGATGTGGGCAGCTTGTATTTGCTCAGCACGTTGAAGGATTGATCGGCAACAAAGGCGAGCGGCAAGCCAATATTCGAAGGCACCGCCGATTGGTCGACGCGGGTCTTCATCAGCACGAGGCCGGTGTAGACGCTCCAGCGATCGGTGATATTGCCTTGCGCGCCGAGATCGAGACCCTGAACATGATAGGCCGCACCCGCCGTGATCGTTCCTGTCGTCGATGAGCCGACCAGTTCCCGGGCGTTGCTGACGTCGGTGCGAAACAGCGCCGCTGTGGCCAGCAAGTGGCCGCCGAACAGCTCCCACTTGTTGCCAACTTCCTGCGCCCTGCTTTCGATCGGACCGAAAATCTGAGTGAGCGGAGACGTCGGATTGAGGCCGCCGTAATTGGTCGAGGTTCCGTCGAGCTCGGACCCAACTGGGTCAGAGCCCGTGCCATAGGCCCAGTAAAGACTGGTGATCGGAATCGGCTTGTAGACCGCACCAAGATTGTAATTCCACAGGCCCGACGCCGCGGAGATTTCGGAGCCGCTCTTTTTGGCCGCGACGTTATATTGGTCGAACCGCACGCCGCCGTTCAAAATGATGAAATCGCGATAGTTGGCCGTCTCCAGCACATAGCCGCTTTTGGTGGTAACCGGGATCACCGTCGGATTGCCGGTGATCGTCGGTGACGTACTGAACGGGAGATCGTTCGGCGGATCCAGCACAGGGACCGGCCCGTAGCTGCCGGTGCCGTTGAACGCTCCGGGACCAACCGCTTCCGAGGAGAGGCCGTTATAGCTGTCGATGCTGACCTTTTCATAATCGAGCTCGGCGCCGGTCACGACCGTGTTTTTGACCGGGCCGGTCGAAAACTTGATCGTAGCGGAGCTTTCGTCGGCCTGAACGGTCGTCACCTGATAGCGGCTGAGCGGATTGAGGCAAACCGTCCAATTGGCCGGGTTTGTGCCGGCGAGCGTCGTCGCGGTGCCGTTACACGAGGTGCTTTGCTCCGGTATCGTCCCGACATAGTTGAGGATCGATTGCTCATCCCTGATCTTGTTATTGAGCGTGATAAAGTCGTTGACGATATATTCGCTGTTGAGCGTGCCGAAATCCTGCTGCACTTTCTGAAAGTCGCGATTGTCGAAGCCGTAATACGTATCGCGCGGCACACCGAGCGAGGTGACCGGCGCGCCTTCGACACTGTTGTATGGCACGCCGAAGTCCGGCAGCGACCAGAGATTGGTGTGAACGTAATTTGCCGTGAGCTTGAAGGAATCGTTCGGCGTCCATTTGATCGCCGCCGCCGCGCCACCGCGGTCGTCATAGGTATCGTTGCGCTCGGCCACATTGGCGTTCTGCCACATCCCGTCGACGCGGATGGCGAGCGTTGGGTTGATCACCTGGTTGATGTCGAAGGTTACGCGGCGCGTGCCGTCGCCGGCGAATGTCGTCTCGGTATTGTAAAAGTTTTTGTCCGCGGCCTGCTTGGTGACGATATTGAGCGCACCGCCGGTGGTGCCGCGGCCATCGATGGTCGCGGACGGACCCTTGAGGATCTCGATCTGCTCGGTGAAGAAATTTTCGCGGACGCTGACGGCCGGATCGCGGATACCGTCGAGAAAGACGTCATTGCGGGCATCGAAGCCGCGTATGAAGAAGCGATCGCCGAATGCGTTGCCGCCCTCACCCGTTCCAAGCGTCACGCCGGCGGTTGTGCGGGCGACCTCCTTGAGGCTGGTGGCGTCTTTGTCCGCAAGCAGTTCCTTGGTCAGGACGGTGATGCTCTTCGGCGTATTGACGATCGGCTCGCTGAATTTGGGCGACGCCAGACGATCCGCCTTGTAAGGCGCGGCCGGATCGGCGTACGGATCTTGGTCAGGCGGAGCGACTGCGGCGCTGGTCGAGGACGCTGCCGCCTGTTGCGCTTGCACATTTTGCCTAGCGCGGGCGGCGCGCCGCAACGCCGCGCGTACCCGCAACTGCTCGGCGTTGGGCTTGGCTGCGGCCGGCTTCTTACGCGCGACCGGGGCATCGACGGTCACTGGCGGCAGCACCGAATCTTGCGCCTTCGCCGCCGATATTGATGCAACGGCAATTAAACACCCGACGGTGACTTTCTTCGAGGATTGGCCGTCGCGAAATCCGGTAAAGAAAATTTCCATCGCCAAAGATGGACTTGGGACTCTCGCCGTTTCCGTCATAACGCCCCCCAATTTCACGCGCCGGCCTTGCGCTGGACTGGGCTTACGGGCGAGTGATGGCGCGGTCAATAAAATCTAATAGTATCAATAAGTTACACTGGACTAATTCGAAACTGGCCGGCGCAAAGGATGAGGCGATCAATCCAACACGTGGTTGCAGATGCAGATCATAGGAGTTCTAGGCTCGGTCCGAAGCCTTTGGCACGGCGCACGATTTGATTCACGGCAAACGAGCAAAAGCCTGCGCACCCGTCGCGTATTCATCGGCAGTGACGCACCGGCTCGACATGGTTTGAGCGAGCGCCGCATAGCTGTCTCTCCCAGAAAGCATGGCGGCGCCGAGAATAACGCGGCCGCGGCGATCCCGCAGGGATCATGATCTAGAGCGCGTCCTCGTCTGTCTGTTCGCTCGGCGGCTTCATCAGCGAGAATAATTCGTCGACGGTGCGAGTAGCGATCAGGCGCACGCGCTCGTTATCGAGCGAGCCGGCAATGCCGATCCGATTCACGACCGCGTGGATTTCATCGCGAAAATCGGAGAGAAATCGAAGCGGGTCATTGGAGTCGTTTGCCACGCGTGCGATCAGCCCCGTCACCAGGATTTGACAGGCGATCATGCGGCCGTTCAATTCTTCCATGGCTGGATTCTTCTGCTCGCAGTGTCACGCGTATTTAGTGGGCGCGCCCGTGCCTGCTAACAAAAAGCAAGCTGAAAGTCTCCTCCGATATTGCGCGGTCGCTTCGAATT
>JBAQHW010000524.1:0-3435 GCA_049288525.1 Xanthobacteraceae bacterium
GTCCCAGGCCGACCTGCCGCAAAAGCGCAGTTCGCCGCCGCCGAGCCTCTTGCTGGCGCTGGGCGCCCTGATGTTCGGCGCCGCCGCCGGCACCGGCATCGTCCTGGTTCGGCCGGCGGAGACCGGCGCGCCGCAATCAGAGCGCGGCGGCACGCTGCGCCGGGCGCTGGCCGTTATCGGTCGCCGGCCCGACGCCGACGCCATGCCGGTGCTCGCCGTGCTGCCCGCGACCGACGTCTCATTCGGCCTCGAGGCGGCGGACGATCCGGCCTCGCCTTTGGCCAAGGCCATGCGCAGGGTCTACGACGAATTGCGCTCAGGCCAAGGCAAAGCCGGCAATCTCAGCGTTCTGATCGTTGCCGCCGACGACAAGGACGAGGCGGCGACGGTGGCCCTGATGCTCGCCGCGGTGGCCGCGACGACGCAGCGCGTGCTGTTGCTCGACGCCGATCTGCAGCGGCGAACGCTGTCGGCGCTCGACGCCGAAGGCGGCGAGGCCGGCCTGGTCGACGTTGCGATCGGACGCCGGACGCTGGCGGACGCCATCACCGTCGATCGCGAGACCAATATCGGCCTGTTGGCCTTCGTGGCGCCGGGCAGCCGCCGCGACCGCCGCGTCTATGACAGCGATATCAAACGCGCCTTCGCGCAAACCAGGCGCTATGACTTGACCGTCGTCAGCGCGCTGGACGACGCCGACCCCAGCCTGCGTTTCTTCGCCGGCCTCGTCGATCACGTGCTCCTGGTGGACGATGCCGCCACGTTCCAACAGGCGGCCGCCGAACGTTTCGTCGCGCGGCTCGGCATCGATGCCGACAAGGTCCGCGGCGTGGTGCTGACCGGAGCAGCGACGGCATGAGTTCGGGAGCGACCCGAACGGCGAAGTTCGGTTTCGACCCGGCGGCCGTTAGGCGCGCGCAACCGGCGGTCGACCTCGACACGTTGGTGCGGAGCATCCTGTTCCTGGCGGTATTCCTGGCGTTCTGGATATCGTTTCACCCGTATCCCAGCCTCGCCCTGCCGGTACAGAGCCTGCTGGTCGGCGATCCGATCAATCAGATCGGCTTTTCCGCCATCCTGATCAGTCTCGCGGCCTGGACCTGGTTTCACGAGCCGCGCCGCGTGCTGCTCTTGCTACGCCCGGTGTTGATAGCGTTGCTCGTCTGGTTTGCGGTCAGCGTCGCTGCATCGTGGCAGCCTGCACTCTCCGCCAGGCGTCTGGCCTTCACGCTGGTCGTCATGAGCATTTCGGCCATGGCGCTGCTGTTGCCGAAGAATATGCGGCACTTCAGCGAACTGATGGCGGCCGCCGTCCTGATCGTGCTGGCCGCCTGCTATCTGGGCGTTCTGTTCTGGCCGCAATATTCGATTCACCAGGCGACCGATTTCCTCGAACCGCAGAACGCCGGAAGCTGGCGCGGCGTCCTGCCGCATAAGAACGAAGCCGGCGCGGTCATGAACCAGTTCATTTTCATCGGGCTGTTCGTGGCGCGCGCGCGCAGCTTCGTGCTTGGCGCCTGCATCGTAATCCTCGCCGGGATTTTCCTCGTTTTCGCGCAATCGAAGGCGGCGATCCTATTGCTGCCGCTGGTGCTGATCATTTCCGCCGTGATCGGCAAAAGCCAACGGCCGGCCACCGGCATCGTTCTGGTCGTCAGCGTGCTTGCGCTGTTCAATTTATTCTCCGTCGGCACGGTCGTTTTCAAACCGGTTCACGATCTGATCACGACCTACATGCCGGATTCGAGCTTCACCGGCCGTACCGAAGTCTGGCAGTTCTCGCTCGATGCGCTCCGCCAGCATCTGCTCACCGGCTACGGCTTTTCGGCGTTCTGGGGCACCGAGCAGGTTCAATACGGCATGGGCGCAAATGCCAGTTGGGTGAACGACACCACCGACGCGCACAATGCCTATCTCAATCTGGCATTGACCACCGGCCTGCCCGGCATGGCACTGGTTTTCGCCTGGATCGTGATCCTGCCTATCCTGGACTACTACCGGCAGCCGCGTGGCACGCCGGAGGATCCGCTGCGGATGCTGTTTCTGCGGGTGTGCATTTACGGCGCCTATGCGTCCTGCTTTGAAAGCTCGATGTTCGAGCAGGTCGCACCGTGGTATTTGATAATGGTCGCGGCCTTCGGGCTACGCTACCTGCTGGTCACCCGCGTGATGGCATGACCGGCGTGCCGGGTCGGCACGGCTTTGCCGCATGGCGTGCCGCCGTTCGTTTCAATTGGGGATGATATACTTTGCAAACTAGGCGTGACGGATAGCGGTCCTATTGCCGTCGCGCGTCGGTTGCGCGATTGTGAGGCGGAGATTAGTGGGGGAGCGTCATGCGTGCGAGAGGCTTTGTAGCGGTGGCCGCTGGCCTCGCACTGTCGGCATGTGCGATTGCACGATCCGAAGTCGCAAATAATGCCCAAAACCAAATGGTTGGGTTTACTAAGGAGCACGTTCTAGCGTGCATGGGACCGCCAGCCAATCAAGCGACGGTAGGGGCAACCGAAGTTTGGTCTTACGGCTCAGGCGACAATATGACCGCCGCCAGCTACGGCAATGGCTTTGCAGTGAGTAGCTCGCGGCACTGTACCGTCAACGTGACCATGACAAACGGCGTCGTAAGCGCAATGAACTACGTAGGCCCGACCGGCGGCCTGCTATCTCCAAACGAAGAATGTGCCTATGCGGTATCGAATTGCGTCCACCCGCAGTGACCGGCTAGGAAAGCCCTGACCAACCCGACGCAAAATATCTCCAACCAATCCTGCCGCCACGTTGGTGCCGTGAACCTCTAAGGACTGGCGCCCCGCTCTTAGCGGGCCCCGCCTTCATCGTATGGCTGGTCTTTGGGCATTGATTGCGGGTCGCCAGAGCCTGCGCAAATTTGCGCACCCTCCACAACTGCCGCTATAACCCGTAAGAGTCTGACGAAACATCACAAGTTATGCGCGAATCACAGTGCTGTTCAAGCTATTCACGCGACATTTTTACTAAGTGTTCACCAGTAGACGCTCGATACTCTCCATTCTATCAAATATTTCAATTACTTATAAGGCACTTGAATCGTCACTGAGCTAGGACCAAATAGCTTGTCAAGCCCTTTCTTCTATGAGAGTGATCCGAGGAATCTGCCTTTTAGTCACAGAGGTGGGCTAGGACGCGGATTCTTTGAGGAAGATTGTCATGAACACTGACCCGAACAAGAACTTGGCTGGACCGCTTGTATTCGATGCGTCGGTGATCGAGCGTGATGCGGCGATTCGGGAAGACAATCACGGCGAGCGCATTGACGACCATGCCGTGTGCGAGTACGTAGCCAGCCACCAGGACGAGATTTTCAATCGCCAAACCAAGTTCTTCGCAGAGTTGCGAAACAAGGCGTACGAAGCAAAGGCATAGGCTTCGGCGAGCGGCATCGGAGAACCAACTTGC
>JBAQHW010000525.1:0-6768 GCA_049288525.1 Xanthobacteraceae bacterium
CTAGTGGAGCGGATTTGACATTCGCTACCCACCCAGCCGCAAACTCGTGAAGCGAATGTCAAATCCAAAAGCTCCACTAGGACTGACATTTGCTAGTGGTCCTTTGATTCCAACATTCGCATAATGGCATGCCGGACAGGGGTGCGAATGTTAGAATCGGACCACTAGCGCGCTCGGTGGCATGACGATGCACTTGAAAAAATCGCCCGAAGAGCTCCGCAGCTACCGCTGGCTCGGCAAGAACGATCTGCGCTCGTTCGGTCACCGCTCGCGGCTGCGGCAATTCGGCTATGACCGCGCCGACTGGGCCGGCAAGCCGGTGATCGGCATCATCAATACCTGGAGCGATATCAACGCCTGTCACGGCCACCTGCGCGACCGCGCCGAGGATGTCAAACGCGGCATCTATCAGGCCGGCGGGCTGCCGATCGAGCTGCCGGCAATGTCGCTCGCCGAGCCGTTCGTCAAGCCATCGACCATGCTGTACCGCAATTTCCTTGCGATGGAATGCGAGGAGCTTCTGCGTAGCCATCCGATCGACGGCGCCGTGCTGATGGGCGGCTGCGACAAGACCACGCCGGGCCTCATCATGGGCGCGATCTCGATGGGCATCCCGGCGATTTACGTGCCGGCCGGCCCGATGCTGCGCGGCAACTGGCGCGGTCACACGCTGGGCTCCGGCTCGGACGCCTGGAAATACTGGGACGAAAAGCGCGCCGGCCGCATCGGCGACGATGAGTGGAACGAGATCGAAGGCGGCATTTCGCGCTCGTTCGGCACCTGCATGGTAATGGGCACCGCGGCGACCATGATGGCGATTACCGAGGCGCTCGGGTTGACGCTGCCCGGCGCATCGTCGATCCCGGCGGTCGATGCCAATCATCCGCGCATGTGCGCCGCGGCCGGCCGCCGCATCGTCGACATGGTGTGGGAAGATCAGACGCCGGACAAGATTCTCACCCCGGCGGCGTTCGACAACGCCATCCGCGTGCACATGGCGCTCGGCGGCTCGACCAACGCTATCATTCACGTCATCGCCATGGCGCGCCGCGTCGGCGTGCCGCTCGATATGGCGCGCTTCGACGCCATCTCGCGCGAGGTGCCGGTGATCGCCAACATTACGCCGTCCGGCAAATATCTGATGGAGGATTTTTTCTACGCCGGCGGCCTGCGCGCGCTGATGGGCGAGATGCGGGAAATGCTCGACCTGTCCTGTCTCACGGTGAACGGCCGCAGCCTCGGCGACAATATCGAAGGCGTGAAAGTCTATCTGCCGGACGTCATCCATTCGCTGAAAGAACCGCTCTACGCCGAGGGCGCGACCGCGGTGCTCACCGGCAATCTGGCGCCGCGCGGCTGCGTGATGAAACCGGCGGCCGCCGATAAGCGGTTGCTGGCGCATCGTGGCAAGGCGCTGGCGTTCGAGAATTACGATGATATGGCGGCGGCCGTCGATCGTGACGATCTCGATGTCACGCCCGATCACGTCTTGGTGCTGAAAAACGGCGGCCCGAAGGGCGGGCCGGGAATGCCGGAATGGGGCCAGTTGCCGATTCCGAAGAAGCTTCTCAAAGCCGGCGTCCGCGACATGCTGCGCATCTCCGACGCGCGCATGAGCGGCACCAGCTACGGCGCCTGCATTCTGCATGTCGCGCCGGAGAGTTTCGTCGGCGGCCCGCTTGCTTTCGTGCAAACCGGTGACGAGATCGAAATCGACGTTGCGGTCCGGCGCATTCATCTTCATGTCGGCGACGACGAGTTGGCGCGCCGGCGCGCCGCCTGGACGCCGCCCGCGCCGCGTTACCCGCGCGGCTATGGCGCGATGTATTCGCAGCATATCGGCCAAGCCGACGAAGGCTGTGATTTCGATTTTCTGCAAGGGCAGGCGGCGATCGCCGAGCCGGAGATTCATTAAGTTCGTCGTTCCGGGGGGCGAGTGCAGCTCACGCCTTCGGCGTGCCTCGGCATGACGGCATCACCCGGCCGGCAGCACCACGGCGCGGCATTCGCCGAAGCCGATGCGGGCGGCACCGGCTTTTTCGCAGAAGCCGCGGAAGATGATTTCGTCGCCGTCTTCGAGAAAGCCGCGTTTCTCGCCGCCCGGCAGCGTTAATGGCTCGGTACCGCGCGTGGTGAGTTCAAGGAGCGAGCCCCAGCTCGAGTTGTCCGGGCCCGAGACGGTGCCGGAGCCAAGAAGATCGCCGGTCCGCAGATTGCAGCCGTTGGAGGTGTGATGCGCGATCATCTGGGCCACGGTCCAATAAAGCAGCGCGCAGGAAGTTTGCGTCAGGCGATGCGGCGCGGTGCCGGCGTCGCGCATTGCCGCGCTCGCCAGATAAGCCTCCAGCGTGACAGCGAGCCCGCCGTGTTGGCGATCATCGGCATCGTCGAGATGCGGCAGCGGCGCCGGGTCGCCGTCCGGCCGCGCAAAAGCCCTGGTGCGGTAGGGCGCCAGCGCCTCCGCCGTGACCACCCAGGGCGACACGGTGGTGCAAAAATTCTTGCCGAGGAATGGACCGAGCGGCTGATATTCCCAGGCCTGGATGTCGCGCGCCGACCAGTCGTTGAGCAGGCAGTAGCCGAAAATATGCTCCGCTGCGCCGGCGACCGGCACCGGCTCGCCGAACTCGCTCGGCACCCCGACATAGATGCCGAGTTCAAGCTCGAAATCGAGGTTGCGCGAAGCTCCGTAGCTCGGCGCCGCATCGTTCGGCGCTTTTCGCTGGCCGCGCGGCCGCTTGAACGGCGTGCCGCTGACGCGGATGGACGAGGCGCGGCTGTGGTAGGCCACCGGCACATATTTGTAGTTCGGCATCAGCGGATTGTCGGGCCGGAACAGGCGTCCGGCGTTGGTGGCGTGAAATATCGAAGCAAAAAAATCGGTGAAGTCGCCGACTGCCACCGGCAGCCGCATTTCGGCCTGCGCCATCGGCGACAAATGCCGCTGCAGGCTGCGGTCGCCCCGTTCGACGCTCAAACTGCGCGACAGAGCCGACCGAAGGGTGGACCAGGCTCGCGGCGAAAGCGCCATCAGCCGGTTAAGTTGCGGCGCGGCACAGGCAGCAATGGTCTCGGCGGAAAGACCGTCAAGTGTGTTCGCCGCGGCCGCCAGGTCGAGGATTCGGTCGCCAATGGCGACGCCAATACGCGGTGGCTGTCCGCGTTGCGGACCGAACACGCCGAACGGCAAATTCTGAATCGTGAAATCGCGGCCGGGCGCGTTGGCGCTCTCGATAAAGCTTTTCAGCGCGGGGTCGTGCGTTTCGTTGAGCGCCATGTCGTTGATTTACCAAATTGCTGAGACATTCGAAATCTTTGCGTCAATGCGACGCTTATTTTTCTTTCTCGCGAATGGCGCCGTAACGTGCTTGAAAATCGGCATACACGCGCTGCAACCCATCGCGCAAGGGCGTCGTCGCGCGCCAACCCAGCGCGTTGATCCGCGAGACATCGAGAAGTTTGCGCGGAGCGCCGTCCGGGCGTGACGAGTTGAACTCTATTTTACCGGCATAGCCGACGACCTCGGCGACCGTGCGGGCGAATTCGGCGATCGTTATATCCTCGCCGGTGCCAATGTTGACGAACGGCAGATCCGAATAGCGCTTCATCACGAACACGCAGGCGTCGGCCAGATCGTCGGCGGCGAGGAATTCGCGGCGCGGCGTTCCGGTGCCCCATACGCTCACGCTGACATCGTTGCTGACCTTGGCTTCGTGAAAGCGCCGGATCAGCGCCGCCGGAACGTGGCTGTCTTCGGGATGGTATTTGTCCCCGGGGCCGTAGATGTTGGTCGGCATCACCGAAACAAAATCGTCGCCATGCTGCAGCCGATAGGCCTCGCACATTTTAATGCCGGCGATTTTGGCGATCGCATACCATTGATTGGTCGGCTCGAGCGGTCCGGTCAGCAGCATCTGCGGCGACATCGGCTGCGGCGCCAGCCGCGGGTAAATGCAGGACGAGCCGAGATAGACGAGCTTCTTAACGGCGTAGCGGTGCGCGGCGTCGATGGTGTTAAGCGCAATCGCCACGTTGTCGGCGATGAATTCGGCCGGATAGGCGCTGTTGGCGCCGATGCCGCCGACCTTGCCGGCGGCGACGAACATCGCATCGGGCTTGGCCTGCGCCAGGAAACGATCGACTTCGTCCGCGTGACGAAGGTCGAGATCGCGGCGCGCAGCAAAGATGATGTCGCAGTTTTCGTGCTCAAGCCGCCGCACGATCGCGGAACCGACCATGCCGGCGTGCCCGGCGACGAAGACGCGCTTGTCGCGTAAGTCGAATGGAATCGCCACGCCGTTCATGGGATCACGCCCTAGTCGTGAACTTGGCGATTGACGCCGTCGCGACGCATCTCCTGCAGATCGGCATCGACCATTTCCTGCACCAACTCGTCGAACGAAACCTTGTGATGCCAGCCCAGTCTTTGCCGGGCCTTGGATGCATCGCCGAGCAGCGCATCGGTTTCCGTCGGACGAAAATAACGCTCGTCGATTTCGATCAGCACGCGGCCGTCCCGCGCATCGATGCCCTTCTCGGCGGCTCCCGCGCCGCGCCACTGGATCGTTCGGCCGACGCAGGCGAACGCTTTTTCGACGAACTCACGCACCGAGTGCTCCTCGCCGGTCGCCAAAACGTAATCGTCGGGCTCGGGCTGCTGCACGATGAGCCACATGCCTTCGACATAATCGCGGGCATGACCCCAGTCGCGCCGGGCCGCCAGATTGCCGAGGAATAGCTTGTCTTGCAGCCCGAGTTCGATCGCCGCGACGGCGCGCGTGATTTTCCGCGTTACAAAGGTTTCGCCGCGTGTCGGGCCCTCGTGATTGAACAGGATGCCGTTCGAGGCATGCATCTTATAGGCTTCCCGATAATTGACCGTGATCCAATAGGCGTAAAGCTTGGCCACCGCGTAAGGCGATCGCGGGTAAAATGGCGTCGTTTCGCGCTGCGGCGTCTCCTGGACCAAGCCGTACAATTCAGAAGTCGAGGCCTGATAGAACCGCACTCTGTCCTCGATCCGTAGGACGCGGATGGCCTCAAGCAATCGAAGCGTGCCGAGTGCGTCGGCGTTGGCGGTGTATTCCGGCGTCTCGAACGAGACTTGCACATGGCTTTGCGCGGCGAGATTATAGATCTCGCTCGGCTGCACATCCTGAATGATGCGGATAAGGTTGGTTGCGTCGGTCATGTCGCCGTAGTGCAGGAAAAACCGTACGCCGGGACCATGCGGGTCCCGATACAGGTGATCGACCCGCGCTGTGTTGAAGGAGGACGACCGCCGCTTGAGGCCGTGGACGACATAGCCCTTGCCGAGCAAAAGCTCGGCCAGATAGGCGCCATCCTGGCCCGTCGCTCCGGTGATCAATGCAACGCGGTCTGCCATCGGGTTGGGTTCTAGAGGTTTCGCGGAGTCAAGTCACGCCGATGCGACGCCGCCGCTACGCTGGCGGTCGCGATTCTGCTCATTTTCGTGCATGCGGCGCTGCGCTTCCGCATCGATCGCGCGCTTGAGATCGGGATGGCTGGCGGTCAGCGTGCGGAAGTCGGCAAGATCGAGGATGAGCAGGGTCGAGGGCGTCGTCGTGGTCACGTTGGCGCTGCGCACCGAATCGCCGAGCAGCGCCAACTCGCCGAAAAACGCGCCGGCGCCGAGCCGCACCGGCGTCGGCTTGATGTCGACCTGCACCTCGCCCGCGGCAATAAAGTACATGCAATCGCCGACCTTGCCACGGCGAATAATGGCGACGCGCTCCGGCACTTCCAGACGCCGCAGCATGTGGGTGATTTCCGTAATCGACGACGGCTCCAGCGACTGAAAAAACGGCACCTTGCCCACAAGATTCCAGGTCTCGATGAAATTGCGCCGCCGGGTTTCGGCGGCGAAGCCGGTGGCGAGAATGCCGGTCGACAGACCGAAACTGATAATGCCGAAGATCATGACCACGCCGCCGAGCAGATGTCCCGCTTGCGTGATCGGCACCTTGTCGCCGTAGCCAGTGGTCGTGAGCGTCACTACCGCCCACCACAGAGCCTCTGGCATCGAGCTGAAGGCGCCCGGCTGCACGCGCCGTTCGATCACGAACATTGCGGCCGACGACAGAAACAGCACGATCAGAAACAACGCCAGCACGCTTGCCAGCGGCTTGGCTTCCAATACGAACACGCGGCCGAGCTGCGCGAAGCCCGGCGAATTCTGTGCCAGCTTGAGAATCCAGAAGGTCGCAAACAGCCAGGCGTTGGGGGCGCCGGCTCCGTCGAGAAACGCAGCCGGCACGGCAAAGAGGCAGATGATATCGACCAGGAAAGATAAAGAGAGAAAGTGTGCCCGTATGGCACCGATGCGGATCGCCGCGCGCGCGCCAACCGCAGTATCGAACGCGAAAAACGTGAGACAGCACCAAAGACATGCGTTCAGCCAGGTGCCGGCCGCATTTTGCAACGCCGGCACGGTATAGGCCGTCATCGCCGACAGGCCGACCGCGAGAACAAGCAGTCGGGCCAGCGACGATGCGCCGAAGCGGCGGAGCGGTATTCCTAGCTGCGCGATCACCCCAATCGCGTCTTTGACTATCACGCGAACCCCGTTAATCCTTTAGGCGGCCAAGCCGCCGATACGAGCCATTGAGGCAAGCCTTCGGCAAATTACGCCGTCAGCCGCCCATGAACCAGCCGAAATTATACCTTCTGCGTCGCGCCGTAACCCGAAACGCTTGACTGCGATGGTAAATTTAGCCCGCGCCGCAGTGTCGCCGTGCTTACACTTGC
>JBAQHW010000526.1:0-1825 GCA_049288525.1 Xanthobacteraceae bacterium
CCAAGTGCCACCGTTGATGCGCGTGCCGACATAGCGCCAGGCGCCGGCGAGCTTTTGCGCGACTTCATGCTCGGTCATGACCCCGGTGAGCCCTACCACGTCACCGAAACATATTGCGTCTCCAGAAACTCCATCAGCCCTTCATGCGCGCCTTCGCGGCCGAGCCCGGACTGCTTGACGCCGCCGAACGGCGCCGCGGGGTCGGAAACCAGTCCGCGGTTCAGCCCGATCATCCCAAAATCGAGCTTTTCCGATACGCGCAAGCCGCGGCTCAAATCCTTGGTGTAGAGGTAGGCGACGAGACCGTATTCGGTGTCGTTGGCGCGGGTGATGACTTCGTCTTCGGATTTGAAGGTCTGGATCGAAGCGACCGGACCGAAAATTTCCTCGCTCAGCATCTTGGCGTCGTTCGATACGTTCGCCAGCACGGTCGCCGGATAGAAGAAGCCGGGGCCGCCAAGCGGCTTGCCGCCGGTCAGCACCTTGGCGCCTTTCTGGACCGCGTCGGCGACCAATTCGATCACCTTGTCGAGGCCGTCTTTATTGACCAGCGGCCCGAGCGCGACGCCGTCGTCGAGTCCGTTGCCCATTTTCAGCCCGGACATTTTGGCGGTTAGCTTCTTGGTGAATTCGTCCTGCACCTTCTCGTGCACGTAGAAGCGATTGGCGGCGGTGCAGGCCTCGCCCATGTTGCGCATTTTGGCGATCATGGCGCCGTCGATTGCCGCATCGATGTCGGCGTCGTCGAAGACGATGAAGGGCGCATTGCCGCCGAGCTCCATCGCCGGCTTGACGATCGTGTCAGCCGCTTCGTGCAAAAGCTTGCGGCCGACTTCGGTCGAGCCGGTAAACGATACCACGCGCACGCGCGGATCGTGCAGCATCGCGCCGACGACCTTGCCTGACGAGCGCGACGGAATGACGTTGACGACGCCGGCGGGCACGCCGGCCTCTTCCAGAATCGGCATCAGAGCCAGCATGGTCAGTGGCGTATCGGAAGCCGGCTTGAGCACAACCGGGCAACCGGCGGCGAGCGCCGGACCGATCTTGCGCGTCGCCATCGCCGCCGGGAAATTCCACGGCGTTACCAGCACGGCGATGCCGGCCGGCTTGTGGTGCACCAGGATGCGGGCGCCAGTCGATGGCGCCGTCGAGTTCGAGCCGATATTGCGCACGGCTTCCTCGGCGTACCAGCGGAAGAACTCCGCGGCATAAGCGACCTCGCCGCGCGAATCCGACAGCGCCTTGCCGTTCTCGATGGTGATGAGCTTCGCCAGCCGCTCGGCGTCGCGCATGATGAGTTCGTACGACTTGCGCAGGATTTCGCCGCGCTCGCGCGGCTTCTTGGCGGCCCAGCCGGGAAACGCCGCCTGCGCGGCATCGAGCGCCGCCATGGCGTCGTCGACGGTGGCGCTCGCGACCGACGCCACTTTATTCTCGGTGGCCGGATCGATGACGTCGAAGCGGGCGCCGTCGGATGATTTGCGCCATTTGCCGCCGATCCACAGGTCGGTCGGCACGTTGGCGAGGAGATTATCGTACATGGCCATGATACGGAGTCCTGATACTTAATCCTGAATACTGATGCCGTTGGCAGCCTTTGGTGGCTCTTGGCGCCGGATCGTCACTTTCCGTGTTTTAGCTCGACCAGAATATTCTGATAGGGCTGGTCGGTGAGGTTGCGCAATTCGTGCTTTTCGCCGGCGTCCTTCCAGATGACGCCGCCGGCCTTGTCGTCGGCGATATAGGACTTGCCTTCGACGTTTTCGATCTCGGCCTTGCCGCCAGAGATATTGATGATGACGTAATCCATGGTGTGATGGTG
>JBAQHW010000527.1:0-12264 GCA_049288525.1 Xanthobacteraceae bacterium
GCCGAGCCGATGTCCGGATGCGTCCGGCGCGGCGAGTACCGCGGTGGAGCGCCGAAAGGCGAGCGCGCCCGAAGCGCGGACGGACGGCAACGTCCTTCCGCGTGGCGCGCGCCGGGCCCCGCCGGGCTCGGCAAGGAAGGCGCGCCTTTTGGCGCTCCACCTCCCTTCCTCTTTTGGGAAGGCAGGCACTGGGACGGGCTTTCTTAAAGCGTGAAACAAACCTCGGATGCCAAGGCGCATCGCGAGAACGGGAGGGTTTGCATCCGGCGCGTAGGAGGGACCACTCTCGTCATTGCGAGCGGAGCGAAGCAATCCAGTCTGAGCTTCCGCCCTGGATTGCTTCGTCGCTACCGCTCCTCGCAATGACGACGTGACGAAAGCTTCGATCCGTCATCCTGAGGTGGCCGCGCAGCGGCCCTCGAAGGAGACGGCCGAGGACTCACGGGCTGTCGCCCTTCGAGGCTCCGCCCGAAGCCGGGCGTCGCACCTTAGGGTGACGGGAACAAGGAGCGTTCGCTGTTTGACATTGTGGATCGGAAACAACGCGCATCTCAGGAGGCGCGGCGGAGAATGCCCTATTTCGTCATGGCCGGACTTGTGGTGGGCCATCCACGACTTACTTCGACAACGTGGGTGCGCTTTGCCTACCCTACGCATGCTATCAAACCATTTAGGCGTTTATTCGCCGCTCGATCAGTCGCTTAACGCGATCCTCAATTACACCAGCAGTAATGGTGTGACCGTTAAATAGTACAAACAAGTCTTTTGTCGCTTGGTCGACGAAAGGTGCGATTGCAGTCACGGGTGTATCTAAAGACATTTCGGTGTAAGTGGTAATTTTGTCATCGTGGGCCTCACCCCAGTCAACTCCGCCATATGGATCAGACCATTGTAGCAGTTTGCGGCCTGCCAATCCTTGCCAATGAAAAGCAAAACCTAAACGAGTGTGTTCGGTTGACCAATCGAGTACCTTCGCAAATGTGATGCCGACCACTATGGTTTCGGCGACTCGCAAAATCGCTAGGATTGGATCTAACGAAGTTCCCGGTTCGACTCTCGAAGGCACTGCATCGTCCTGTAATACTCGACGAAGGTAAAATTCTCCTCGTGGATCGAAGCGATAGAAATCAAGATGACTGCTTACTCCGTGAAATAATATCAGCGACTCCACGGCGCCATCACGAACGATCGGACGATTTTCTGGAGTTGACGATGTAGAGAAGTCGGCCCAAATGGGCCAGCCCGTTAAGTTTGGGTTGCTTGACGCGATCTTTAGTGAGAACGAACGATCCGGCCGAGCATCTGGCTTAGGAGGATCAATAATGAGAGCGGCGCTCCAAAAGCCTGACTTAAGCAGCCTTTGACCATGAACATCGAGAGGTCGCGTTCGCACAGCGACCTTAAATCGCTCATCGCCATAGTCTAAAAGCTTTTCGGCATGACTCCGTAAAGTGGGAGGCGGCTTTGGCTGACCTAACAGGCCGGCATCTTGAAGCACCTTAACGAGAGGTCCCGTGTCCCCTCCGCTGAGGTGGCGTCTAATGAACCGGCCGACGTCTGCTTCGCGATTGTCAAAACATATCTCAACAATCTCCCGCCAGTCCTCGGGACGAGCTTCCGCGGTACTGGGCGTTCCGTTAGCCGCCAATGTGCGAAAATACACAGCGCCGTGCCTAACTAGCGTCTTCGTACCCTCAACCAAGTCACGTTTTGCTACAACAGGCACCCGAACACCCGGTGGAACGACCATCACCGGATATTCGATTCCCTCCCTAACACTGAAGGCAACTGCAATTTCAAACAGCTCCGAAGAATATCGAGATATATGACCTTGAATCTTGTCAACGTGAAATGAACCTTGAATATCGGGAGGCTCATGTCCGGAATCGGGTGCTAGTGTGCTATCATCAAACCCTATCACAAGGTAGCCGCCGTTCCTATTCCGAAGTGCCAACGCAGCCTTCACAATTTTTTCTGTCCCGGTCGGGGAATCCGGATCAATCCATCGCTTGATCTCTACACTGAGCGCCTCAGCCGGGCGCGCAACGAGTGAATCAATGACAGATTGCTCTATTGGAATAGGCATATCGCGATGTTTTAGCGCACGATGATATCGACCAGTAGCTAGTCTTCTGTTAGTCGAGTTGCAACCAATCGTAATACGAGATGCCCCCATGAACGCCCCCCTGACCACCCATCCGACGCCTCCCTACAAGCACACCCCTCTCTTCCCGCTCGGCAAGGACGAGACACCCTACCGCAAAATCCCCGCCGACGGCCTGCGCATCGAGAAAATCCTCGGCGAGGACGTGCTGGTGGTGCCGCGCGAGGCGTTGCGCGTGCTGGCCGAGGCCGCCTTCACCGACATCAATCATCTGTTGCGTCCCGCGCATCTCGCCTCGCTCAAGCGCATCGTCGAGGACCCGGAAGCGTCGGATAACGACAAGTTCGTCGCCTTTGATTTTCTGAAAAACGCCAATATCGCCGCCGGCGGCGTGTTGCCGATGTGCCAGGACACCGGGACAGCGATCATCATGGGCAAGAAGGGCCGGCTGATCTGGACCGGCGGCGACGACGAAGCGGCGCTCGCCGAGGGCGCGCGCGATGCGTATCTGAAGCGCAATTTGCGCTATTCGCAGCTGGCGCCGATATCGATGTTCGAGGAGAAGAACACCCGCTCGAACATGCCGGCGCAGGTCGAGCTCTACGCCGAAGGCAAAGGCGACTACGATCAGGCCTATAAATTCCTTTTCATCGCCAAAGGCGGCGGCTCGGCCAACAAGTCGTTTTTATTCCAGGCGACGCCGTCGATCCTCACCCGCGAGCGCATGCTGGCATTCCTGAAAGAGAAAGTGCTGACGCTCGGCACCGCGGCGTGCCCGCCCTATCACCTCGCCATCGTCATCGGCGGCACCTCGGCCGAATTGACCATGAAGACGGTGAAGCTCGCCTCCACCAAATATTACGACACGCTGCCCGACCACGGCTCCGAGGACGGCCATGCGTTTCGCGACAAGGAGATGGAGGCGGAAATCCAGAAGATGACGCAGTCGCTCGGCGTCGGCGCGCAATTCGGCGGCAAATATTTCTGTCACGACGTGCGCGTAATCCGGCTGCCGCGCCACGGCGCCTCGCTGCCCATAGGACTTGGCGTGTCGTGCTCGGCCGACCGCCAGGCGCTCGGCAAGATCACCAAGGACGGCGTTTTTCTCGAAGAGCTCGAGCATAATCCGGCGAAATATCTGCCGGAGGTCGACGAAAGCCATCTCGGCGGCGAGGTGGTGAAGATCGATCTCAACAAGCCGATGCCGGAAATTTTGGCGCAGCTTGCCAAATATCCGACCAAGACGCGGCTGTCGCTCTCCGGGCCGATGATCGTGGCGCGCGATCTGGCGCACGCCAAATTGCGCGAGCGATTGGAGAAAGGGCAGGGCCTGCCGGATTACTTCAAGAACCATCCGGTCTATTACGCCGGCCCGGCCAAGACGCCTGAGGGTTACGCCTCCGGTGCGTTCGGCCCGACCACGGCCGGGCGCATGGATAGCTTCGTCGACGATTTCCAGGCCGCCGGGGGCTCGATGGTCATGGTGGCGAAGGGCAATCGCGCGGCGGCGGTGCGCGACGCCTGCAAGAAGCACGGCGGCTTCTATCTCGCCTCGATCGGCGGCGCCGCGGCGAATCTCGCAGAGCATTGCATCAAGAAGGTCGAGACCGTGGAATATCCCGAGCTCGGCATGGAAGCGATCTGGCGCATCGAGGTGGTCAACTTCCCCGCCTTCATCGTGGTCGACGACAAGGGCAATGATTTCTTCAAGGAATTAAACCTGGGCTAACGGTGTTTTCATTTCGTCCGGTTGGCTCCGGTAAAAATGCAAAAAAGCCCCGACCGGCGGCCGGGGCTTTGCCGTCGCAAGCGCGCTGGCGCCTACTTGAGCGCGGTCGATACCGACGAAAACGTCGTGTTCAAGTTGCTGCCGAGCGCTTGCACCGCGACGATGATTGCGACCGAAATGCCTGCGGCGATCAGGCCGTATTCGATGGCCGTTGCGCCCGACTCGTCTCGCAGCAAGCGCCGGGCATCGCCGTTCAGAAAACGCAAAATATAGTGTGTCATGCGAAGCTCCTCCATCTGCCGACTACGCGGTTCTACGCAACGGAACTTTTGCAGGCTTTAAGCGGATCGCTCGATTGCGCCGAAAAATTCCATAGAGTTTTATGTGACGGCAGCATGACGGACTTGTGCTGGAGGAGCGCGGCCATAAGGAGCGAAGGTCGCGAAAGAACGCGGCTGACTTGGTAAAGCCGGAGGCGATCCGGTTTTCTCAGCAGCGACGCCGGGGCGGCGCGCTACGGGCTTGCGGGCGGGCCGCCTGGGCCGCACTGTTTTGGCATCGCAGGAATTCGCCAAACGCTATTGCCGCCGGCTGGTGCCGATCGGAACGTTCAACGTGGCCGGCTTTGCCGAGAAGCAGACCGCTTTCGGACTCGATGACGAAGCCGAGGACGGCGAAGGGAAAGATCAGGAATGAATGAGATAACGGCGGCTGCCGCTCCGATGAGGGTAAAAGGCCCGATTGTCTGGCGCGGCATGGACCAGAAGGAACTCGACGACGCCTATGACCAAGAGGTTTATGCGCCCAATCGCGACTTGGTGGTGGCGCGGCGCGTTGCGGGGAGCGAGCGGGCGCGGGCGATCCTCGGGCCGCCGCAGCGCATCGCCTACGGATCGGGCGAATACGAACAGCTCGACCTGTTTCGCGCTCCTGCGGCAAACGCGCCGATCAATATTTTCATTCACGGCGGCGCCTGGCGGCGCAATAAGGCCGCCGATTACGCGTTGCAGGCCGAGGTGTTCGTGCGCGCCGGTGCGCATGCGGTCATCGTCGATTTCATCAATGTCGATCAGGCCGGTGGCGATCTATTGCCGATGTACGAGCAAGTCTGCCGCGCCATCGCCTGGATCTGGCGCAATGCGGAGAGCTTCGGCGGCGACCGCGAGCGATTTTATCTCTCGGCGCATTCTTCCGGCTCGCACCTTGCCGGCTGCGCGCTCACACGTGGCTGGCGCGAAGAGGGCCTGCCGCAAGCCTTCTGCAAGGGCGCGCTATTGGCGAGCGGCATGTACGAACTCACGCCGGTGCGGCTGTCCAAGCGTTCGGCCTATGTTAGGTTCACCGATGCAATGGTGGAAAAGCTCAGCTCCCTGCATCAGCTCGACGGCCTCCATACGCCGCTCATCGTCGCGCATGGCAGCCGCGAGACGCCGGAATTCCAGCGCCAGGCCCGCGATTTTGCCGCGGCGGTGCAGGCCGCCGGCAAGCCGGTCGAGTTCTTGCTCGGCGAAGGCTACAACCATTTCGAAATGCTGGAGACGCTCGCCAATCCTTACGGCCTGCTCGGTCGCGCCGCGCTGAAGCAGATGGGTTTGGCCTAGCCGAAAGGAGGGAACGGCGAGTCGCTCAGGCGGCTTCGGAGGTCTTGCTCGGTTCCGGCTTTGACGCCTTGCGCATCGAGGTGCGGATCAATTCGGCGCCGCAACGCCCGCAGGCGTAGACGCTGTCCTCGTACTCGGCGGAGACAGGGTGACGGGCGGTGAAGTTCATCCGCCCGGCGCAGACCGGGCAGGGCATCATCAGCGAAGGGAGACTTGACGCCGATACGGCCGCTTGATGGCGCATTCGCGTTGACCTGAGGCTCGGGTTCTACCGAGCGTGACTATTTTATGAATAACCTGCCTCTTTTGTTCCGGAGTCAAGAATAATTGTGCATTGCACACAGGGATGCTGCAACGCGGTAAATTTCGGCAATCCGACAATGGGTTCCGTTTGTCGAAATCCGGCCGTCCCGGGCCATTTTCTCGCCGTCGACCGGGCTTCCGGCCGGCCAATTTCAGTCGATTGTCGTTCCGGCCGCTTTACGCAACCGGCTGTCGACCGCGGCGGCAAGCCGGACCAGATCGTCGGCGACCTCGACCGGATAGACGGCGCCCGGCTTAAGGCGCGCCAGATTCTCCGGTAGGCTTTCAAGCTCGCGCTTAGCGTGACGCCTGATGTCGTCGAGCGATGGTGACGGAGAGAGGCGCTTGCCGTCCTTCATCGCCGGCTGGATGAGCGGCTCGCCGGCTGCATCGTGGTCCTCGAGCGACAACAGGTCGCCCGCCATCCGCCCGTTGCCGTCGTAGCGCCGCCACACCTGCTTTCGCCCGGGCCAGGTCGCTTTATGCTCGGAGCGCTTGCGCCGCGCGACGCCGGCATATTCCTGAAGCTTATAGACGCAGTCGGCGCTCGGAGCGTCTGCCGATGTCGTCAGGCTGGTGCCGATGCCGAGACCGTCGATCGGCGCGCCGGCCTTCGCAAATGCCAGGAGCGAATTCTCGTCGAGACCGCCACTGGCAAATATGGTGGTGTCTTTCAGGCCGCCGGCATCGAGAATGGCGCGCACGCTTTTCGACAGCGCGACGAGATCGCCCGAATCGAGGCGGACGCCGCGGGTCGCAATGCCGGCGGCCTTAAGCCGTGGTGCCAGCGCCACAACCTTGCGGGCGGCCGCTTCGGTATCGTAGGTGTCGAGCAGCAACACGACATTGTCCGGTCGCGCCCGCGCGAAGCTTTCGAACGCCGCCGCTTCGTCGTCGAACGCCTCGATGAACGAATGCGCCATCGTGCCGTAGAGCGGAATGCCGAAATCCTTTCCGGCCAGGACGGTCGCGGTGCCGGCGAAACCTGCAATATAGCTCGCCCGCGCCGCCATCAGACCCGCTTCGGCGCCGTGCGCGCGACGCATGCCGAAATCGACCAAAAGCTTTCCCGGCGCGGCCAGAACGCAGCGCGCGGCTTTGGCGGCGACCAAGGATTGAAAGTGCAGGATATTGATGAGGCGCGATTCGACAAATTGCGCCTGTGGCAACGGCGCGGTCACGCGCAGAATGGGCTCGTTGGCGAAGAACACGGTGCCTTCGGGCATCGCATGGACATCGCCGGTGAAGCGGAACCCTTCGAGATAGTCGAGCAGCGACTTGCCAAAGCGTCCGCTGTCGCGCAACCAGGTAATATCCTCGGGCGAAAAACGGAGCGTTTCGAGAAAATCGAGTGCCTGCGCAAGACCCGCGGCCATCAGGAAGCCGCGGCTCGGCGGCAGGCTGCGCGCGAAAAGTTCGAATACGGCGGTGCCGGTATCGCCGTGATCCAGATACGCTTGCATCATGTTGATCTGGTAGAGATCCGTCAGCAGTGGACTTGGCACTTTCCTTGGCTCTTTCCTCGGCTCTTTCCTTGGCTGTTTCATTGCGGCGACCATTGCGATGCGATGTTTGTGTAGAACGAAAGCGGGTGTCCTGCCGCTCGCGCCCGGCGACGTCGCATTATCTCCATCGCGAGATATGATGGCGCGGCGGAAACGGCATACTTGGAACCCTGGGGAGGATGCAGCGTTGCTGGAACTTCCACTATTTGAAGCCGTAACCTGCAAACGCGTCGGCTATCTTCGGGTCTATCGACTTCGCCGCATTGATGTCAGTATTGCCGTCAGCGGGTCTACCTTTTTTGGCTTCCGCAATTCCGCGCCCGTACAATGAGCTTGCCAGCCTGGGATCGATCTTCAGGGCCGAGTCATAGTCGGCAATAGCCGAATCCCACTGGCCCATCTTGAGATAGGCAAGTCCACGCGAGTCGTACGGGGCGGCGTCGCCGGGCGTCGATTTGATGGCGCTGCCGCAATCGCTCACGGCGCCGGCAAAATCGCCGATCATTGTTCGGGTCCAGCACCGCTCATTCATCAGCATCGCCAGGTTCGGCCGCAGACGGATCGCCGTATCCAAATCCTTCGCTGCGCTGACGAAGTCGCCCTTCTTTTCGTAGGTTTCCGCACGATTGGCAAACGCATTGGCATAATTCGGATCGAGCCTGGCTGCGGAATCAAAATCCTGGATCGCGCGATCGTAGTCGGCCTTTTTTTCGTAGGCGACGCCCCTGCCGTTGAAGGCAGTGGCGTAATTCGGCTCTGACTTGATGGCGCTGTCGTAGTCCTGGATGGCCAGATCGTACTCTTGCTTGCGGACGTGTGCATTAGCGCGATTATTATAGATGGTCGCCAGGATCTGCGGGTTGTCGGCCGATTTCAGAATCGCGGTGCAGCCTTCGATCTGGCGATCGGGTGAGACGCGATCCTTGCCGTTACAGGAGTCGACGTTGGTGATGTCGCTATTGTCCGCCGCGGCGGCGTGCCCGGCAAAAAAAGCGGTCATCAGCAAGGCCGCCAACCCGTGAGCGATCGGCCGTGATTTTATACGCATCATCGTGGCAACCACATTGTGCGCAGCAAAGAATCGTCCGCTTCCGATGAAGCCGGGCGGGCCAACTTCAGCTTTATAGCTGACTACTTTTGTTCGACAAGGGTCGAGAATTTGACCGTGCCGTCGTCTTCAATTTCGACGCGCGGCGCCGTGCCTCGGATGCCCATGGTGCCGACCGGCGTGCTGACTTTCATGTCGCCGGTATGCGCGACATTGCCGGCGATGAAAGTAAAGGTGCCCTTGGTCAGACTCATCAGGCTCGAATTCGAGTGGCCGTTAGGATCGTAAATGAAGTCATTCACTTCCATCTTGGCATTGTTGGAAACATTGAATGACGTGCCGTCGGCAAAGGTAATGCTGAGCGCGCCGTCCGCTCCGGTCTGGATCACGTCGCCGCGATAGACCAAGTCGCCGATTTTCGTCGGTGTGTCGACCGTCGACAGGCTGGCTTGAACCACGACCGCGGCCGGATGCGCGATATGCGCCATGCCGGCGACCGACATCACCTTGCCGATCGGCTTGGTGTCGATTTGCGCCGGCGCCGGCGCGCCGCTCTGGGCGCAAGCAAAATTCGGCAGCAGGGCGCATGCTGCCAGAAAGGTGCCGGCGGTCAAACCAATCCAGCGAGGGCCCATGTGTGTCTCGACGTCGCGCCCAATGTCGCGCTCAATGCACTTAAAGGAATTATGAACACAGATAACTCGATTTTCATGCCAAATCAATTGCCCGGCAGCCGTTATAGTAACCAAGGTCACAGTCCAGGGTCGGTGGAAAGGACGCGGACCGCTTAAAAACGTCCATTTTTCCGCAATTACCAAGTCGATATGTGAATAGGAACTTGCCCCTAAGCGGTTACCACCGCCGGTAACTTCGTTGACTTTTCCGCTCTCGATTCTTTGCAAATCGGGTAAAAAACTTGCTAATATTAGTTTGAAATTGCTGGGGCGAGGGGCCCCGGACAGAAGAACATTTCAGGACGAACAGGCTATTCGGATGTTGGACAACCGCCGGGGGACACGGCGAGGCCGACACCGAGTTGAGGTGAGGCTTTATGTCTGGCGGTCAGGCCGGCGCGCAGGCCGGCGACGCGAATTTGTCCAGCGGTGATTCGGAGCCAGCGACTCTTGTTGGCACGCTGCAGGTATTGTTTGGTGCGGTCACCATCAGCCGACCTGGCGCCGCGCCGGCACACGCCGCGCTCGGCGACGCCGTTCGTGAAGGCGATGTTCTCGATACCGGAGAGGACGGCGTCGCTGTTATTGCCTTCCTCGACGGCAGCACGCTCCATCTGCACGCCAACGGACATCTGGTGCTCGACGGACTTTCGTCCGGGCCGGATGAACGCACCGTCGTCCGCATTGCCAAAGGCATATTCGGCATCGTCCGGGGAACGCTGGCCGCGGCAAAGCCTCTCGACATTGAAACTCCGGCTGGCCGGTTGCGGACCAGATCGTCGGCGGTGGGCCTCGGCAGCATTGCGCTTGGCGTCTTCACCTTTGCGCTCATTCGCGACCTGAAGGCCGACAGCGCCGACGTCGCTTTCATCGACAACGGAACAGTCGACTACAAGGATCTCAAGCACGGCGTCTTCGAGATCGTGCTGGAAGGCCAGAACGGCCAGCCGCCGCGTGTCATCGTTGTCGACGATCCGACGCAAACCATCGTCATTCGACACATGGGTTCCGGTTACACCGTTCAGGCCGAACTGAACTCGCCACTGCAAATGGCGCAATACCAGAATGCCTATTCGCACGCCTACTCGACTTTTTCGGAAGGCCAGCAGGATCCGTTTATTCAGCAATGGCAACACGCCAATGCGCAGCCGCAATCCAATCCCGGAGGAACCGGCAGCTCCACCTCGTTAGCTTTATTGAACCTTAGTTCGAGCATCCAAGAAGGCCCGGGCAACAACAGCGGTCCGACCGGCACCTTTGCGCACGGCTTCGGTGGTAACAATACCGGAAACTCGGCAGGCAGTACGGGCGGCTCGGCCAATGGATCGGTCCTGCCGACCCCTACCGCGCATTGGCAGTATGACAATAGCGGCAATTGGTCCGACCCGTCGTCGTGGAGCGACGGTTGGGCGCCGCTGGCCTTGCAGGATCTGACGATCGGCTATCGGGTCGTTGTGACGATCAGCGGTTCCAGTGACGACTCTGGCCCCACTCCGACCGCCGCTACCGATCTGACAATCGGGACCGGCGCTACGGTCGACATCGTCAGCGGTGGCACGCTGGCGATTTCGGGTCTGCTCGACGATTCAGGGGTGATCAAAGCCAACAGTACGGGCGTAGACCCAACGCTGTGGCTCGATGGCACGGCGATAATTCGCGCCGGCGGTCAAGTCGAATCGCTCGGCGTCAATGCGGCGGTCTATTTCCAGGATGCGGCAACGCCGGCCCCCGGAACTTACAGCGTCGACAATTTCGGAACTATCGCCGCGGCCTATTCGGGTACGATGTGGTTCGAACAGGCGGCGACAAAAAACGAAGCCGGCGCCCTCATCTCATCGGCCGGTTCAGGGGCGATTACTTTCGACCAGGGGAGCCTCGACAATGCCTACGTCGTCACGGCCGGCGCCAGTAATCTCGCTGACGGCGCCATATACTTCGAGCAAGTCGCGGTAACGAACGAAGCCGGCGCCTGGATCATGGCGCAAAACAGCGGCAAGCTCGCCTTTGATGGCGGCACCCTCGTTAATGCCGGCACGGTCGCTGCCGACGGCGGTACGCTCTCTCTCAATTCGGGAGTTGCGGTTACCAACGAAATCGGCGGCGTGATCATCGCCGAAGATCACGGAACGCTGATCCTTGACGCCGGCAACACCATCACCAGCCAGGATCAAGGGTTGTTGGAGGCGACAAGCGGCGGCGTGATCCATGTCAAGGACAGTGCAATCTACAACGGCGGCACGCACCCGCTCGCCGCGATCGATCCCGCAGGCATTCTGGTGGATGGCAGTGGTTCCGAATTGTTGATCGATGTTGCCGTGCTCACGCTCAGTGGCGGCGGTACGCTGGCGCTTACCGGCGGCGAAATTGCCGCGGCGAGTGCGGGCGAGGAGCTGATCAACGTCGACAATATCATTTCCGGCTACGGCACGATCAGCAATTTGGCGGTGACCAACGAGCGCACGATCGAGGCGACCGGCGGTACGCTCATCCAAAGCGGGACTACCGTCGACAATAGCGATCACGTCGTCGGCGATCCTGTCGGCACGGTTATGGTGGCGATTAATGCCGCACTCGATCTAGACAACGCCACCATTACCAATGGAAGCATCAATAACGCCGGCGCGATCGTGAGCGAGATCGGCACCAATACGATCAGCGACGTTGCGAGCTTCGCCAATGATCAGCTGAGCGTGGTCAGCGGAACGACGCTGGATTTGACCAATGACCCCGACATCATCGGCGGTACGATCACCGTCCAAAGGGGCGCCGTTCTCAATCTCACCAATGTCACCATCTCCGGCGCCGTGGTGGATAACGAGGGCGGCACGATCAATCTCTTTGGCGTCGACAAAATCGATACCATTCAAAGCCAGCTCACTGGCGCTACGGTCGTCGAAAGCGGCCAGACGCTGAGCCTGCTGGATGAGACGATTATCGGCAGCATCACTGTCGATGGCCCGACGCCTGCTCTGTCCCTCTCTGCCGGCGTCCTCAACATCGAAACGAACAACACGATTATCGGCAATGATCTGACCTATCATGGCGGATTGTTAAATTCCGGACAGATCGATGTGCTCGGTGCCGATAACATTATAGAAGACGACTATGGCGCATATGCATTCACCAACGCGGGCACGCTGACCGTCGATGCCGGCGGTCAGCTGACGCTCACCAGCGACACCGTCAACAATACCAGCGGCACCATCACGGTGGACGCCGGCACCGCCGCCGGCGCGCTGACGCTGCGCTCGACCACGGTCAACAACGGCACCATCGTCAACCACGGCACGCTGGACCTGG
>JBAQHW010000528.1:0-14645 GCA_049288525.1 Xanthobacteraceae bacterium
AGCGTCGCCTCGATGCCGCGCCAGCGCAGATACGAGTCGGAAATGCCCTTGCTCACCGTTTTCTGAAACGCGGCGATGCCGTCGGCCTCGATCTGCTTGCGCTTGGATTCCTCGGCCTCGCGCTGCACCCGGAACTTGTATTCGTTGATCATGTAATACTGTTCGGTCTGCCGATTGATGGCGGCGACGATTTCCGGCGGCAACTCGATCGACAGCACGAGCGTATCGAGAATCTGGATCGCATCCTGCAGAAAGTCGTTGTAGTGCTTCGGATCCGGCTGCTCCATCGCGTCCGGCTGCACCAGCTTGTTAAGATTGGCGGCCAGGCTCTTTTGCGCGGCGTCGCGGATTTGTTTTTGAATCTCTTCGCGTGACGTATAGACCTCTTCCGCCGTGTATTGCGAAATGATCTGCCGCGCCTGACTGCCGATTTCCGGGTTGATGACCGAATCCAGATAACCTGGGCCGATGAACTTGTGCAGCACGCCGACTGAATTGTGCAAGAGCTGATAGCGGACGCTGATCTGCGCAGCGACGTTGACGCCGTCCTTGGAGATGGCGTTGTACGTCTGTGTGTTCGACTGCAGCCGCAGATCGTAGAGGAAGAGCTTGTCCCACGGCCAGATGATGTGCAGGCCTTCTTCGCGCAGTTCGCGCGGATCGAGCACCGTGCCGCGGCCGACCCAGCACCAGCAATAAAGGTCGAGGCCGTTGAAGCGCTTCCACAACACGCCGACCCTGCCGCTCGGCACCGTGATCACGATATAGGGCCACAGCACGACGACGATCAGGAGCCCGGTCATCAGGAGAACGGAGAACCCCGGCAGATGACGCGTGAGATGACTCCACCAGCGGCGTCTCGGCCGCGGGCTCGGCAGGTCATCGATGGACTCTGGATACATCGCCATCCGCTTCTCTCCACCCACCCCCTAGATCAGCCCATTGTCCGTTCTTCGACAATATGGCCTTCGTCCATCCGAATCCGCCGTGCCGGCAGATGCAGCTCGTCGAGATAGCGATCGTCATGGGTAATGACGACGCAGGTAGCGCCCGCCGCCAGCAGCTCCGGCAACAGCTCGTCGTAGAATTTACGGCGGAATTCGGGGTCCTGCTCGGCCGTCCACTCGTCCAGGATCATGATCGGACGCTTTTCCAGCATGCTGACGATCAGCGCCAGGCGGCGGCGCTGGCCGCCGGACAGATCCAATGTGCGAAATTCGCCGTTGATCAGCGCGGTCTTGTCGGTAAGGCGAAACTTGGCCAACAGCCGGTTGACTTCGGCAGGGTCGCTGTCGATGCCGTACAGCCGCTGGAACAGGTGATAATCGAAGAAAATTGCCGACATCAGCCCGCGGTATTCGTCGCGCGACGAGTTGGTGACCGGCCGGCCGTCGAGCAAGACCTCGCCGGAATCCGGCGGATAGAGCCCGGCCAGGACCCGCAGAAACGTCGATTTGCCCGATCCGTTGCCGCCGGTGATGAAGATGAGCTCGCCCGCGTCCAGGTGAAAGTCGATCGGTCCGATCTTGAACACCGTGTCGGAGAATTTATCGGTGTAGCCGAACACGATGCTCTTCATCTCGATCCGCTCGAACCGCTTCGGCGCGACGGTCGGGATGCCTTCGACCGGCCGTACCGTGGCGTGCAGCGCGTCCTCGAGACGGCCGATCCGGTCGGCGGCGGCATTGGCGTTGAGAATGATCGGGATCGATTGCACCAGGCCGAAACAGGCGCCGACGATGAACAACAATGCCGTCGTGGTCTTGGCGATGGAGGCGCCGCCGAGCGAGCTGAGGTTGGGCGCGACGAACACCACGGCGCCGAGCAGGACATACATCGAGATCTGCGACGTCACGATCATCTTGAAGGTTTCGGCCTGGGTGCGGATTTTGATGTTGGCCGCGGTCTTCGATACGTCGAGCGCATCGTCGAACAGATCGTCGCTGCGCGCCGCGTTAAGCCTGACCTCCTTGAAGCCGTCGAGGAAGTCGACCAGCCGGTCGAACAGCCGCCGTTCCCACCCCGCCGACTCGCCTTTTTGCGCGGCCAGCCGCTTGTTCTTGAAGTGAAAGATGAACCCGGCGCCGGTGACGATGACGACAGTCAGCGCAAAGGCGGTCAGCGACAGATAGGCGACATAAAGCCCGACGAAGAAGATCAGCACCGCGCCCTGCACCGTGAAGCAGAGCATGTTGCTCGCCTGCGTCAGCACCGCGGTGTCGCTGGTGATGGCGGCGACGATGCGCGCGCGGCCGATGCGTTCCAGATCGAGCAGCTCGGAGCGCCGGATCATGTCCATCAGCCGCACCCGCATCTTATGGATGATCGCCTCGATCTCGGCGGTGGCGGTGATGGTGACGTATTGCTGCGAGCGATAGAACAAAAACAGCGCTATCAGAAACAGCGAGGCGGCCCACAGCCCCGGCTTCTGGCCGCTGTCGGAATCCTGCATGCCGGAATTGATGGCGGCGAGAATGGAAGCATTGCTGACGCCGCCGATGCCGGACATGAAGACCAGCTTTTGCACCGAGCCGTGCATTTCGCGGCGAACGAGCTGAAAAAAAGACATGAGCGCGCAGCCCGTCCTGACATTTCAACACGCGCCGCCGACAGCTTGGAGACGGGTGCGCTTGCCGACAGTTAATCTACGTTGCGGCGGCGCCATTCGACGCGCCGCGATGGGCCGGTGATGAACAGCACAGGAAACGCCACCAGCGGAGTGACTAGAACTGCGAACAGGAAGGCCCCCCAGAACCCCATGCGGCGGTCGGTGCCGGCAAATCCGGTGAACAGGCACACGGTTATGTAAGCAAGGATCGCTACAATCATGGACATCGACGATGGAGGCGTCCCCACCTCGCCTGCTGATTGTCGGGGTTTGCCGAAAACCGCTTCTTTGCCTCGGCGGCAACCGTGGCGCCGATCACGGGCTGGTCGTCGCCGCGCCTGAAGTGGTGGTTGCGGTCTCGCCGCGCTTCCTCCGCGAGTCCCACATCTCCTTCTGTGCCTTGATGAACTCGCGGTAGTCCGGCGGATTGAAATCGAGCAGCGTGCCACCCGACTCGAAGTGCTGGGCGAAGGCTCGCCCGATGGCGAAGGTGGCGCCCGCCGACAATACCGGCATGACGAACCCCGCCGCCAGCAGATTGACCACCGGAATTGCCTTCAGGGCGCTGGCGGCGCCCATGCCGCTGGTTGCCGGAATCATGGTACCGGCGAGCGCCGCGATCAGCGCCTTGCCGCGGTTCTCGGAAAACTGCACGTCGTAAATCTGCGACAACCGGCGCAGCATCTGCACCTGCACGCCGCCGACGCACAGCACGTCGACCACGGGGATGGGGATAAGCCCAGCGACGCCGGACCAGATCGAAAAGCGATCGACCAGCTTCGACGCCACCAGGCTGCGCTCTTCTTTCGAGGTCGGAGGCGCGATCGCTTCGTCGATCACAGGGCTCTCGGTGGCATTCGGTTGCTGCACCATGGCGTTTCCTTTCTCGGCATCCCCGGAAGTGGCTCGATCGGGCGATCGAACGGTTCAAGCTTGTTCGCGGCTTAATCGGGCTCACCCTCATGAGCGTGAAAAAAGGCTAGCATGGTGGGGTGCCGGTGCCAAGCGCCCGCCACCACCCGCGCGGCCCCTGCCCAGCCGATCTTTCACTGGAATGTCAGGGTCTTGCCGCAGGGCGGGCGGCGGCACTCACCCCGCGTTTTCGGCAGCGGAAATTTCAGTCCGTTATTTGCTCGGGCAAGGCGTGCTGCCGGGGGAGTGGGCATCCTCGATCAGACCAATCTTGGCAGCTGACCCGTAGAGCGGTACATTACCTCAACGTCCGAGGCGTGCGAATGACGATTGATTGCGTGCGTTCTTTGTAGATGACGTCCGCTCGAGGAACATACCCCCGGGCCTGGAGAGGCGGCACGTCAACGAATTGTGCAACGACCGCCGGACGTAACAGCGCCGACCGCACTCATCCTCGCTCGCGTGTTTGGCAACAGTCCCGACTTCTGGCTCAACGTGCAGCGGCGAAGCGATATCTGGGAGGCAATGCATTCACCACACGAGCGCGAGCGCATCAGGCGCGCGCGACCTATCGGGGCGGCTGCGTGACCCCGATGGCCTACGCCCGTCGCAACGCCGGGTCGCGCGTCAGTGAAGCCCTTCTGCGGAAAAGCGCGCTGCATCATGTTGCAGCGTAAACTGGCGCGCCCGGAGAGATTCGAACTCCCGACCCCCAGATTCGTAGTCTGGTGCTCTATCCAGCTGAGCTACGGGCGCGGCGCGTCGTAGCTATAGGCTCGGGCGCGCGATGGCAAGTCGCCGCGCCTACGCCGTCGTGGTTAAGGCCTTGTTGTCGATCAATTTTCGCACTGCATTGAGCGTGGACGCAACGGCCATCAGATAGCCGCGCTCCATGTCGGCGGCGACCTGTCTCTCCTCGTCGCCGCCCTCGCGGGCGCCGGCCACCGACAGCGTGAAGGTAAAGCGCAACGCCAGCTCGCCATCGTCGTCCTCGACGATCTCGTTGAGGATGGTGCCGAGGATGCGGCCGGACAGCCGCTCGAACGTCACCATACGCTCCGGATCAAAAGTCACGCGCTCGGTAATCGGGTCGCCGCGATCGACGATTTCCCGCGTCAAGCCGTCATGATGACGCGCGATAATCTTGCAACTGGAGATGACGGGCACGAACGGCAGCGGATTCTCCGCCTTCATCAGCAGTCCGCGCCACACCAGACCGCGCGTCAGCGCCGGCTCGCCCGGGTCGGCGTTGACCTTGATCGTTCGTGACGCGCGCACCATGCACTCGCTCCAGTGCGGTCGATTATAGCCGCCGGCCTAGTCGCGGTCGACGCGAAACGGACCGAATTCGACCCGTGCGCCCTGCCCGAACAGGGTCCGCTCGTACTGCGGATCGAGTCCCGGAATCGTCTTACCGTCGCCAGTACGCACGCGGTCGCTGTTGCGATCGCCCAGCATCGTGAACAAGCCGCCGCCTATTTTGATGGCCTCGATCTTGACGATCGGACCGCGTTCGCCCGGCGGCGCGCCGACCGCGGTTCGCTCCGCCACCACCGCGCCGTCGACGCGCCATTCGACGCGGTCGTGGGCGCGATCGTAGGAAATCCCGTAGCGGTGCCACTGCCCCGGCGCGGTCGAGACGCGGATCGGGATCAGCTCGCTGAACAGCGGATACTGGTTGTCTGCGCGCAACGTGAACGGCAGCCGCTCGTAGAGCGCCACGATCTGCGTATCGCTGACGAAAAAGTCGAACACCATGCTGGTCCGCAAATCGATGGTGTTGAACGCGCCGCAGCCAAGCCGCACATCGCCGGGATCGGCGCCAAATGGATTGGCCTCGGTGCCGAAGGTCTCGACGCGCATCTCGGCTTCGACGGTCACGATGCCGCGCCGGCCGGGCGAAAACGCGGCGGTGGAATAGACCAGCGCCTTGACGTTGTCGTGCGGATTGCGCCGGGTCAGCGTGAAGCGGCGCGCTTCGATAACGAGGCTGCCCGCGCAGGCGGCGCGCGCGGCCGCATCCCACAAATCCGCTTCCGCTACGCTATGCTTGTACCACTTGCCGCCCGACCATTGGTCACGCGCGGCGAAGTCGTCGTAGGTGATTGTCGTCATTGGCGAAGAGCGGCCCTGCTGCCGGCAACGGCACGATCATCCGTGCGCACGGGCGCCGCGGTGGGCGGCAAGCTCGACGGCGCGGTCCGGAATCGTCAGCCGCAAGGTGGCGCCGATGGTGCCTTCGACAAGCCGAATATCGCCGCCATGCGCGCGCACCAGCTCGGCGGCGATGGCGAGGCCCAAGCCCGTGCCGCCGGTGCGGGTCGAGCCCTGGAAGGCCTCGAACAAATGCGCGCGGGCCTTGTCGGAGAAGCCGGGCCCGGTGTCGGACACCTCGATCACCACCACCGCGCCTTCGCGGCGTCCGGTGATGCGGATTTGGTCGCGGCCGCTTTCGCGCGTTTCCCTGATTTCCATCGCCTGCACGGCGTTGCGCGACAGATTGAGCAGGATGCGGAACAACTGGTCGTAATCGGCCTCCACGGTGAGCCCGCGCTCGATGGCGCTGAACCAGCGGATCGGTCCGTCGGGGCCGAGCCCGAGGTTTTCGTGAACCTCTTCGACCAGCGGCTCAAGCAGTATCGGCCGGCGCTCCGGCGATGGCTCCTGTAGCCGGCCGTAGGACAGCGTCGACTGGCAAAAGGCGATGGCGCGCTCCAGCGCGTGCATCAGTTTCGGCGCGAAACGCTGCACCCCGGGGTCGGGAATTTTGGCCAGCCGGTCGGAGAACAATTGCGCCGAGGCCAACAGATTGCGCAAATCGTGATTGATCTTGGACACCGCGAGCCCGAGCGAGGCCAGCCGGTTCTTCTGATGCAGCATCGAGGTGAGCTCGATCTGCATGGTCGCAAGTTCGCGCTCCGCGGTCCCGATCTCGTCGGCGCGGCCCGACGGCGCGATGACGCGGTCGGCGCTTTCCGGATCGGCGCGAAACGCGATCATATTGGCGGTGATGCGGCGCATCGGCCGCACGAACAGATAATGCAGCGCCAGATAGACCAGCGCCGCGGTGATGCCGGAGATCAACAGCGAGATCAGCAGAATGTCGACCGAATAGCGCAGCATGGCGCTGCGCAGCGGCCGCTCGTCCATCACCAGATCGATATATTCGCCGCCCATCGGCGCGTCGCCGACCACCCGCATCACCTGGTTATTGTTGTTGGCGTTGAGCATGGTCTCGAAGGCGTCGAAGGTGGCGTCGAAGGTGTCGACATGGCGCATGTCGTAGACGTCGTCGATCGCCGGCAGCGCGACGTCGCTCGGCTGCAGCATGTAATGGGTGTCGCCCATCTTCATGGCGACGGCGCGCGCGCCGATGCTGCCGAGAATCTTCTTCGCCAGCGGATCGGGCACCATGCCGTTGGGCGCCGCCTCGAGCACCAGCGCCGCGGTCTTGGCGACTTCCAGCCGGTCGCGCAGCCAGTTGACCCGGAAATTGGCGACCGACGGCACATAGATCAGCACTTCCGCGATCATCACGAACAGGATCGTGAGAACGAGGAGCTTTCCCGAAAGGCCGAAACGCGGCGTCCGGAAAGCCTCCGGCCGCACGGCTGTTTCTTCCGTCATGGCTTACCTTGCTTGCCGCTAATGCCGCTGGCTCAGCCAAATCGACGCAGCCAAACGATGATGCGCCTCACCAACGGGCTGGTCAAACCACGTGTAAAATAGGTCATCGCCGCCCGTTTGCCCACCTCGGCATAGGTCGGATACGGAACGATAACACCGGCCATGGCCTCGATATTCAGCCGTTGCGAGATGGCGAGCGTCCAGGCCGCGATCGCCTCCGCCGCGCCGGCGCCGACGATGGTCACGCCGAGAATGGCCCCCTTGCGGTCGGTGACGATTTTGACATGGCCCGTGATTGGGCCGGCGGTGACGCCAGACGCCCGGGCGCGGTCGTTCTCGCAATAGGGCGAGCGCAAGACGCGAATGCGGCCGACCGCCGCCCGCGCCGCGTCCTCGGTACGGCCGACCTGGGCCAATTCCGGGTCGGTAAAAACCACCGTGGGAACCGCATTGCCGTCGCTCGTGACTGGCGTGCGGAACAGAGCATTGCGGACGACAAGCCCGGCCTGATGGCGCGCGAGGTGGGTCAACGCGGGCGCGCCGGTCACCTCGCCGATCGCATAGACCTGCCGGTTGCTGGTGCGCAGGCCCCGATCCACCGCAATACCGCGCGCATCGTGGCGGATGCCGGCAGCGTCGAGACCGAGAGTTTCGGCATTGGGCCGCCGACCGGCCGCGACCAGGATATGGCTGCCTTCGATCGTCTCGCCGCCGCCGTCGGTGGCGATCTCGATTGCGATGCCGGCCGTCTCGCCGCGGACCGATTTGATCTCGACGCCGGTGCGCACGGCGATGCCGTCGCGCGCCAGCGCAGCAAGCACGATCGCCGCACATTCCGGATCGGCCCCGGCAAGCGGCGTCGCCCTCTCGAGCACGGTGACCGCGGCGCCGAAGCGGCGAAAGGCCTGCGCCAGTTCGAGGCCGACCGCGTCGCCGCCGATAACGATGAGGTGGCGCGGGCAGGCATCGAGAGCGAACACCGTCGCGGTGGTCAGGTACGGCACCGCGGCGAGACCGGGAATGTCCGGGGGCGCCGGCGATGAGCCGGTAGCGATGATGAAGCGGCGCGCTCTGACATCGTAGCCGTTCACCGTGACCGTATGCGGATCGGTGAAGCGGCAATCGCCTTGCAGGACGCGCACGCCCAGGCCGTTGATGCGCTCGCGCGAAGCTTCCGGCGCCGCCGCGGCGACGGCGTTTCGCACCTGTGCGCGTGCCGCCGCAAAACCATCCGCCTCGCCGCCGATCAAACCTTGCCGCAACTGATGAGCGCGCGCCGCCGCGGCCGCAAAGGTCCTGGACGCCAATGCGCCGCCGGCCGGATGCTCGCCGGCAGGATGCTCGCCGCTCAGGGGGCCGCGCTCGATCAGCACGACATTGACGCCGAACGCGGCCGCCGCGGCGGCGGCCGCCAGCCCGCCCGCGCCGGCGCCGATGACGCAGATGTCCGGCTTGATTTCTTGCCGGGCTTCCTGCCTGGCGTCTCGCCGTTGATCTTGCCGCTCGGTTTGGCTCATGCCCTGTTCAAGCCCGAGTTTGGGCCGCCTGTAAATCGCCTGAAACGCCCGGTCGGCTAGGTTTGACGCGGCGGGAGGGCTTGCGTATAAGCCGCGCCAATCGCGCAAAATCGCGGCGAGGAGATTTCCCCGGTGAAACGGACCTACCAGCCGAGCAAATTGGTGCGCAAGCGCCGCCACGGCTTTCGCGCCCGCATGGCGACCACGGGCGGCCGCAAGGTCGTAGCGGCGCGCCGCAACCGCGGCCGTAAGCGGCTGAGCGCGTAACGCGCCGTTGGGCGTTCGAATTCTGGGCGCCCGAATTTTCGTCCCCGCAGCCGAATTTGGCCGGGCCGCTAAGCCAAAGTCGCGACCATGAAACGCTTGAAGCGCCGGACGGACTTTAAGGCTGCGGCCCAGGCGCAAAGGGCGCCGGTGGACGCCTTCGTGCTGCAAGCGCGGCAGCGGAGCGATGCGGCGGACGGTCCCGTCCGCGTCGGCTTCACAGTGTCGCGCCAGGTCGGCAACGCCGTTAAGCGCAACCGCGCCCGGCGCCGATTACGGGAGATGGTGCGGCTGGCGCCGGCCAGCGCGCTTCGTCCCGGTCATGATTACGTCGTGATCGGCCGCCGGGCGGCAATCGATGCCCCGTTCGGCGACATGGTACGGCAATTCGGTGCGGCACTGCGCCGGGTTCACGCCAAACCGCAAACCGGGCAGGAACCTAGTCGCCAACCTAGTCGCGACGACGGCGCCGCCCCACATAGGGCGGGTTCGCCAGAGGGTTCACCAACTAAGGGTTCGCCCAAGGGTTTGCCAACGGTACGCGACCGGCGCGCAGGACGCGTAAGCTCTCACGCAACCACGCGAGAGCGGCGCAAGGACACGAGCAAGAGCGGGTAATGGGCGAGTACAAGAATACCATTCTGGCCATCCTGCTGTCGCTGATCGTCGTCGTCGGCTGGCAATATTTCGTCGGCTATCCGCAGATGCACCGCCAGGAGCAGCAGGCGAAGCTGAAACAGCAGGAGCAGGGTCAGGTTCAGCCCGGCGCCACGCAGCCCGCCGGCGGCCCCGCCCAACCCGAGGCGCAACCGAGCCCGCTCACCGGCCAGTTCACTAGCGCTGGCGCGCCCAATGCGCCGGCATCCGAGGCGCCGGTGCACACCCGCCAGGAGGTGATCGCCTCGACCCCGCATGTCGCGATCGATACGCCGCGGCTCTCCGGCAGCATCGATCTCAAGGGCGGCCGCATCGACGATCTGTCGCTGACGCAATATCGCGAGGACATCGATCCGAAGTCGCCGCCGATCGTGCTGTTCTCGCCATCCGGCGCGCCTGATGCCTACTACGCCGAATTTGGCTGGGTGCCGGCGACCGGCACCACCGCCGCGCTGCCCGGCCCCGACACGCTGTGGAAACAGGACGGCAACGGCGCGCTCGGCGTCGACCAGCCGGTAACGCTGACCTACGACAACGGCCATGGCTTGGTCTTCACCCGCACCATCGCGGTCGACGACCATTACATGTTCACCATCAAGGACCAGGTCGCCAACAAAGGCGGCGCGCCGGTGACGCTGTTTCCTTACGGGCTGATCTCGCGCCACGGCACGCCGAAAACGCTCGGCTATTACCTGCTGCACGAGGGCCTGATCGGCGTCATGGGATCGGACGGCGAGAAGGAAGAGACCTATAAGAAGATCGCCGACAAGAAGAGCGAGAGCTGGGACGTGACCGACGCCTGGCTCGGCATCACCGACAAATACTGGGCCGCGGTGCTGCTGCCCAACACCGACGCCAAGGTGAAGGCCCGCTTCTCGGCCACCAAGGTCAACGGCCAGGATATCTATCAGACCGATTATCTTGGCCAGGCGCAGACCGTGGCGCCGGGCGCAACCGCATCCACCGACTCGCGGCTGTTCGCCGGCGCCAAGGAAGTCTCCGTCGTCGGCATCAATTTCCCGCTCGGCCCCGGCGGCTATAACCAGGCGCTTCACCTCAACAAGTTCGATCTTCTGATCGACTGGGGCTGGTTCTATTTCATCACCAAGCCGATGTTCCTCGCGCTCGACTACTTCTTCCATCTGGTCGGCAATTTCGGCATCGCCATCATGATCGTCACCGTGCTGGTCAAGATGTTGTTCTTCCCGCTCGCCAACAAGTCCTATGCCTCGATGGCGAAGATGAAGGCGGTGCAGCCGCAGATGGCGATGATCAAGGAGCGCTTCGGCAACGACAAGGCAAAGCAGCAGCAGGAGATGATGCAGCTCTATAAGAAAGAGCAGATCAATCCCATTGCCGGCTGTCTGCCGATGGTCATCCAGATTCCGGTTTTCTTCTCGCTGTACAAGGTGCTGTTCATCACCATCGAAATGCGCCACGCGCCGTTCTATGGCTGGATTCACGATCTCTCGGCGCCCGACCCGACGAACATTTTCACGCTCGGCGGCCTGATCCCATTCGACCCCACCATCATTCCGGTGATCGGCGGCTTCCTGCATCTCGGCTTCTGGCCGGCGATCATGGGCGTGACCATGTGGGTGCAGATGAAGCTCAACCCGGCGCCGCCCGACCCGACCCAGCAGATGATCTTCAACTGGATGCCGCTGATTTTCACCTTCATGCTGGCGAAATTCCCGGCCGGCCTGGTCATCTACTGGGCCTGGAACAACTCGCTTTCGGTGACGCAGCAAAGCATCATCATGCATCGCCACGGCGCCAAGATTCAGCTCTGGGATAATCTGAAGCGGACGTTCTACAAGCCGAAGCCGAAAGCGCCTGCCGAGTAGCTTTTTAGCGCCGTCCTCTGACGCGAGGCTCGCGTTAATTATTCCCCGTCAAGCCGGATTCCGCCCGGACCGCGTCCAAGGACGCATCGACCGTCCGCAGTATCGGCTTTATCCGTCGGAACGTCCTTCGTCGCTCGCACGTTAGCGCCAGTGCCTCTGCGGAGGTGAGAGCATGATCCGGAAAAAGCCTGCCCTCGGACTTGATCCGAGGCTAGCAACCGGTTTTCCGTGAAGATCATGCTCCCTGAGACGTTCGGTAACCGTTAGAGTAAGAATGGCAAATTCGTCCAAAACGGCCGTCGTTCTCATCGTCGAGGATGAGCCGCTGGTTCGTTTTTGCACGGTGCA
Source organism: Xanthobacteraceae bacterium (assembly GCA_049288525.1). GTDB lineage: Bacteria > Pseudomonadota > Alphaproteobacteria > Rhizobiales > Xanthobacteraceae > BOG-931. The sequence continues at coordinate 11,781 of JBAQHW010000528.1, forward strand.
AACCGTGCAGGAAGCAGGCTTCGACGCGATCGAGGCCGCCAATGCCGATGAAGCCATCGCGATATTGGAGCGCCGCCGCGATATCCGGGTCGTCTTTACCGATATTCACATGCCGGGCTCGATGGATGGCCTCAAGCTTGCGCATGCGGTCCGCGATCGCTGGCCGCCGATCAAGATCATCGTCACATCGGGGCGCGACCGGATCGGCCCGCACGATCTGCCGGACGGCGGCCGTTTCTTTGCCAAGCCTTACGATCCCGGCGCAATAAAAGACACCTTGCGCGCCTGGGCGTTGTGATCGTCTCCGCCCCTCATCGTCAATGGAACTGGACCCGGCGACAGGCAGAGCTTCATCGAAGCCGTGGCAGAGAGAATTTGTTGCTCGCCCTTGCGTAAGCGCCGGCAATTGCCTTATTTCCACTGCATAATGAGCGCCTACGAGTACCGGTCTTGATCTCGGCCTCGGCTCGCTCCGCTCGCTTCCTCTTCGATTGACGAGCGCGCTTCGTCCGACAACTCCTCTGGGTCGAAACGGCAGAGAAATATGCCAGGTGTCGTCACCTTTCATCCGAGAACCTCGGAGTTCGTTGCCGAAAAGCCCGATGGCGGTGCTCCGCCTCCCGACCTGACGGCCGCAGCACTTCGGCAGCGGGTCCGTCAGCAGGAGATTTTGGCCGATCTTGGCGTGCGGGCGCTGCAAGGAACGCCGTTTCCGGAACTCCTCGATCTGGCCGCCCGGCTGACCGCCGAGGGCTTGGCGGCTGAGTTTGCCAAGGTCCTGGAGTTCATGCCGTCGGAGGGCCGCTTCCTGGTCCGCGCCGGCGTCGGTTGGGAGCCCGGCGTCGTCGGCGCCGCGACCATCGGCGCCGACATCGCCTCGCCCGCCGGCTACGCCTTGCGCACCGGCAAAGCCGTCATCTCCAATCACCTCGAAAGCGAGGAACGCTTCCGCACGCCCGAGCTTTTGCTCGAGCACGGCATCCGCCGCGCCATGAATGTGATCCTGCAAGGCGACGGCGAGCCGTATGGCGTTCTCGAAGTCGACAGCCGCAACGAGGGCGAATTCTCCGCCACCGATATTTCCTTCCTGCAAGGCGCCGCCAACATTCTCGGCATGGCCATTTACCGGCAGCGCGCGGAGCGCAACCTGACCGCTGCGCTGGAACGCCATCAGATCTTGACCAAAGAGGTCAATCACCGGATCAATAATAGCCTGCAGATCGTCGCCAGCATGCTGCATCTGCAGACCACGACCACGCAGAGCGAGGAGGTGCGCCACGCGCTGCGCGACGCATCGAGCCGCATCGCCGCCATCGCGCGCGCACATCAGCGGCTCTACGGCAGCGATCAGGTCGGCGTGGTCGATCTCGGCGCTTATCTGGCCGACATCTGCAACGATCTCTGCAAGGCGATGCCGGACTGCGTCATTCACGTCGCTGCCGCGCCCGGCGTGCAATCCGCCACCGACACCGCCATTCCGGTGGCGCTGTTGGTCAACGAACTCATCACCAATAGCGCCAAATATGCCTACCCCGACGGCGGCTGCGAAGTGTGGCTCGACGTTGCCCGCTCAGACGGCGCGATTTCCATCGCCGTCCGCGACCGGGGAATCGGGCTGCCGGCCGATTTTGATATCCATTCCAACAAGCGATTGGGCATGCGGCTCGTCACCGCGCTCTCCGCGCAGGTGCAGGCCGACCTTCAGGTGATCCGGGGTAATCCCGGAACGGAGTTTTTGCTGACCATCCCGATCAAAGCGCCGCGGGCGGAGTAGAGTCTTTCATCCTGCCCCGTGAAAACGGGAAAGGGGAACCATCCGTAGCTCGCAAAGCGAGCGTAGGATGGTGGAAGGGGCTTCTGACTCAGAGCTTAGTTTTCGTGGCAAGATCATCGTCGGGATCCGCACCCCTCCCACCGCCTTTGGCGGTCCCCCCTCCCCGCTATCGCGGGGCGGGATAAGATCGGGCCAACCACGTGAGCGAAATCGTCAGTGCGTTTGTCCTGGTGTTTGCCGCGCTGTTTCCCGTCGTCAATCCATTGGGCTCGGCGCCGATTTTTCTCAGCTTGACCGCCGATCGCAAGGCGGAGGAGCGCAATCGCCTCGCGCTGGGTGCGGCGATTAATGGCTTTTTTCTCCTGCTCGGCTCGCTCTTGTTCGGCGCGGAAATTCTCGAATTCTTCGGCCTGACAGTGCCGGTGGTACGCGTCGCCGGCGGGCTCCTCGTTGCGGCGATGGGCTGGAAACTTCTCAACGAAGGCAGCGAGCCGCCGGAACGTCAGGATGTGCGGGCCGAGGCACGCTCAACGTCGATCGCCGACAGCTTCTATCCGCTGACGCTGCCGCTCACCGTGGGGCCTGGATCGATCTCGGTGGCGCTGACCATCGGCACCCGCCGCCCGGACGGTGAGCCGCTGTCGCAGACGATCATGGTCATCGCGGCGGCGGTCGCTGGTCTGTTCGCCGTCGCGGTGACGATCTATCTGTCGTATCGGTTTGCCGGACCGCTGGCGCGCATGCTCGGCAAGGCCGGCGTCAATGTGCTGGTCCGGCTGTCGGCGTTCATCCTGACCTGCATCGGCATCCAGATCGCCTGGGGCGGCTTGAGCGCGCTGATTGCCGGACTCGGGCATTAGCAGTCGGCCCTCCGTCACATCCTTATTGACATTCGTCCCCGATATAGATACATTTCGGAGAATCAAATCTCGCCCCAGGAAGGACATCGCCGGGTGACGCCGGCGGGAGGGGGCGAGTACGGTTCCCGCGGGCTTGGGCCTCGTCAGCCTTGGCTCTCGGGCGGCTCTGGGCCAAAACGCCCGGCCGGCACTAGGACCGGTCTGCGGGTTAAACCCCGCTGCACTGGAGCG
>JBAQHW010000529.1:0-1666 GCA_049288525.1 Xanthobacteraceae bacterium
TCGCGGTGCACGGCGGCGGCTGGGTCGCCGGCGCGCGCAACGCGTTCCAATATTGGGGACCCTATCTCGCGGCGCGCGGCACCGCGATGTTCGCCATCAGCTATCGGCTCGCGACCAAGGGCAAGACCTTTCCGCAAGGCGTGCAGGATGTGCTCGCCGGCGTGCAATTCTTGCGCGGCAAGGCCGGCAGCTTCGGTATCGATCCGGCGCGTCTCGGACTCCTCGGCGCGTCTGCCGGCGCACATCTTGCGGCACTGGCAGCGCTGTCCGGCAAAAAATTCACCGGCGGCTATCCGCAAGATGCTTGCGCTTCGATCGACGCCGGGGTGAAAGCGCTGGTCGGCGTCTATGGCATTTATGACGCGGTGGCGATGTGGACCAATTATCAGCTGCAGGGCGGCCGCGACAACAACTTCCAGAAATTTATCGGCGCCTCGCCCATGGAAAATCGCCAGCTTTATTTCGACGCCTCGCCGATCAGCTACGCGACCTTGGCCAACAATTCCATCGGCGTCCTGTTAGTGACCGGCACCGAAGACGCGCTCGTCGACCGCCGCACGCAGACCGATCCGTTCGAGCTCGCGCTCAAGCAGGCTGGTTTTTTCGTGCGCCCCGTGATCGTGGCCGGCGCACCGCATTATTGGATGAACGATCCGATCGATGAGCCCGGCAGCTATTCCGGCTTTCTGGCGCCCCGTCTACTGCGGTTCTTAGCCGAAAAGCTCTAATACCGCCTCGCCTCACTTCTTCTCCAGCAGCAGCATGCCTTCCTTGCGCACAAGCGGCTGGATCGCGCCGGCAAGGCGCGCCAACAGCCACGGCAGGTAGACCTCCAAATCGACGCGGTCTTCGAAGACCTCAAGCGTGCCGCTTGCCGCCTGGCCGAGCGCACTGACGCGAAATTGCAGATGATTCTCAGTCCAGGTTTCCTCCTGCACGGCGAGCAAGTGGCCGTAATTGGCCCGCACTTTGCCCAAGCCCGACTGCAGACGCCGCACCGCCTCCTCCTTGCCGAGGCGATGCGGAATGGAAACGCTCAGCGGCTGCGACATGAACGGCTCCGATGCATACCAGCAACCGCCAATATGGGGACGACGTTGCGTGCCCGCTATTCGGCCGCGGCCCGTTTGCCGAGCGCGGCGTTGACCGCCGGCATCACCTTCTCGGCCATCAGTTCCATCGATCGCTTGGACAGCGCCGGGTCCGCCCAATCGACCCCGCAATAGAGCAGCGTGCCAAAATCGCCGGCCCTTGCGTGCAGCGCCAGAATACCGTCGACGACCCGATTGACGCTGCCTCGGATGACCAGATTGTCGAAAATATAATCGAGCGTGACCTCTTCGTCGGTCATATCCGGCCGCGACTTGAAACCACCGAGCCGTTTTCCCTTTTTCAGCTTGGAGGTGAGCTGGCTCATGTAAAAGCGGTAGGGGCTGTTCGCATCGCCGCCGCCATAGGTGCGCGCAACGGCGTCGTCGTCAGCGACAAAGATTGTCCGTGCCACGCGCCAATTCGCGCGATCCGCCGTGTGCCCGCCTTCGGCGCAGCCTTGGGCATAATTGTTCCATTGGCCGGGCAAATGCGAGGCGTGCAAAAAATGCGACGAGATCGGCCACCAGCCGCGGCGGCCGAGCGCCACAAGGCCTTTCGAGTTCGGATCGCTCGA
>JBAQHW010000530.1:0-8858 GCA_049288525.1 Xanthobacteraceae bacterium
CGGTGTCAATCCGAAACGCGCCGGCGAGAGCCATATCGGCGTGCCAGTGTTTGCTTCGGCTGCGGAAGCGATGCGGCAGGCGCCCTACGATGCCGCCGTCATGTTCATTCCACCGGCGCTCGCCAAGGAGGCGGCGCTGGACGCGATTGACGCCGGCGCCAAGCTTCTTGTCGTCCTCACCGAGCATATTCCGGCGCAGGATGTGATGGCGATTTTGCTTAAGGCGCGGCGCGCCGGAGTGCAGGTCGTTGGCCCCAATACGGCGGGATTGGTCACGCCGGGCGAAGGTTTCATCGGCATCATGCCGGGACACAATCCAAATATATTCAAGCCCGGCAAGGTCGGCGTGATCTCGCGCAGCGGCAGCCTCGGCACGCTGGTGTGCCTCAACCTGACCCGCGCCGGCATCGGCCAATCGGCCTTTATCGGTATTGGCGGCGATCCGATGATCGGCACGACCAGCCGCGATGCGCTGGTCGCGCTCGATGCCGATCCGCGCACCGAAGCGGTGGTGCTGGTCGGCGAGATCGGCGGCGCGATGGAAGAGAGCGCCGCCGAATATGCCGCCGGCATGAAGAAGCCGGTCATCTCCTTCATCGCCGGCCGGGCTTCGCCGCCGGGCAAGAAAATGGGCCATGCCGGCGCCATCGTCACCGGCAACGCCGGCAGCTACGGCGGGAAGCGCAGCGCTCTGGAAAAAGCCGGAGTGGTCGTCGCCGACACGCCGCGCGATATTCCCGGCGCCTTGGCGCGGCGGCTTGCCGCGCGACAGAGTATGATGAGATGAGGGTGTGGACTCGTTAGCGCGCAGTGTTCGGTACTTCCGATATTGCGCCCTAACCGGACATGGCCCAAACAGGGCAAAATCGACGCAAATGGCCCAGCAGCGACATTTTCCCCGGTCATAGTTTCAATCTCGTCTTGCGCCCTGCGATGATTGTGTCGATGCCCGGCACCGCGACGGCGCTGCACAATATCAGTTGTACGGCGTACCACTGCGATGAGATTGAGACGGCGACGGTCGCCGCGGTGAAGATGGCGGCGTCCACTATCGCCCCAACGGCGCGGTCCGACTGACCCCGCGGCAGGCTTGCGAGCAGCCACAGGATCATGTTCAAACAGCTCATGACCACAGATCGTTGACCAATCTGGCACACCGTTCGCGAACTGCGCGGTAGGAAAATGGTATGCGAGCAGTACCATGGCGACGCCAAAAGTCGTGTTGCTCAGCGTCTCAAGACGCCGCATCTCGAAGGAATCGTCCGAACTTGACCTCCTATCCCCTTTCGGCCCGCGCGGTTGCTTGCCGTGTAAACTCAGAAGACGCTGCGGGCGACCTTCGGGTCCAGCCCGATGCTGGCAAGCCCTTCAAAGCATGTCGACTTTCAGGGACCTACGGCGTCAGGAATGCTGGATCGTGGATCAGGTCTGTCCCGATTGACCCAATGCGGGCACCACCGGTCGATGCCGTTGTGATGTCTGCCACGGTTCTGGTGACTTCCGGGCGAAGCTCCGACGTGCAACAATCCTGGCGCCAACAATAGTCTGCCCGAAGGGGCTTGAATGGGAGGGTTCAATGGCTGGGAATTCAACGGAAGGACAAATCGACAGCAGTAGACTGATCATTCCAGGGCTCGCCGGCCTCTATCAGAGCATCGCGCCATACAGCTACGCGATCATCCGCTTCGTCGCCGGGGCTATTCTTATCTATCACGGCTATGGCAAGCTGTTCGGCGGCAACATCGCGGGCGTAGCCGAGCACGTTGTAACGCCGCTTGGCCTGCCAATGCCGATGGCCTGGGCTTATTTTCTCGGCAGCCTCGAATTCTTTGGCGGCGCGGCCCTAGCGGTCGGCTTCCTGACACGGCCGATAGCGCTGATGCTGACGATCGAATTCATTGTCATTACCTTTTGGCACCACGGCAACGGCTATAGCTTCTCCAGCCCACATGGCGGCTACGAGTATCCGCTGCTGCTGTTGTTCGTTTACGCCGCGATCTTCTTCCGCGGCGCCGGGCGGTGCTCGATTGACCGGATGATCGGCAAGGAATTCTGACAGCGAGGCGGCGTGAAGTCTCGTAGCCGACCCAGTGATCGAATAAGCGGGTCAATGTCCAACCGATGGCCGCCATTTGGGGGTAAAGGATACCGGCCGAGCGCCTCGCGATGCCTGCTCATGACCCCAACTGCGACATTGGCCAGCATTTCATCTTGCGGTAGCGAAGCGGATTGAGATTCTACCAAGACGGTCCTTTGAGCCATTAAGATGGCGTCGTCGTTGGCCATCGCCTTGCGGAGGGATACCTGTTGATCGAACTCTATCATCACGGCTCGTCGGTCTGTGCCGCCAAGGTGCGTTTCGCGCTCGGCGAGAAAAATCTCGCATGGCAGGGCCACTATCTCGACATCCTGAAGGGCGACCAATTCACGCCCGGATACCGGAAGCTTAATCCCAAAGCAGTTGTTCCGACACTGGTCCATGACGGCAATGTCATTGTCGAGTCGACCGTCATTAATGAATATATCGACGAAGTATTTCCGGACGTGCCGCTCAAACCGAAGTCTGGGGTCGAACGCGCTGAGATGCGCGTGTGGACCAAGGCGGTGGATGAAAATCTGCACCCTGCCTGTGGCGAGATTACCTTTGCTTCATGCCACCGGCACATCGTCCGCCGTTTGCCCGAGGCCAAGTTTCAGGCATTCCTCAACAGCACGCCGCCGATCTCGGTGACCGCACACTGGCACGAGCGCAAGAAGGAAATCGTCATACGGGGATTAGACGCGCCAGGCATCGGCGATACGTTCCGACTTTACGACGGCTATCTCGGTAAAATGGAGCAAGCTCTCGCGATGCGACCCTGGCTCGCCGGCGTATCTTTCTCGCTCGCCGACATCGCTGTGACGCCATACGTTAACCGGCTCGACATGCTCGGCATGGCACCGATGTGGGAGCGAGAGCGGCCGCGTGTTACCGAGTGGTTCAGCCGGATCAAAGCGAGGGCAGCGTTCAAGCCTGCGTTCCTGGATTGTTGCCCGCCGGATCTGACGGCCGACCTTCTGACCTTTGGGCGGCAGAGCTGGCCGAGCGTCGAACGGACACTAAAGCATATCCCGATTTAACAGAATCGGAATACGCTTCTAGCTGTTTGTTTCAGCATGCCCTTTTCGCAAAACCGGTTTCCACTTCTGCGGGACATGCTCTAGCAGAGGCGAGATGATGTTGCTGTTGGCGCGTCTCGACCGTTCGCAGAGCGACTTCTTAGGCAGCTAAGGGCCGCTAAGCAGACCTACCGCGGACATGGAATTTCGGTGGCGTGTTCCGGATCAGTCTGGCTTGATGTTGGCGGCTCGGACCACTTTGGCCCATTTCTCGGTCTCTTCGGCAATCAACTTTCCGAAGTCGGCAGGCGAACCCGAAACAACCATACCGCCCAGGGTGGCGAGCTTGGCTTTCGTAGCGGGATCGGCCACGACAGCGTTGATGGCCGTGTTGAGCTTGTTGATGATTTCGGAGGGCGTGTTTTTGGGTGCGCCGATGCCATTGAGTACGCTCGCCTCGTAGCCCGGCAAGAAATCACCAAGGGTCGGTACGTCAGATAGTGCAGCGGCACGCACCCCCGTGGTCACCGCGAGCGCACGTAGCTTGCCGGCCCTAATGTGCGCAAGCGCCGGGGGCATCGGAGCGAACATGATCTGCACTCGTCCACTGATTAGATCAATAAGCGCGGGCGGAGCCCCTCGATAGGGCACGGTCGTCATATCGACACCAGCCATCATCTCGAACAATTCGCCCGCGACATGGCCCGAGCTTCCGATGCCGTCCGACGCCATGTTGAGCTTTCCCGGATTGGCCTTGGCGTAGGCGATGAACTCCAGAACCGTCTTGGCCGGGACCGAGGGATTGACCAGCATAACGAGGGGCGTGCGCATAAGGCTCGCGACCGGTGCGATGTCGCGGATGAAATTGAAGTTGAGCTTATCGTAGAGCGTCGCATTGATCATGTTCGACGGACTGACCAGGAGAAGCGTATAGCCGTCAGGTGCCGCTCGTACGACCGCCTCGGTGGCGATATTGGTGGCGCCACCTGGTCGGTTCTCTATGACGAATGGCTGTCCGAGCCGCCCCGATAGCTTTTGTCCGATCAAACGCGCGAGAATGTCGGACACGCCACCCGGCGGGAAGGGATCGATGATACGCACCGGCCGCGTCGGATAGACTTGCGCCCTGGCGATGCGCGACGAGGCCGCCAGCGTGGCAGCGCCCGCTACCAGATGCATAAATTCGCGGCGGAGAAGTTTCATTGATCACCTCCTTCGGAGTGCGCACGATATCACGCCACACGCACCAAAGAACGAGGCAAGTCAGTCGCTCGTCCCCGTGAAGACGGGCTCATTCGTCGCCACAGCTTCGGGATGAGCAATCATTCCCGCTTGCGCGGGAATGATGCCGCCGCTCGCTATTTCACCAGCCTCTTGCCGGTGACCGCCTCGAGATTCTTGTAGAACACCTTTTCGCTGGTGGCCTTGTCCATCTTCAGATTGTCGAGGATGCGCAAGGTCTCGCGCGGAAACATCGTGCCGCCTTCGGGGTCGAACGGGCAGTCGGAAGCGAATACGATCTTGTCGATGGGAAAGAACTCCATGCCGCATTTGGTCGCCGGCTCGGCGGTAAATGCCGCAGTGTCGGCCCAAAAATCGTTCTTGAAATAATCGAGCGGCCGCTTCTTCAGACTTTTGCGCAGGCCGACATAGTCCTCGTCGGTGGTGCGGTTGCCCATCACGTCGTTACCCGGCCCGAACCGGCCTTCCAGCATCGGCACGATGCCGGCGAAATGGTGGGTGATGATTTTCAGATTGGGGTGGGTGTCCATGATCTTCGAATATACCAGCCGCAGCATCGCGGCGGCGGTCTCATAGGACCAGCCGATGGTCCACCAGATTTCGTAGAGCGACTTCTTCTCATAGTCGGGATAATCCGGCGTCTCGGCGCCGCGCGCCGGATGAATCCAGATCGGCGCGCCGAGCTCGTTCATCTTTTTCCAGAATGGCGCGAATTCCGGCCGGTCGATCGGCTTGCCGGCCACATTGGTATAGATTTGCACGCCGAGCGCGCCCATCTTGAGCGCGCGTTCCGCCTCGGCGACGCCGGCGTCCGGCGCCGCCAGCGATACTTGCGCCACCCAGCCGGGGAAGTGATCTTTCTCCTTGGCGATCAGTTCGGCGAAGCCGTCGTTGATGATCTTGCAGAAGTCGTCGATATCCTTGCCCGATTTGGCGAAGCGCTCGACCGGCGGCTGCGGGTAGGACAGGATCTGTTGGTAGTCCTTGTGCCCGTCGACGATCTTCTTGCGCACGTCGACGTCGAACAGAGCCGGCAGCGAGCGGATGCGCTTGCCCATGTCCTTATAGTCGCCGGCGACTTCGTTGAGCTTGTCGAAGAATTTCTTCGGAAAAAAGTGGGTATATGCGTCGATACGCATGGTCATGGGCGTTTCCTTTTGTTCAAGCGAGAGGCTTCTAGCTTATTTTTGCGGCGTCTGGAAACACAGCGGCCTGCCGTCAGCCCTGCGTCAGACGCGCAACGACTTCGGGTGGGATTGGCTGCGACTTGATCTCGTTGGGATTGTCCGGGTGTCGGCCTGCCCACACCCGCGTCTCGGCACCTTCGGCGGCCAATGCGCCCGCGAGCGTCAGGCGGTGTTCAACTTTGAAGCTTGTGCGCCCGCAGGCCACAATGCTGCTCTCGATCACGACCTCGTCGCCGAAGCGCGTCGGAAGGCGGAATTGCGCGCGCGTTTCCAGAACCGGGTGGCCGACGAAATTATAGGCCTTCAGATACTCGATTTTCTTCATGCCGGTGGCGCATTCGATGAGGTGCGTGGTCGAGGTGTCGAAAATCTCGAAATAGCGCGGGTAATAGATGATGCCGGCCGGATCGCAATCGCCCCATTCGATGCGGGTGGTACGGATGTTTTTCAGCATGGCTTGCTCTCGACAAGGCTTAGCGCGGCGCCATGCGCAGCGCACCGTCGATCCGCACCACCTCGCCGTTGAGGTAGCGGTTCTCGATCATGTGGCGGACCAATGCGGCATATTGCGGCGGCTGGCCGAGCAGTTTCGGAAACGGCACCGATGCGGCGAGGCTTTGCTGGGCGGCTTCCGGCAGCGCATGCAGCATCGGGGTTGCGAAAATGCCGGGTGCGATGCCGTTGACGCGAATGCCGAACTGGGCGAACTCGCGTGCCGCCGGCAGGATCAATCCGACCACGCCGCCCTTCGAGGCGGCATAGGCGGCCTGGCCGATCTGACCCTCATATGCGGCCACCGAGGCGGTGCAGACAATGATGCCGCGTTCGCCGTCCTGCAGCGGTTCGAGCGGCGCCATCGCCGCCACGGTGAGCCGCATCACGTTGAAGGTACCGATCAGATTGATCTCGATCACGCGCGCGAACTCGGCGAGCGGCATTGGCCCGTCGCGGCCGACGATGCGCTTGGCCGGCCCGACGCCGGCGCAGTTGATCACGATGCGCGCCGTGCCGTGATCGGCCGCCGCCGCGGCGACGGCCTTTTCGGTGGCTGTGCTGTCCGTCACGTCGCAGTGAAGCGCAATGCCGTCGACCTCGATCGCAACCGCGGCGGTGGCTTCCCGATTGACGTCGAAGATCGCGACCTTGGCGCCGGCCGCCGCCAGCATGCGCGCCGTCACGGCGCCGAGCCCGGAAGCGCCGCCGGTGATGATCGCCGCATGTCCACGAATGTCCATATCAATTCACCTATTCAATTCACTTATGCCGGCTGCGCGACGCCGGCCAGGATGACATGCGACGGCGGCGCGTCGGCGTAAAGCTCTTCGACCAATTTGGCGCGATGCGCCAGCACCGCTCGCTGATTGATTGATCCCTTGTCGGTCATCTCGCCGACATCGAGCGACGGCGGTTCGTGCAGCAGGACCGCGCGGGTGATGCGGCTCGACGTGCCGCTGGCGCCGGCAAAAAACGAATTTAGCCGATGGGAGAATGCATCGATCACCCGCGCGTCGGCCAGGAGCGACCGGACCGGAAGCTGCGCGTCCCTTCCGCGCGCCAGTGCGCGGCAAGCCTCGACATCGGGAAAAATCAGCGCGGTGACCTCGTCGCGGTCGGCGCCGGCCAGCACCACGTCGCGAATGAGCGGTGCGAAATGCGCGATAAAGGCGGCCCGCAGCGGCCCGACGCTGACCCAAGTGCCGGTGGCGAGCTTGAAATCCTCGGCCAGCCTGCCGTCGAACAGCAAGCCTTTCGTCGGATCGTCCGGATCGTCGAATTTGAGCGCATCGCCGATCTTGTAGAAGCCCTCCGCATCGAATGCGTCGGCGGTCAAGGCCGGAGCGCGCCAATAGCCGGGCGTGATATTGGCGCCTTTGAGCCGGGCTTCGAGCTTGCCTTCGTGCGGCACCAGTTTGAGTTCGACGCCCGGCAGCGGCAGGCCGATATTACCGGCGCGCTCGCAGTCCCAGGTGCAGGCGAGCGCCGCAGGCGCCGTCTCGGTCGAGCCGAGGCTCGAGAGAAAAATGATGCGCTCGCCGGTGGTCGCCACGGCCAGTTCCTGCAGGCCCTGCACCACGTGCTGGGCCAGGCTGGCGCCGGCATAGAACATGACCTTCAGGCGGCCGAAGAATTTTTCCCGCAAGGCGCGATCGGATTGCAGATGCGGCAACAGCATCTCGTAGCCCTTCGGCACGTTGAAATAGATGGTCGGCGCCACATCGCGCAAATTACGGACTGTTGCCTCGATCGCGCCGGGCAGGGGTTTGCCCTCGTCGATATAGAGCGAGCCGCCGTTGTCGAGCGCCAGTCCAAAATTGTGGTTGCTGCCGAAGGTGTGGTTCCACGGCAACCAGTCGATCACGATCGGCGGTTCATCGCGCAGAAACGGCAAACCGGCGGCGATCATCGCCTGATTGGCGCACAACATGCGCTGGGTGTTGATGACGCCTTTGGGCTGTCCGGTCGAACCGGAGGTGAACAGGATTTTGGCGATGGTGTCGGGCGTGACCGCGGCATGCGCGGCTTCCACCGCGGCTGTGACCGGCGTTTCAAGCAGCGTGGCAAAGGCGGTTGCGGCCCGGTCGCCCGCCGCATTGGCGGCGATGACGATTTCGGCTTGCTTGGGCACGGTCGCGGTGATGGCGCGCGCGAAGGCCTGCCCATTCGCGGCGAACACGAGCCCGGGCGAAAGCAGGGCCATGATCGCGGTCAGTTTGCCGAAGTCCTGCGACAACAACGAATAGGGCACCGAGATCGGCGCGTAGGGGATGCCGACATGCATGGCGGCGAGCGCCAGCAACGCATGCTCGATGTCGTTGCCGGAAAGAATGGCGATCGGACGGTCGGCTGACAAATCGCGCTTCAAAAGCGAGGCGGCGATCGCGTTCACCGCCGTTAGCGTGTCGGCATAATTGTGCGTGCGCCAGCCACCGCCGGCATCGCGCTGCGCCAAAAATACGCGGTCCGGTGCGGTTTTCGCCCAATAGGCGAGCCGCTCGGTCAGCTTGTCCGGGTGTGGCGGCAAAGCATGCGGCGAGCGCATCACAATGCTGCCGTCCCCGCGCCGCTCCACCAAGACGTCGGCCGGCCCGAGCTTGACCGGCCGCAGCGGTGGTGCGGATTTCGCCGCTTGAGCGGCCGGCCGCGCGGCGGCTGATTTGGGGTGGGCGACGCCGGCCATCTAGCTTCGCGTCACTTTTGGCGCACGTTTGTCGAGGAAAGCCTTGAGCCGCGCTTTTGCTTCGGGCTCGCTTTGCGCGATCGCCGCCGTCAGCGCCTCGGTGGCAAAGCCGGTGGCCGGGTCGCTCCTGGCGATGCGCGGCAGCATGTGCA
>JBAQHW010000531.1:0-4742 GCA_049288525.1 Xanthobacteraceae bacterium
CCGGTGCGCACGCCGCGCGGCCGCGACATTCTCGCCGCCTGCGGCCAGCTCAAGAGCGCGACCGAAAAACTCTCGGCCCGCGAACGTCTGGCGCTGCGCGCCATGGCCGTGACCGATTGAGCTTCGCACCGAAACGCGAGCCAAGAAATCCAGATATACAAACCATGATACCAGCCATCGCAATCGCCGTGACACGCGCGCCATGACCGCTTTGTTCCGCGTCATGCTGATGTTCGTCGGCTATATCTGGGCCTGCATTGCCGCATCCCTGGTGCTCGCGCTCGGCACGCTCGCGCCGCAATGGGATTATTTCTTCAACGCGCTCGGCGTGCAGTCTTCGCAAGCGCAGTCTACGGCGATGTGGGTGGTGGTCGGAATTGGCGCGCTCATCATTTTCGTTGTCGGCTTTTTGCCGACGCTGCTTGTCATCGTGATTACCGAGGGGTTGGCGCTGCGCTCGATCCTGGTCTACGGCGTGATCGGCGGCGCCCTGGCGCTGACCATGGCGTTCGGCTTGGATTTCGCCGGCTACAGCGCGGCGGCTAATGTCGACCTTGCCCGCGAACGCGAGGTCTTTGCCGCGGCCGGGATCGCCGGGGGGATGGTCTATTGGCTGTTCGCCGGGCGCAACGCCGGCATCTGGACGTCAGCTAAAAACGGCGGACGGGGATCGCGATGAACCGGACCGGGCTGACGATCGCGCTGAGCATCGGCTTCGTGGTCGGCCTGATTTGCGCGATCGATCCTCAGCTCGATATCGACGTCGCCGCGATTTGGTTCAATCGGCCGGCACATCTGTTCGACGCCAATGCGCAGTTGTGGGTGCAGCACACCCGGCAAGCGGCGCGCATCGTGATCACGCTTCTGGTGCTGCCGGCCTTCCTCGCCATCATCGGCAAGCTGATCTGGCCGCGGCGGCGCATGCTGATCGAGGCCCGCGCCGCGCTGTTTCTGATCGCGACTCTGGCGCTCGGTCCCGGCCTGCTCACCAATGTCATTCTCAAAGATCATTGGGGCCGTCCGCGGCCGATCGATGTGCAGCAATTCGGCGGCGAATACCGTTTCGTGCCGTGGTGGGATCCGCGCGGCGGCTGCCCGGATAATTGCTCTTTCGTCGCCGGCGAGCCGTCCGGGGCCTTCTGGACCTTGGCGCCCGCCGCGCTGGCAGCCCCGGAATTGGCGCCGATCGCCTATGCCGCGGCGCTCGCCTTCGGCGTCGGCGTCGGTATTCTGCGCATCGCCGCCGGCGCCCATTTCTTCTCCGACGTCGTGTTCGCCGGCGTCTTCATGTACCTCCTGATCTGGCTCATGCACGGCCTGATCTACCGCTGGGGCGCGACCCGCATCGACGAGGCGGCGGCCGAGCGGCGGCTGGCCGATGCCGGCGATGCGCTCGCCGGCAAGGTGCGGGGCCTGAGGCAACGGCGCGACAAGTCGCTCTAAGCTTGGCCGCTCCTGGCAGCTTGCGCCGGTCTGCCATGCCCCTATAGTCCGCGCCGCATTTGCAGGCGGCGGCGCCGCCCAAGCTTTTAGGATGTTTCGTCATGGCCGCGGCCGGCAAAAAAGACGTCAAGAAAGTGGTGCTTGCCTATTCCGGCGGGCTCGACACCTCGATCATTCTCAAATGGCTGCAGACCACCTATGGCTGCGAGGTCGTCACCTTCACCGCCGATCTCGGCCAGGGCGAGGAGCTCGAGCCGGCGCGCGCCAAGGCGCTGACGCTGGGCATCAAGCCGCAGAACATTTTCATCGAGGATTTGCGTGAGGAATTTGTCCGCGATTACGTGTTTCCGATGTTCCGGGCCAACGCGCTTTATGAGGGCCAATATCTGCTCGGCACCTCGATCGCGCGACCGCTGATCGCCAAGAAGCAGATCGAGATCGCCGAGAAAGTCGGCGCCGACGCGGTGGCCCATGGCGCCACCGGCAAGGGCAACGATCAGGTCCGCTTCGAATTGGCCTATTATGCGCTCAAGCCCGACGTGAAAGTGATCGCGCCGTGGCGCGAATGGGATTTCAAATCGCGCGAAGCGCTGCTCGAGTTCGCCGAGCGAAACCAGATCCCGATCGCCAAGGATAAGCGCGGCGAGGCGCCGTTCTCGACCGACGCCAATCTGTTGCACACCTCGTCCGAAGGCAAAGTTTTGGAAGACCCGTCGGGCGAGGTGCCGGATTACGTCTATTCGCGCACCGACGATCCGGAAAAGGCGCCGGCCCAAGCGCACTATGTCGAGATCGATTTCGAGCGCGGCGATCCGGTGGCGATCGATGGCAAGGCGCTGTCGCCGGCGGCGCTGCTAACTGCGCTCAACGCGCTCGGCAGGACGCACGGTATCGGCCGGCTCGATCTGGTGGAGAATCGTTTCGTCGGCATGAAGTCGCGCGGCATGTACGAGACGCCTGGCGGCAGCATCCTCCTCGCCGCGCATCGCGGCATCGAATCGATCACGCTCGACCGCGGCGCCGCGCACCTCAAAGATGAGCTGATGCCGAAATACGCCGAGCTCATCTATTACGGCTTCTGGTTCGCGCCGGAGCGCGAAATGCTGCAGGCCGCGATCGACAAGAGCCAGGAGTTTGTCAGCGGCCGGGTGCGGCTCAAGCTCTACCGGGGCAATGTCGGCGTGGTCGGGCGATCGAGCAAATATTCACTCTACGACCAGGACTTGGTCACGTTCGAGGAGGGCGCGGTCGCCTACGACCAGCGCGACGCCGAGGGCTTCATCCGGCTCAACGCATTGCGGCTGCGGACCCTAGGCCAGCGCAAACGGAAATTGAAGCTTTGACGATGGAGTTGCATAGGGAGCGTTAAGACTGGCGTCTTCCAGGGGACTTCTTCCATGGCGGCCCTCGATCCAAGCGAACCGCTTTTTGCCATCGCTCAGAAGATCATGGACGCCGGCGTTGGCATTGTTGCTGGGGCGAAGGTGGAAATTGGATCGGAATGGGCGCGTAACCCGAAAGTGATCGCTTTAGCTCTTCTGAGCCGGACATTAGCCAACTTGAAAGGGGGAACGGCCCTTTTGCGTGACGGCCTAGTAGTTGAGGCGCGAACCGTTACGCGGTGCGCTTGTGAGAATTTCATTTGTATCGGCGGCTTAGCCGCACACGGATCGAAGTTTGTCGAAGATCTGGTAGCGGATGAAGCGGTGCAAAGGCGCCGACAAGGCAAGTTTGTGCTGGGTCGATTTGATGCCGATGTGGATGATACTGGCGAAAAGCTGCGCCATTATCTTGATGAGATGGAGCGGAAGCACCCCAAGGCACGTCAACTCAACCTTCGGCATGTGGCTGATACGAGTGCGGTCAAAGACGCCTATTTGCAATTCATGATGTTATCGTCGGATTCAGCGCACGTATCCGCGAGGTCACTCAATAGGCACTTCGCGCGGGAGCATGAGCGCGACACCATATTTCTCAGCTTGAACGTGGCGCCAGAACCCACTCAAGCAGAGTTGCGACAGACTTTAGATTGGCTGTGCGCTATGTCCCTCGGGGTATGTGTGGGTGCAAACGAGGTCTTAGGGGGCACGCCAGTGGGCACTATGCTGCGCAGTCTTTCGGATGAATTTCAGATAACAACCCGAGCCCGCAAGTAGTTGCTAAGATGCCGGCATTGCCTACGACCAGCGCGACGCCGAGGGCTTCATCCGGCTCAACGCATTGCGGTTGCGGACCCTAGGCCAGCGCAAACGCAAGCTGAAACTGTGAGCAAGACGCCGCGTCTCGCATCTCCGCCGTCCATCTTCGGCAGACCACCGCCGGCGGGCTTGCCGGGAAAATAGTCCGGCGCGGAGCCGGGGCCGCGGGGATCGACCGGCTCGTCAACCGGATACGGCGTGCGCGGACCTGAGGGCTCGGGCTCGGGACCTGGTTTGGAACCTTGGCCCGGCTCTTCGATTTTTGGTCCGGTCGGTGGCACGGTCATCGCATGCCTACCTTGCGGTTATCGCCCATGTCGGGACGATGCCCGCTTATCGCGGCGGCCGCCATCTTGATATAGGCCACGGTCTTGCCCGGGGCGTCCCAATATTCGGCCTCGGCCGGCGTCACCTTGAGAACGCGAATATTCGGATCGTCCGCGGAATCCCACCACGCCTTGGCAGGCGTACCCCATAATTCGCGAATTTTGCCGCGGTCGTTCGAAACTTCGGCATGGCCGGACAACGACACGTAGTCCTGTCCGCCGGTATCGGTGAAGGCGAGGCAGACTTTGGAGTACCGGCTGATCTCGTCGTCCTTATGCCGGCGCGCGTCGGACAGGAAATAGATCGCATCGTCTTCGCGCCGCACATAAGCGCCCATCGGCCGTGCGTGCAGCTGACGCCCGTCCCAAGTCGCGAACATGCAAATCGAAATCTTCTTCATCAAATCCCAAACGCGGTCGATCTCGGCGCTCATGATGTCCTCGCTCGGCAATGCCTGCGGAAACAACGTGTGGGGCGCCGATGTCGTTCCTTATGTCGTTCCTTGTCAGCCGGAACTGGGGAACCGGCCCCCGGCTCACATCGGCACGGTGATCTTGCGGTTTTCGCCCAGCTTCGGCTGTTCGCCGGTGAGGCGCGCCTTGACGAATTCGAAGGCCGCCACCGCCTGGCTCGCCGGGCCATCCCACAATTCGGCGGTCAGCGGCGACACGCGCAAGACGCAGACATTGGGATCGTCCGGCCCTTGCCACCACATCGTGTCGGTGGCCTTCCAGATTTCCGCGGCCTTGGCATGGTCGCGCTGCACGGCGGCGC
>JBAQHW010000532.1:0-5589 GCA_049288525.1 Xanthobacteraceae bacterium
ACCCAAGCGTAATAATCGCCCTTCGGCAGTTTGAGTGACGCAAGGGTCCTGGCCAGCGCATCACTTGCGCCCGCCGCAGCACCATCCCGGTGCGCCCAGGTCACGCTCGCATTGGTGTCGGTCGGCAGCGCGATCTCATCGCTCGCTCCATCGACTTCGACAACGACGACCGCGCGCGTGCCGGCCGGTAATTCGGTGAGCCGCCGGCTGATGGCGGGGAGGGCGGTCTCGTCGCCGACGAGCAAATGCCAATCGAAGCCGGCCGGAATGATGAAGGAGCCGCGTGGCCCGCCGAGCGCCAGCGTGTCGCCTGTCTTCGCCTGCGCCGCCCAGCGCGTCGCCGGTCCGGCATCGTGAATGGCGAAATCGATTTCGAGCGTATCGGCGGCGGCATCGTAACGGCGCGGCGTGAAATCGCGCCCCAGCATGTTGGGCGCGCCCTCGGCATTCGTTGAGCCGTCGGGGAAGAACAGCTTGACGTGATCGTCGAAGCCGAGACTGGTGAAGCCGCCAAGATCGCCGGTCAGCGTCACCCGCACCATATGCGCGGCGATCTTGTCGGCGCTCTTGACGGTGAGCATGCGGCGGCGCGGCTCGTGCCGGACGCGGCGTGGACGGCGCGGATCGCTCGTTTCAATCGTGGCGGCCGCCGCTGTTTCTGGGGACATTAGAAGCGCTCCAACATTCTGATCGTTTGTCCGTTACGGTTACGCGCGCGGCCTGCGAATGCAAGTGCGGCGGGCAGCGGCGAGCGATGCAAATCTGCCGGGCTTTCGCCGCATCGCATGAGACCATACATTGACGGCCGGGCCGCGAAGGAACGGTCATCAAAGGGCCGGTCAGCGAAGGGCAGTCAACCATGTCATCCGGACGTCAATTGCATCTCGGCGCCTTCATGCGTCCGGCCTCGATCCATACCGGAGCCTGGCGCTATCCCGGCGCCTGGCCGGACATGAATTTCAATTACGCGCACATCAAGGAATGCATCCAAAAGCTCGAGCGGGCCAAGTTCGACGCCTTTTTCATGGCCGACCACATGGCTGTCCTCAACATGCCGATGGATGCGCTCAAGCGCAGCCACACCGCGACCTCGTTCGAGCCGTTCACGCTACTTTCGGCGCTATCGCAAGCCACCGAGCGGATCGGGCTCGTCGCCACCGGCTCGACCACGTTCGACGCGCCCTATCACATCGCCCGGCGCTTCGCCTCGCTGGATTGGATCAGCGGCGGCCGCGCCGGCTGGAACATCGTCACCACCTCCAACCCGGACGCGGCGCTCAATTTCGGCCTCGACGAGCATATGGAGCACGGCGATCGCTATCGCCGCGCCCGCGAATTCTACGACGTTGTGACCGGCCTATGGGATAGCTGGGCAGACGACGCCTTCATCCGCGACGTCGACGACGGCATTTTCTTCGATCCGGCGAAAATGCATGTGCTCGATCACAAGGGCAAATATCTCTCGGTGCGCGGCCCGCTCAACATCGCGCGGCCGATTCAAGGCTGGCCGGTGATCGTGCAGGCCGGCGCTTCGGACTCCGGCCGCCAGCTCGCGGCGGAGACCGCGGAGGCGGTGTTCACCGCGCAAAGCGATCTTGCCGTCGGGCAAAAATTCTACGCCGACGTCAAGGGCCGCATGGAGCAACTCGGCCGCGCGCGCGATCACATGAAAATCCTACCGGCGTGCTTCGTCGTGGTCGGCGACACGGTGGAAGAGGCGAAAGCGAAGCGGGCCAAGCTCGACAGCCTGGTCGATTACGCCAATGCGATTGCGTCGTTGTCGATCGCGCTCGGCCACGACGCTTCGAAATTCGATCCGGACAAACCGCTGCCCGACAATATTCCGGAGAGCAACGCCTCGAAGAGCGGCCGCGAGCGCGCCATTGCGCTCGGCAAGCGCGAGAACCTCAGCGTGCGGCAGGTGGCGCAGCGGCTCGGCGGCTATTCCGGCCTCGCTATGGTCGGCACGTCCCAGACGATTGCCGACGAGATGGAGGAGTGGCTCGAAACCGAAGGCTCCGACGGTTTTACCGTGATGTTTCCCTATCTGCCCGGCGGGCTCGACGATTTCGTCAATAGCGTGGTGCCCGAGTTGCAGCGCCGCGGCCTGTTCCGGCGCGATTACGAAGGCACAACACTGCGCGAGCATTTCGGCCTGCCGCGGCCGAAGAATCAATTTTTCGAGAACTGAGACCGAGAAACTATTTCTGCAAAACTATTTCTGGTCGTCGCTGCGCTCGGCGTTCCGCTCCGCATGCTCGGCAAGCCGACGCCACGCCGCTGCCATGCGCAGCAGCGCGTCTTTCTCCGTCGGCGCGTGCGATTGCTGCGCGAGACGGATGCATTCTGCCGCGTAATGCCGATAGTCCTCAGCGTTCCCCATGCACCGATCCCGCCATTACAGGGCGAACAAGCGTCCTTCGGAATCGTTCCGCCAAGCGCATGAATTTGAAGAGGAACTTTGCTTAAGTTCCATCGGTTGCCATTTGGAACAGTAGGGAACAACTGCAATGTGGGACATGCGATGGACGATCGATCTGATGATGCCAACAACTCGGATGCCAAGAAGTTTCGCGACTACGCCGCCGAGTGCCGGCGGCTGGCGCAACGTGCGTCCGAAAAAGACCGCAAGGTGCTGATGGAGATTGCCGCAGCGTGGATTGTCTGCGCCGAAGAGGCCGAAAGAAAAGGCAAAGGCAAGAAGGATTGAAGTTGGAGGATTTTGAAGTTGGGATTGAAGGTGCTTCATGCCGAGCCACTGTGCCCGGGCGAGTTGATTGCGGCCGTTTCCGACAAGCCATAGAGTAAGCGCCAGCCGATAACGTCGGCTGTCGCGAAAACGCGCTTTGAGGAAACGCAATGGGCGAAAACGGCCATGCCACGGCCGCGCGCGATCGGCCGGAACCGGTCGAGACCGCAAGCGTTGACGAATTGCGCGCGCTGCAGCTTGATCGCCTGAAGGCGACGGTCGCGCGCGCCGCCGCGCAAGTAGGACACTACCGCAAGGCCTTCGCCGCTGCCGGCGTAGCGCCCGCCGACATCGGACGCCTCGGCGATCTGGCCGGGCTCCCCTTCACCACCAAGGAGAATCTGCGGCAAAACTATCCGTTCGGCATGTTTGCGGTGCCGATGAACGAGATCGTTCGCATTCATGCGTCGAGCGGCACCACCGGCAAGCCGACGGTGGTTGGCTATACGCGCGCCGACATCGAGACCTGGTCGCGGCTGATGGCGCGTTCGATCCGCGCCGCCGGCGGCCGGCCCGGCGACAAAATGCACGTTGCCTATGGCTACGGCCTGTTCACCGGCGGCTTGGGTTTTCACTACGGCGCGGAATATCTCGGCTGTGCCGTCATTCCCGTCAGCGGCGGCTTCACCGAACGTCAGGTGCAGCTCATTGTCGATTTCGAGCCAGGGCTCATCGCCGTGACGCCGTCCTATCTGCTCGCCATCGCCGACGAATTCGACCGCCAGGGTATCGACGCGCGCAAATCGTCGCTGCGCGTCGCGCTGCTCGGCGCCGAGCCGTGGAGCGAATCCATGCGCACGGAAATCGAGCAGCGCCTGGGGCTCGATGCGGTCAATGTCTACGGCTTGTCGGAAGTGATCGGTCCGGGCGTCGCCGCGGAGTATGCGCGGAGCAAGGACGGACTGACGATCTGGGAAGACCATTTTTATCCGGAGATCATCGACCCGGAGTCCGGCGAGGTACTTCCCGACGGGGAGGAGGGCGAGCTGGTGCTGACCTCGCTGACCAAGGAAGCAATGCCGGTGATCCGTTATCGCACGCGCGATCTGACCCGGCTGTTGCCCGGCAAGGCGCATGCCATGCGCCGCATCGAGCGGATCAAGGGCCGCAGCGACGATATGCTGATCATCCGCGGCGTGAACGTATTTCCAAGTCAGATCGAGGCGGCATTGGCCAACGAGCAATCTTTCGCGCCGCATTACATTCTTGAAGTGACACGGCCGGAACGCCTCGACGAGCTCGACGTGATCGTCGAGACGCGCAACGTCTTGCCGCCGGACGCCATGCTGGTGCTGGCCGATCGCGGCGCGCATCTCATCAAATCGCGCGTCGGGGTCACCGCCGCCGTCCGGCCGGTGGCGCCGGGCAGTATCGAACGCTCACAGGGCAAGGCGAAGCGGGTCATCGACAAACGGCCGCGGACTTGAACGATGGCGATCGCAGCAGACCTATCTTCGACCGATCTCTATGAGCGGGCCGGCCTGCCGCACGACGCCGTAGCGGCTTGGCTCGCCAGCGGCGGCGCACTCGACGGCGATCACCGGCGCGCCATCGACACTTTTTCCCGGCAATGGCGGCTCGGCACGGCGCTGCTCGCGCGATTGCCGGCGAAGCCGAAGCGTTCGCTGGCGCAGGCTGCGGCGGCTGTGGCCATCGTCGAACGCGATCGCGCCGCGCGCGAGACGTTTCTCGGCGCCCACGCGCCGGCGCTGTACCGGCTGTTGACCGATGACTTCACGAAGTTCGTGCGGGTCGAACAACTGGTGCGCGATGCCGCCGATGCCGTGCCGGGTCTCGTCCCCGACGGCGAAACGCTGGCGCGCGAGAACGGGATGCTGCAGCGCGACAAGGATGGCGCCGAGATCGATCAAGGGCTGTTCCTCGCCCATGTCCTCGCCAACCAGGCAAGCGGCATGCATCTGTGCCACGCCATGCTGTTACCGCGGCCCGAAGCCGCCGAGCAAAGCCGGCGCT
The DNA here is from genome assembly GCA_049288525.1 of Xanthobacteraceae bacterium. Taxonomy (GTDB): domain Bacteria; phylum Pseudomonadota; class Alphaproteobacteria; order Rhizobiales; family Xanthobacteraceae; genus BOG-931. The sequence goes on from JBAQHW010000532.1 coordinate 4,724, forward strand.
TCGCCGAACGCGGCAAGCTTGAGTTCGAAGGCGCAACGCTGGAGCGGCGCGGCAAGGCGGCTGTCGTGACCATGCGCAATCCGCGTTTTCTCAATGCCGAGGACGAGGCGACGCTCGACGGACTGGAAATTGCCGTCGATATCGCCACGCTCGATCCGGAAAGCGGTATTGCCGTGCTGCGCGGCGATGTCGTCGAGCACAGCAAATATCGCGACCGGCGGCTGTTCTCCGCCGGCATCAATCTCACCCATCTGTATCGCGGCATGATCTCCTATGTCTGGTACATCAAGCGCGACATGGGCCTCGTCAATAAACTGTTCCGCGGCGTGGCGCGGCCGGACGCAAGTCCCGACGAAATGGCGGGCGGCACGACAGAAAAACCTTGGGTCGGCTTGGTCGAGGGCTTCGCCATCGGCGGCGGCTGCCAGCTTTTGCTGGTGCTCGATTACGTGCTGGCGGCGGCCGACGCCTATATGACGCTGCCGGCGCGCAAGGAAGGCATTATCCCCGGCGCCGCCAATTTACGGCTGTGGCGCTTTACCGGCGACCGCATCGCGCGTCAGGCGATCCTCTACGGCCGCCGGCTCGATTGCGACACGCCTGAAGGCCGGCTCATCTGCGACGAGATCGCACCGCCCGAATCGATCGACGGCGCGCTCGATCAGGTCATCGACGGCTTCACCGGTTCAGGGGTCGTCAGCGCCGCGGGCAACCGGCGGGCCATTCGCGTCGGCCAGGAACCGCTCGATGCTTTTCGCCGCTACATGGCGGTCTATTGCCGCGAACAGGCCTTATGCCATTTCAGTCCGGCACTGATCGCCAATCTCGAGCGCAATTGGAACGCGCACCAGCGCGTCATCTAAGCA